>CAYSUO010000001.1:0-92088 GCA_964434325.1 uncultured Ruminococcus sp.
GGCTATAGAGGTTATCGTAAAATAATCAAATTTCAATTTGCAAGCGAAATATTACTAATAATAACAAGTCCTTTTTTAGTATTCGATTTTCGTTGCCGATTCTCCGCCAAAAGCGAATAATACGAACACCGAGCAAAATTCGGGGTTCGTATTATTTTTTACACGAGATTATTTCGGAATAAAGATTGACTGATGAAACGAATATCCAAACGCAGCCGAGTGAAAATCGCTCGGCTTTTTCTATGTGCTTAAAACATATTCTATTTTAATTCTCCGTTTTTCGCCTTTCGTCTTTGCCTTTGTAGCACAGTAAAAAACGGAAGATAAAGAAGGAAGTCAAGTATCGCTACTTGACTTCTTCCGTAATCACACCGATTAAGGCGGCAGAACGTTGATTCTGCCGCCTTTTCGCATGGTTATCACCAGATACAGAGTGAATGGATCGCCTTCCTGTCCGAGGTGGTTACGCCGCGGACGCATATAATTGCGTGATGCACCGTCGGCATATCACGCTTCTTTGTACCAATAGTATTCAGAAAAGCTGTTGCTGAGATACAGGGCATTAGAAGACGGCGACTCCAAAGAAAGTGCTTGGCCGTTCGCAGCATTCTTCTTTTTGCAATACCAGCCGTCGGGGGCCTCAAATGTGACCGTTTCTAATCCTGAATTGCAAAACGCGTATCGCCCGATACTGACGACACTTTCGGGGATGGTGATTGACGTCAGAGGTAATCCCCATGCAAAGGCTTCCGACCCGATAACCTCTAATCGACTTCCTTCTTCGAATTGCACGCTCGAAAGGTTTGTGCAGTCGGAAAAAGCTCCTTCCCCTATACTTTTTATACTCGCGGGTAAACGAATGCTCGAAAAGGAACTTCCATGGAAAGCCTCGTCGCCGATAGTTTCGCAAACCGATCCTTCTTCAAAAATAACTTCCGCGATATTGGTTTTGTAAGAAAAAGCCTTTTCGCTTATCCGTGTAACCGATTTCCCTATCGTAAGTTTGATTCCGTCGCCGTCGGAGCCGCAATTTTGAAATGCGCCTAATGAATACACATTACAGTTTTTTGCATTGAAATAAATCTCACGCAAATTGACGCAGTCACAAAAAGCGCTCTGATAAATTGTTTCCACACCTTCACCTATGGTCAGACTTGTGAGACTCTTGCATCCTCTGAAGGCTCCACGCCATACGCAAGCGACGTCTCCGATAACAACTCTTTTGAGGCCGTAGCAAGCGCGGAAGGCATCTTCATTAATTTTGGTTACGTCGTCCGGAATAACGACACTTGTAATTTTTGCATTCTTCTTAAAAGCATAAGCGTGTACTTGATACTCTTCTCCCTTGTAATTCTCTGGTAAAATCAAGTCTGTCTCGGTACCATCGTAGCCCAAGAGATAATGCTCGCCGTCGTCGGCGGTATAAAACAAGAATCCTTCGTCCGTCTTTTTGATGTCGGTGGCCTCGTCCTCTTTGACAGCCAAGGCGTAGTACGCCACAAGACCTTTAGACTCGTCCCCTCTTACTATCGTTTTTTTGCTCTTATCCACGACCTCTACAAGCTTTCGGCATTCGGAAAACGCATTATGACCAATATATTCCACGTTTTCGCCGATCACAACGCGAACAAGATTGGTACAGTAATTAAATGCGTAAGGACTTACCATAGCGGTCGTTATTCTTGCTTCGGTAACGAGCTCGTCGTTTATGTACAGATCCTGCGCATACGACAGCGGATTGGATTCTGCATAAATGAATGTCTTATAATTCGTCTTAAAATCGATCTGCGCCCATTGATCAATATCACCGTGGTAATTGACCCGCTTTAACGCCGTATCATTTAAAAACGCCTCTTGACCGACGGTGGTCAGAGTCGACGGGATTTCGATCGCGGCGAGGCTCACACATCCATCAAAAGCGTTTTTCCCGATTTCAGTCAGGGCGGTGTCGGCAAGATCCATTTCAGGGAGTTTACTACAATCCTGAAACGCAAAGTCGCCGATGGAGTTCAGGGACTTCGGCATATGAATGTCTGTCAAGGCTCGGCAATCTGCGAAAGCATACTCTTCTATGGTTGTGATACTGTCGGGCAGTACGATCGATCCGATATCCGTCTCCCGAAAGGCTTTCGCACCGATGCTTTCACAGACAGAGCCATCCGCAAACACCACGGAAGCGACGCTGGAATAATACATCAATCCATAATGAAGTTCGTTGTTAGGAGGATAAAACATCGTCGACGAAATTCTTTTGACATCGGCGCCGATCGTCACGTTTAGTCCCTGTGGAGTGCCGCAGCCTATGAATACGTCGTCCATATCGGCGCACTCGATCGCGTTGTATTCGAGCTCGGTCAGATTAGATAAGTATCCGAATGCCTCGTGTCCGATTTCTTCCACGCCTTTGCCAATGGTCACGCGCGTGAGCGAAGGACATTTGAACGCCTCCTTCCCTATCGTCTTGACTGAATCGGGAATCACTACGCTCTTAATCGTTGGACAGTCGTAAAAAGCACGGCTGTCGATAGCGATCACAGCATATCCTCTCACCGTGGAGGGGATGACGAGCTCATCGCCATCGAACGCGCCTATGCCGATTACCGTAGCGGTCTTGGCGTCGTCATTATAAGAATACGCTAGACCTTTTGAATAATCTTCGCATCCGATAAGGCAAAATACGCTCGCCGCTGATAAAAAGACGGTTAATGCCAAAAGCAGCAACAATCTGCGTCTCGGTTTCGGATGGGGCTGTCCCCTGTATACGTTATTTTCCATAGACCATCCTTTCGCATTTCATTCTGATGTACTATTATGATGATTGATCAGCGCCGCCTCTTTCTGTTTCCCTGCTCGTCTGATTGCAAAGAAAATCAAAAGGATAGCGACAATGATATCAATCATAATTCATTTTTATCGACAACTTTCCTTTTCGTCACTTTATTGTATCACTTATCCTGATCAAAGTCAACCCTGCTGTGTCGTAATTTCTAAAGAATCTGTTGAGACGACGCTACTCCGCGCTTTTCCACGAAAGAGCCAAAAACAGGCACCGCCAAAAAGGCAGTGCCTGTACCCCGATTAGGGTTTCTCCGAATCTTCAGTTTATATGTGCAATGTATGACTCTTTGTCAGATATGTAGTAAAAATTTGGACAAAATTCATATCGTTTATTTAACAAATAGTACAATTGCTGAATTGAAAAAGAAGTAAACTTTCAGTTTGCCAGAGTAACAAATCCCAATTTATAGATGAATTATTGCAAATAACCACAATTGGTTTTAGAATTCGATTTTCGTTACTAACTCTCCGCTACACAGAAATGCGAACACTGACGTATCGTCGGTGCTCGCATTTTTTAGTTGAGCTCGATAAAAACTTAATTTAAAAGCTGTTTTTTCCTTAAAAATCATTTTTGAGTGTATATTTTTAGCAGGTTAAAAGAGAGAGCGAATAGTAGAAATTTAACAAAGCACCTTGCAAATAATATTATAAACTTTTCTGGCTAACAGAGAAAGTACATAAATAGCGGTTGAAAAAAGGCGAAAAGTATGATATAATACGTAGTGAAATTTGTCTTTTGCTTTTTACTGCTTCGAATTTGATAAGCTGTGTCTCCGCTATATAGTTTAACGCAAGTCAAGCTTTGTTTTTAGAATATCGATCGCTTATTCATTATTCCCTATCACACTATTACGATTATGAAAAAGCGAAATTCGTTACGAAATATTCTTCGAGTAGTTTGTGAAGGTCAATCATAATTGAGGTATACAAATGCGCTTTCTGGGAAACAAAACAAGGATGCTGGAAAACATCCGATTTGTTATAGATGATAATGATATAAAAGGCGAAGTCTTTTGTGATCTGTTTGCAGGCTCGGGGGCCGTTGGCGATTACTTTAAGGATAGATTTAAGATTTTATCGAACGATTACCTTTATTCATTAAGCGTGGTGAACAAGGCGAAGCTTTACAATAAAGCTATGCCCGAGTTTACTAATTTCACCGAAAAATTTGGGCAAAGCCCGTTTGATTATTTCAACGCCAAGACATATACTGCCGACTCTCAATATTTTATCACTAATAATTATTCCCCGCTTGGAGATCGCCGATATTTCAGCGTTGAAAATGCCGTAAAAATCGATGGCATTAGAATAGAGATAGAAACTCTTTATAAAGACTTTATATTGTCCGCAGACGAGCGCGACTTTCTTTTGGCTTCCTTGATTGAAAGCGTTATGGGCATTTCCAATACGACGGGAACGTACGAGGCATTTTTAAAGACTTGGGACAAACGTGCTTTAAAGCCATTTATATTGGAGCCCATCGTGCCGAACAACGTAAAGCCGATAGCCGAAAATATCGTGTACAATAAAGACGGAAATGAACTGCTTCGCTCGATCAGCGGCGACGTTTTATACTTGGATCCGCCGTACACCGTTACAGACTACAATTCCGCATATCATTTGCTTGAAAGCATCGCCAAATACGATTACCCTCAGATAAACGGGATTACGGGGCGAAGGAAGGAAATTTATAAAAAATCAAAATACACGCGCAAGGAGCAAGCTCTTGTAAATTTTGAGGATCTTTTTCGCCAAGCACAATTTAACGACATTTTGATAAGTTATAGTACGCAAGGCTTAGTTCCCGTCGATGAACTGTGCGCCTTGGCAAAGAGATTTGCGAAAAACAATGAAGTTAAACTTTATCGATTCCCCTATAGAGAGTACAAAAACATTCGCAAAAGTAAAAAGGGAGACGATTTAAACGAGATTATCATTTACTTCAAAAAAGACAATAGCATATTGCGCTCGCCATTAAACTATACAGGCAGCAAATATTCTATTTTTAATGAAATCCTCCGCGTTTGCCCTAAGCATATATCTACCTTCGTCGATATTATGGGAGGAGCGTTTAACGTTGGTGCTAATATCGTTGCAAATACTGTAATCTATAACGAGCTTCTTCCTCATACATATAATATAATTAAAATGCTTTTGGAAGAAGACAAAAACAATATAATAGCAAAGGTCAATGAAATAATTGAGCGCTATGGCTTGCATAAGTGTGACAAAGAGAGCTATATCAAGCTTCGCAATCATTATAATGCCACGAAAGACATATATGAATTATTTGTTCTGCACATGTATTGCTTCCAAAATCAAATGCGATTCAATTCAAAAATGGAATTTAACACACCCATCGGTAACTGCTCTTTTAACGAGACTCTTATAGAGCGACTTCATGCATTTAATCCAAAAACCTCAGATATAAAACTGTTTAATTCATCTTATTCCGAATTAGAATTAGAGGCGCTTGATAAGGGCACTGTGTTTTATTTTGATCCACCTTATTTTATCACAAATGCGACTTATAACGACGGCAAACGCGGCTTCGTCGGTTGGAATGCAGACGAGGAGACCAAGCTTCTCGATTACATCGCTGAGCTGGATTCAAGAGGCTTCAAATTTATACTTTCCAATGTAATATATCACAACGATGAAACCAATTATTTATTAGCCGAATGGATAAAAACGCATAAATTTAATATAAAAAACATCGACAACGTTGGAGCAAAAAACAGCAGAGATGAGGTTTTGATCACAAATTTTGATTGGCGGGATAACACATGAAACAAACACTTGTTATTCAAGAAGCTTTTTACAATTCCGTTCTCAAAAACATTGATGTTTTAAAATCAAAAGGCTATGCCACGGCTCAATCTTTTTTTGACGGAATCATAGAAAAGTTGAACGACGAGTTTAACTATTTGGAAATAAGCGATTGTAAATTTTCAACTGCGGAAGATCGGAAGCTTTTAAGCCAATATTGCGCCTACATAAAAGGCGACGACCTCCCCTACGAAAAAATTTTCGTGTTCTTCACGCCAATATTATCAAAGCAAGGCAACGTTGTTATCGAGCAAAGCCTTATGCCTACTATCTGCGCACAAATGAATGCCGATATTACGTTCTTGTTTAATCAAAATTACAAAAAAATCGTGCTGCTAACGTCAAAGATCAATGCGAATAACGAGGTCAGCCTTTCGTACAACACTTTGCAGCTTGACATCAACTGCTTGAACACGATGAATTTTGATGTTATACCATTTTTTGCCGTAAAGAATCTTTCCACCGATACGCGCTTCAATTCCCTCGCGGAATACTTGGAAATGTCTAACTTCTTGCAAAGAAAAGTGACTTCCAACTCTCAATTTCCATTAATGAAGCTCAAAGAAAGTGATAATACCCTTTACGGACAATGCGAAAAGGAACAGCTTAAAGGTGAGTTTCATAAATCGTTTTGCTTTAAATTCTTGACAGCGATCTTTATTGGCGGAAACGACTATAAATACAATATTGACGGCGTTTTAGACAAGCTTTCCAGCCTTGATAACCAATTTAAAAATCTCAAAGGCTTTGTCTCTTATGCGAACAAGAATCTTTTAAAATCGCCGAACGATCTCACTCGAATTGACCGTGATATCATCGTTAGCGACGATGACGTTCAAAATATGAACGATATTCACAGAAAACCCGAGCGAGGAGTAGACGCGAAGGGGCGTCGCCGCTTTAAAACGCAAAGAAAGATACGCGATTCAGTTTTGAATAAGGCGCACTATACCTGTGATTGCGACGATAACAAACACTTTTACTTTGAATCGACAGATCTACATAACTACGTGGAGGGGCATCACATTATTCCTATGAACAGGCAAGAGGAATACTATTTTGATTATAATATAAATCTTGACGTTCCGAATAATATAGTTGCCCTATGCCCAAATTGTCATTCACAAATTCACTTCGGAAGCCGCAAAGCTCGTTTAAAAATATTAAGCGAGCTATACGTCAGGGATAAGGCAAAGCTGCTCGTATTAAACCAGAGCCTAACGCTCGCAATATTGGCCTCCTATTATAATATTGGCTTGGAAACCGAAGAAGAAGGCGAATGGTTGAGGCGTGCTGAAAAAATCGTTGTGGATAAAAAGAATGCTCGTTCGCGTGAGTGAGCGAAGCACGACCAAAAGCTTATGAGAAAAATAAAATATCCGCCCTTTCAACTGGGGCGGATTTTTTAATAGCTCTTTAAAATCACGAATTTAAGGATAATAAACCAAACGAAAATCACATTTATCATTGCTTTTAATTTGTGGTTATTACCAAATCTTTTTCGCGCGTATCAAAGGAATTTTTCTGTCTGCTATAAGCAACAGCACTATATAGTCTTATGAGTCAGGCTTACAGATTATAAATTCTGCCTGATAATAAGTTGCGTTTATTTTTCAAACAATTCTACCGCACTTTTCATAGCAGACCTTATCTTGATATTTTGCGGACAAGCGCTTTCGCACTTTCCGCACGAGATACAAGTCGATGCCTTGCCCTTCTCTTGCGTCAATATGTAATAATAAACGCCACCTTTGCCATATCGTTTTTCTGAATTTATGCACGATATTATTTCTGGAATAGGTATGTTTTTTGGACAACCGTCAACACAATAGCGGCAGGCTGTGCACGGTATGGTATCCTGCTTTTTTAAAATTTCTCTTAAGCGTTTGATGGCGTTAAATTCATTTTCGGAAAGCGGATGAAACTCCTTCATAAAGGAGATGTTATCCTTGACCTGCTGAATGTTGCTCATTCCAGAAAGCACCATAAAAATGTTCTCAAAGCTTGCGGCAAAACGAATGGCGTAGCTCGCATTACTACCACCTTTGAGCGAGTCAAAAATCTGCTGAGCCTCACTTGGCAGATCGATCAGGCTACCGCCCTTGACAGGCTCCATGACTATAACGGGCTTGTTGAATTTTTTGCAAACGTCGTAGCACTTTTTGCTTTCAATGCTTTCATCATCATAGTCAAGATAATTAAATTGTATTTGAACAAAATCCACGTTTGGCTGTTCTGAAAGAATCTTTTCGAGCACCTCCGCTTTGTCGTGAAAAGACAAGCCGAGATACTTTATCTTACCCTCTTGCTTTAATTCGTAGGCAAGCTCATAAGCCCGACAGCTACAATATTTTTTATATCGAACTGCGTTTTGCGCGTGCATAAGATAAAAATCAAAATAATCGACTCCGCAAGCGGCAAGCTGTTTATCAAAAAATGGACGTATATCAGCTTCCGAATTAAAGCAATTCGCGCTCAGCTTGTTTGCTAAAACGAAGCGATCGCGTGCATATCTTTTTACTAAACATTCTTTTAAGGCGAGCTCCGATTTACCGCTGATATACACGTGCGCCGTATCGAAATAATTAAAGTCGGCTTTCATAAATTCATCTACCATATTACAGAAAACCGCTAAATCGACATCGCCGTTCGGTAGTAGCGGCAAACGCATACAGCCGAAGCCGAAGTTCTTTTTTACCGTCTCGAAGCTTTTCACAGCTTAACCCTCCTCATTGGCGCAAAGGTTTATATAAGCATTACATTAGGCAAAAACCTAAACCGCGCAACGTAAGCTTTAATCGGTGATTTTTTGTTCTTTCCGAAAAGCCTATACTATTGTCTTAATCTATATCTTCGGATACCGACGTAAGTGTTTCGTCAAGCACCTCGGGGTGTTGAAGTATTTTTTTCATACGTTTAAAAACAGAAGCATAATAATATCCGTCACATATTCTCTCATCGCAAACGACGCGAAAGGTGACGAAGTGATGCCGTTCTCGCGATCCGTCACGCTTGATGGCGTCGCCCGTAAAAATGCTACCGAATGAAATAAACAGCGGAAGCGTGCCGAAATCGTACAAATGATGGAATATTGCGGGAATGCCGAGCGATCCCATCGAGGTTATTATCATCGAGCCGTGGAACGGACTGACCTTTAACAATGCACTCGGGAGAATGCCGTGATAATCCAAAAAACGAACGAGCGACATAAAGGCGCGCATCAAAAAGCGTGGCATTTTTCTCAAAATGCCCGCCGTTCCGTCAAAATCCGTTGAAGCTTCAAGGGCGGCTTTCGTTACCTTGCGAAATTTTTTATAAACGTTGTATATATTATCTCGCGGATCGAACTCGGCTTTTATGCAGGTGTCGGGCGCTTCGAGAGTCATCTGCTTTTTTATTGTCATAACGCATTCCACAGTATTTCGTGCATAAATGCGTTGCCCCGCAATAAATCGATTGATTCCAGGGCGCTCCGCGATAACTCGAACGTACGCCGCCAAAATAACGTGAAGAAGCGTCATATCGGCGTAGCCGTCGCGATGCTTGGCGTCAAGAAATTTTTCAATATTCGTTATATCGATAACGTCCTCGAAATGATTTTGCGAATCGGAGCGAGTTCGCATAATATACGGAGTTGCATACGTCATCGGTGGCAACGTTCTAATGCGGCGCCCGTCCTTGCGGTCGCCCCATCTCCTTTTTCTCGGCTTATAAGCAGGCGTGTCGTAAACAACTATATCGTCATTTATAAATTCGTCCATTTCAACCTCTAAAAGAAATTAATGCCATACGTTAATTGCGGCAAATTCGTAAATTTATGTATAAATTTTACGCTTTTACCGCGTATATTATAACACTTTTTTTATTATTAGTCAAGCTTTATTTATGCCACCATTTCTTGGCGCTTTTTAGAAAACGTTAAGATATTATTTGCAATATGCAGAGCTCTTTAAACAAACTTTCTTTTTATTCACGTATATGCCTAAAAAATTCAATAAGCCATAACCGCCAAAAAGCTGGCAGCTATGGCTTATTTTGATAAATCTCAAAATTTAATTAAAACGATAGTTCCGTGCGTATCAATTTCCCTTCGCTTCTGCGATTATTTTTGCCGTCAGATTTTGCGGGACTTCATCGTAGCGAATGAAATCGAAATCAAAGCGTCCTCTTCCCTGCGTTGCAGCGCGAAGCGATATAACATAGTCCGTCATTTCAGCGAATGGTACCTCCGCGGATATGACTTGATACCCGTCGCCGTTTTCGGCGGGCTCAATTCCCATTACCTTTCCTCGGCGCTTGTTGAGATCTCCCATAACGTCTCCGACATAATTATCGGGAACGGAAACCTTGAGTGCTCCTATCGGTTCGAGAATAACGGGATTCGCATTGGGAAGCCCCTCGCGATATGCGATCGCCGCCGCAAGCTTAAAGGATATTTCATTGGAATCTACATCGTGATACGAGCCATCATAAAGATTAGCGGCGAGCCTAACGACGGGATAGCCCGCAAGAACACCTTTTTGCATACATTCCTTCAAGCCTTGCTCGACGGCGGGGAAGAAGTTCTTAGGAACTGCACCGCCGAAAACGCTTTCGGTAAAGGTAAGCCCTTCTTCTTCGCCAGGCGAGAAGGTGATCTTAACGTGACCGTATTGCCCTGAACCGCCCGATTGCTTTTTGTGCTTCCCTTCAACGTCGACCTTTTTCTTTATGGTCTCGCGATATGCGAGGCGCGGCTTTGTAAGCTCAACGTTAGCTCCGTAACGATTTTTAAGCTTTGAAACGATTATATCGAGGTGAATGTCTCCAAGGCCAGAAACAGTAAGCTGCTTGGTCTCGGAATTGTTCTCGTATTTTATCGTCAAATCCTCTTCCAAAAGGCGTGCGATACCCGAAGATATTTTGTCTTCGTCGCCTTTCGCCTTAGGTGCTATTGCCATAGTCATATATGGGCGCGGATATTTTATCGGAAGATATCTTATATTTGCCGATGAATTGGTAAGCGTATCGTTAGTATTGGTGTTTGCCAGCTTCGCGGTAACTCCTATATCGCCGCAAGAAAGCGAATCGACGTCGATCTGCTTTTTGCCTCTCATGATGAAGATCTTGCCGAGCTTTTCGGTGGCGCCGCTCGTCGTGTTTCTCAGCACCGCGTCTTTCGTTACTTCGCCGTTCATAACCTTGAAAAAGGACATTTTTCCGACGAAGGGATCTGCTATGGTCTTAAAAACGAAGAGGGAGGTCTCCGAGCTGTCCATTTCTATCGCCTTTTCGGAAACGTTGCCTTCTTCGTCAACCACGTGCTCCACCTTTTTGGCGATGGGGCGCGGGAAGGACTCGGCGATGGTATCGAGGAAGGTCTTAATTCCCCAGTTTTTCAATGCGGCGCCGCAAAAAACAGGAACAATATCGCCGCTGATTATTCCCTCGTGAATAGCTTCAAGCGCCTCTTCGCGCGATATGGGCTCCTCATTGAAAAATTTGTCCATCAAGTCGTCGCTCGTTTGAGCTATCGCTTCCAACAATATGTTGTGATATTCGTTGCATACGTCGATGAACTTTTCGGGTATGGCGCTTCTTATGTACTCACCCGTTGCTTTTTCAAAGGTATAAACGCACATTTCAACGAGATTGGCAAAGCCGATTACCGTATCTCCGTCTATGATGGGTATTTGAACGGGGCACACATTGAGACCGTATTTTTCGCGAATGGCGCCAAACACTTTATAAAAGCGCGCTTCCCCGTCGTCAAATCTATTGATAAAAAACGCCTTGGGTATTCCCGCCTCGCTCGCCAGCTGCCATGCAAGCTCCGTTCCTACCTCGATGCCCGCCTTACCATCAACAACTATAATGGCGGCGTCAGCAACTCTCACGCATTGACGCACCTCGGCCTCAAAGTCGAAAAAGCCTGGGGTATCGAGAATGTTTATCTTCGTGCCGTTCCAAAGCAAAGGTGCCGTTGCGGCAGATATGGAGTATCCGCGCTTTACTTCCTCGGGATCGTAATCGCAAACCGTATTTCCGTCAGTAACCGTTCCCAATCGATCCGTAATTCTTGAAATATAAAGCATTGACTCGGCGAGTGAAGTCTTTCCACCGCCGCTGTGTCCAAGCAAAGCTACATTACGAATACTCTTTGTGAAAACTTTTTCCATAGTATGATCTCCTTGGTTTTTTATGCTTTGATGCCACAATAACATCACACATCAATTATACAATATTTTTTTCTTCATTTCAATAATTTTCTTTGAAGTATTTGTTTACATAATGTAGAAAATTCAGAGGTTGTTTTGTGGGTTTTCAACAAAACAACCTCTGAATTTAGACATATTCAATGATTTTCGCTTGATTTTGCGACCATATAAGACAAAACTTGATATATATTCGACACTCCGTAAAGCTCCACATCACTCGGAACCTTCAAATGCGCCGTCAAGTTCTTTTTCGGCAGTATCAGCTTCGTAAAGCCGAGGCGCACCGCTTCCTTAACACGATAATCAATGTGGGAAACGGCTCTGACTTCGCCCGAGAGCCCTATTTCTCCGAAGGCTATAAGATCGTCGGGTATCACTCTATCGGTGATACCGCTTATAAGCGACATCGCTATTGCGAGATCGGCGCTCGGCTCATCGAGGCGTATTCCACCTGCGACGTTCAGATAGACGTCGTTTTCGTAAAACTTTAACCCCATTCTCTTTTCAAGAACAGCGATCAAAAGGCACATTCGGTTATAATCGAAGCCGTCACTCGTTCGCTTGGCTGATGGATAAAAGGTCTTAGTCACAAGCGATTGAATTTCCGAAATTATGGGTCGCGTCCCCTGAATAACACACCCCGCACAGGAGCCGCTGGTGTTTTTGGGGCGTTCCGCCATAACTACCTCGCTGGGATTGGCGATCTCGCGCAAGCCCTCGTCCCCCATTTCAAAAACGCCTATCTCGTTCGTTGAGCCGAAGCGATTCTTTGTCGCGCGGATTATGCGATACGAATTGGTGCGCTCCCCCTCAAACGAAAGGACCGCATCGACCATGTGTTCGAGTATCTTGGGACCTGAAATTCCCCCCTCCTTGTTGACGTGCCCGACTAAAAACACCGCGGTGCCGCTCGTCTTGGCATAATTGATGATGAGATTTGCACATTCGCGCACCTGCGTTATGCTACCAGGTGCGGAAGTAAATTCTGCACTGTAAAGGGTTTGAATTGAATCTATTATAACAACGTCGGGTGCTATTCTTTTAAATTCGGAAATTATACCATCAACGTCGGTCTCCGTCAAAAGATAAACGTTATCGCCGTCTATCTTCAAGCGCTCGGCGCGAAGCTTTAATTGCGCCTTAGACTCTTCTCCTGAAACGTAGAGAACGGCGGCACTTTTTCCAAGCTCCGAGCAAATTTGCAAAAGCAACGTGGATTTTCCTATGCCAGGCTCTCCCGAAAGAAGAATGACGGAGCCTTCAACAATCCCGCCCCCGAGAACGCGGTCAAGCTCGCCCATCCCCGTTTGTGCACGGAAATATTCTGGAAGTGCAAGCTCCGATATCTTCTCTGCTCTATTTGCGGGTGCAGTTACTCGCTCCTTCTTTTTTTCTTCGTTGACAACTTCGTCGAAGCTGCTCCAAGCTCCACAATCGGGACATTTACCGAGCCATTTTATACTAACAGCTCCACATTCACGGCAGACGAAGCTCGTTTTTAATTTCATCTTATCTCCATTCTCCGTCAAAGCGGCAATCATAGTGAAAAATATTATGACATTTTTTCCATATAACGAAAAATCCCCTGTGCTATCGTGAGGCACAAAGCGTTTTGATATTCCTTTTGCGAAAGCTTTTCGCATTCCTCGCGATTAGTCAAAAAGCCGCACTCGACGAGGATGGAAGGGTTATAGGTGTTTTCCAACACGTAGATATTTTTTCCGAGCTTCACCTTTCTGTTGTTCGATGCTTGCAAAGCTTCTCGCACGGTCGATTGTATCGACGCCGCGAGCGCATAGCTCTGCTCGTTATTTCCCGAATAATAGACCTGCAAGCCAGAATATTTTGAATCGGCATACGAATTCATGTGTATGCTAACAAAAAGTGCATTCGGATAATCTGCCGCGATTTTACACCGATTTTTTAAATCTGATATTTTGCGCAAGCCCTTTATATTCTCATCCTCTTTGTATAGCAGCTTATCCTCCGTCCTTGTGTAGACGACGGCGAAGCCGTTATCGGAGAGTATCCTTCCAAGCTCATAGGCGACGGCGAGATTTATATCCTTCTCATATATTCCGCTAACGCCTATCGCTCCGCAATCCTCGCCGCCGTGCCCCGCGTCTATCACTATTGTCATTCTTTCGTTCGCCGCTTTTAAAGCTTCGGTGTATAGTTGCGCGGGAAAATAAGCACGAGCGGCAAAAAACGAGACTCCAAACAGTAATGGCAAAACGAGGAAACGCTTCAAGGCGCACCAAAAGGAATGAAGTTTGGTGAAATCTAAAATTTTCAGGTACAAACAAAGTCCCCCGTATCGTTTTAATAAACTATATGGGGGAAAATCTTTTATATTACTTATCAGTCGATTTTTTCGGTGAGAACAGCTTAATTTCCTTGCTTCCAAGCGTGTACCCGAGATGGGTAACTCCTACCGCGAAAAACGGCAAAACGAGGAAACCTATCGCCTGCCAAAGGCTACCGTCAAACAACAGCTGTAAAATGCCTATGTACATGGCTGCGGTGAAACGAAGCAAAATATTGCATATATCAAAGCACTGCGCGAAAAAAGCCATCTCCGTAAAAGCATACGAAGCTATGCACAAAACGGCGAGCAAGAAGTTGAGCGAATTTGCTGCCAAGCCCATAAGTAAGCCTTTTAGCGGCATAGGCTTTGCGCGGCCGCCGTCAACTCTTATCTTATCCTTTGCACCGTAATCCCACGAAGCGGTATATATCAATACGAAGAAAAACAGGATAGAAAAGAGCGAAACTGCCGCCTTTATCTGCTCGCTCAAAGCTTCATCGGTTATGGAGCTTATCGAAAAATAAAGCACCAACGAAAAAATCGTTATACCTATTTGATTTATATATAAGCGCAAAATATCGTGAAAATGCTCTTTGAGAAATCTCATATATCCCCTTCTCCATTTTTTCTACTGCTATTTTAACATAAATCGAAGAAAAAGCAAGTAGGATTTAAAAATGTTTACACTTTATCCACTAAAATAAAAAAATATTTTGTATAATATTATTGTATTCCAAAGTTTAAATCCATAAAGATATTTAATAGTAGCCGTTTCAAAGACGTAATACACGAGCAGCATTCATGCCACATTGTGTTTTTCGCCGCACAAACGAAGGTCGCCTCCGCGTTTAGCTTTCGCGTCGCGGCGATGAGGAGGAGCAATGTCCGTTCTAACCTTTAAAAGCGATGAATTTAAAACCTTTCCGCCGATACTTCGCGAATATGCTTCATATCTCGCCGTCATAAAGGGCAACAGCGAAAAGACCGCTTGCGAATATTTGCTGGATCTGCGTACCTTTTTTCGGTTTAAAATATATAAAGAGTGTAGCGGTGCGGAAAGCTTTGAAAAAATCGACATTTCTCATATCGACATCCCCGATATCGCCTCTGTAACACCGAGCTTGATAATCGAGTATCTTCGCTTCGTCGGCTTTGAGAGAAATAACAACACGAGCACGAGAATGCGAAAGCTAAGCGCGCTTAAATCTTTTTTTCACTACGCCTACGTGAAAAAGCATTATATCGACTCAAACCCCACCTCGGACATAGACTCACCAAAAAAGAACAAGGCGCTACCGAAATATTTGAACGTGGAGGAGGCTGTTCGGCTTTTGACGGCGATAAAATCGGACACCGAGTCAAAAACCGTCATTCGCGATTATGCAATAGTGGCTTTATTTTTGAACACGGGAATGCGACTTTCCGAGCTGGTAGGGCTCAACCTGACGAGCTTCGATTCAGAGCTCTCCAAGGTGAAGGTCCTCGGTAAGGGTAACAAGGAAAGAATAATATACTTGAACGATGCTGCTCGCTCCGCGGTTACAGACTATTTAAAAATACGCTTAGATCCGAAACTCATCATTACGAGCGAAAAAGCTTTTTTCCTGAGTGGGCGGCAAACAAGAATATCCAATAAGACCGTACAGTGGATGGTCTATAAATACATAGAAATGGCGGGGCTCGGAGACCGTGGGCTTTCTGTTCACAAATTGCGCCACACCGCCGCAACGCTTATGTATCAATCTGGCAAGGTAGATATACGCGTTTTGCAGGACATATTGGGGCACGAGCAACTGAACACAACGCAAATTTACACCCACGTTGTAAGTAGAAATATTGAGGAAGCTGTTTCGCAAAACCCACTGGCAGACGTAAAGATCAAGCGAAAATCCAAAGCACTCGAAGATGACGATGAGTAAACCTCCGTCGCCAAAGCTACGCCTTTCGTAAACGCCACGAAAGGCAGAAAGGAATCCGTATGACGCTCGGTGAAAAAATCAAAGCACTTAGAAAAAGCAAGAATTTAACTCAAAAAGCTCTTGCGGGAACCAATATCACGAGAAATATGCTAAGCCGCATAGAAAACGGCGCCGCTTCCCCTTCTCTTGAAACGCTACGTCACATCGCCGATAGACTCGGAATATCCGTTTCGCTCTTGCTCTCCGAGGAAAGCGACGCCGCCTACGTAGAAAAGGGTTCCGCGATAAAAGAAATCTATACCGCTTATAAAGCAAAAAGCTATAACGCCTGCATCAAGCTCATCGATAGAATTTCAGAAAAAGACGATGAATTGAATTTTATCCTCGCTTCTGCATATTTTGAAGCTGGACGCGAAGCGCTATTCGGCGGCGCGCTTCTAACAGCCAAGGAAATGCTTCTCAAAGCAAAAAGCTATTCGAGCAAAACCGCTTTGAGTACGGACCATATCGAAAGCCTACTGCCCATGTATTTGGCGATAGCGCAAAACGTCCAATCGCCGTTGCTCGAATTTGACCCCGAGGAATACGAGCACGGCTTGAACAAAGCCTTCGATATCGAATTTTACAGATATGTGTCGCTCGATACCGAATATGAGTATACGAACGAATTGCTTCAAGAGCATATCGCCGCAAAAAAGCTTCTGAGGCAAAAGAACTACAAGGCTGCCATCGAAAAGCTGAGCACCGCCGCCGACCGTATATTGAGCGGAAAATACAACGCCTTTATCGTGTTCGGCATTTATACGGATCTTGAAACCTGTTATAGACAACTATGCGATTATGAAAATGCATACAGATACGTCAGCAAAAGACTTTCGCTTCTGGAAGGGTTTAAAAGCTAATGCTTTTCGCCCTCATCTTTATGCTTCAGCTTATATATACCTATGTCACTATCAATTATAGCACCGCTTATTATAGCCTCACCGCCGTATTTCTGCCTGATTTTATCGACGGCATTTTCGCGTTTTAATATTTTTTCTCGTTGCTTCTCTTCTTTTGTATCAAACATATCCAGCTGAACTGCCGCTTCCTTAGTGAGATTTGATACGGAGACGGTCAGCATCCTGACAGCTCTTCCCTCCTCCCATTCATCAAGCAATATCGAATACGCCGTATCGGCTATCTCGCGGCTTATATCGCTTATCGGAGACTGTCTGCGACGGCGCTGTATCGCGTGAAAGCTTTCATCCTTGATGGTGAGGCACACGGTGCCGCATTTCATACCCGAATTTCTTAATTTTGCGCCAAGCTCCTCGGAAAGATACTCTATTCCGAGCTTGCACTCGGCGCGAGTTAACAAATCATGCCGAAACGTTAAGCCGTTGCTTATGCTTTGCGCGTCCTTTATCTCGGGCTCGACGGGGCTCTCATCCAACCCGTTGGCATAGCTATACAACAGATCTCCCAGCTTACCAAGGCGCTGATTTAAAGTGGCACGGCTTATTTCGGAAAGCGCTCCAATAGTCCGCACGCCGAGAGCGGACAAGGCTTTTTCGGTTTTTTTGCCGACAAAAAGCAAGGATGAAACAGGAAGCGGATAGGCTATCTCTTTAAAATTACTTCTGTCTATCACAGTGATGGCATCGGGCTTTTTATAGTCGCTTCCGAGCTTGGCAAATGGCTTATTGAAGGAAACCCCTATCGAGACTGTCAAGCCCGTTTCTTTTTTTACGGCGCTTCGTATCTCCTCGGCAATATCCACGCCGCTTCCAAATATCTTTTGGCTCGCCGTAATGTCGAGCCAGCTTTCGTCAATACCGAAGGGCTCTATAATATCGGTATAGCGCGCATATATTTCATTGACGCGCTTTGAAAACCTGACGTATTCTCCATAATGCGGAGCCGCAATTACAAGTGTGGGGCATTTTCGTTTAGCTGACGCGACCGTCTCCGCAGTTACAACGCCGTATTTTTTTGCGAGCTCATTTTTTGCAAGAACGATACCGTGGCGATCGGCTTCACTGCCGCAAACCGCCATGGGAACGTCGCGATAGCTCGGATTTAAAACCGTTTCTACCGAAGCGAAAAAGCTGTTGCAGTCGCAATGTAAAATTACTCTATCTTGCATATTTCTTATTCGGCGTATATTAAACGCCTTTTTTCTTCGTATTTTCTCCTTCTTTAAGGGTAAAGACAAACTCGGTGCCGTTTTCGTGTGAAACAACGCGTATATCTTCGCCGTGTGCATCGATTATGGTCTTGCATATATACAGGCCGAGTCCAACGCCCGTTTTATCAAGTCCGCGGCTCTTATCGGTCTTGTAGAATCTATCGAATATCATACCTAAATCTTCGCGAGAAATTGTTTCGCCTTCGTCAAAAACCGAAACGGCGAGCTTTTTATTTTCGGCGCGAGCGAGCCCGATAACGAACTTACCGCTCGTGCGCGAGAATTTGATGGCGTTGTGGCAAAGATTATAAAGCACTTGATAGATTGCATCCTTATCCGCATACGCATACATTTCATCGTTTTCTGAATTAAACTCCACGTCGAGCTTTTTATCATCGATTTTTTGCTCGAAGGATATCAGAATTATGCGTGCCATCTCTGCAACGTCAAAATTCGTGAAATTGAATTTTCTATCGCCCGATTCGAGCCTTGAAACGTCGAGAAGCTGCGAGACGAGGCGCGAAAGGCGATGCACCTCGGCTGAAATAACACCGAGATAGTATTCGTGTTTATCGGGCGGGATAGCCCCCGACGTAATTCCATCGATAAAGCCCGCTATCGTCGTCATCGGAGTTCTTAAATCGTGGGAAACGCTTGCGAGGAAGGAGCTTCGCATCTTATCGGCTTTATCCAAGGATTCCGCCATATTGTTAAACGCTTTGCCGAGCTCCGCCACCTCATCGTCACCATTGACGGTTACGCGGGTCTTGAAATCTCCTTTTGCAAACATTTTGGCGGCGCTCGTCATATTTCTTAACGGATGAATGATACGCTCCGTTATGAAATAGACGGCGATAACAGCCGCCAGCATAACCCAGGCGGAGCTAGTTAAAACCGCGCGATGCGTCGTGCTTATCAGCGTTTCATCATTGGACGTCGCCTCGAAGCTCAAAACGTAGCCGCGCACCTCGCCGAGCGTAACGATATCGTAGGCGCAGATGAGCGTCGGCGTTTTCAATTTGCCGTTCAGCGTGCCGCGTTGGTAGAGATAGCTATCTCCATCCTCACCGCTTTTTTGGCTGAAGGTTTTCATTTCGATGCGTCCGAGCTCACCGCCAATCAAGGGAGCGCGAAACGGCTCATTTTCCGTGCCGACGGTTGTCAGCAATATTTTCCCGTTGTCGTCAACTATGATTATATTGAGCGTTTTATCTCGATTTATCAAGGGATCAATAAAAAGCGAAACTATGCCCGAGGAAATATACGTATCCAAATTCAAAAGATTTGAATTTCTCTTCACTATCGAATTTGAAATAACGTAGCTCGTGGCGGCAAGCTCCTCCTCTTTTTCTTCCGTAACGTACGTCCTTATCATCGTCGTTATTATACCCGAAAGCATCATAAAGCTTATGAGGATGATAACTATAAAAGCCGTTAGATACTTTGAAAAGGCACTTTTAAACATCTGAAAAACCTCGCTCTGCATTATATAATTATTACATCAGGAAGCAAAAATGCTTGCTTGCAAGAGCATTTTTGCGGCGCCGTCAAGAAGCGCGGGTGCGAGATAGCGCACAGGGCGAAGCCAAAAAGGCTTGCTTGCAAGACTTTCCGCGTGTATTATACCAGAAAGCAAAAATGTGTGCTCGCACGGACATTATTGCGACGCCGTCAATATACGTGGCGCACGAATGTGCGCAAAGTGCGGCACAGCCGCACTAAGATTTGCCGCGCCATTCGGCACGCAAATCTGTTTACGTATATTATAACTTATTTACTTTTATAAGTCAAACATTTTTTCAAATTCGATTGACTAAACATAAACTTTGTGCTACAATATTAGCGACAATAAAATTTGGCGAGGTATATATGATAAAAACAAGATTTGCTCCGAGCCCGACGGGATATATGCATATCGGGAATTTAAGAACGGCACTGTACTCGTTTTTGATAGCAAAGCACGATGAAGGCAAATTTGTCCTTCGCATTGAGGATACGGATCGCGAGCGCTTTGTCGAAGGGGCGACAGACGTTATAAAATCCACGATGAAGATAACGGGGCTCACTTACGACGAGGGGCCCGACGTCGGCGGTGATGCAGGTCCCTACGTGCAAAGCGAAAGGAAAGAGATCTATCTCGAATATGCAAAAAAGCTCGTGGACATCGGGGCGGCGTACTATTGCTTCTGCACTAAGGAAAGGCTTGAAAAGTTGCATGCGGACGATGTCAACGGCGGCTATGACAGGCATTGCCGCAATCTTTCCGCCGATGAAGTACAAAAGAATTTAGATGCGGGAATGCCCTACGTTATTCGGCAAAAAATGCCTCTAACGGGTATCACCTCATACAAGGATGAGGTTTTCGGAGAGATATCGACGAATAATGAGGAATTGCAGGACCAAATCCTCATTAAGGCGGACGGCTACCCGACGTATAATTTTTGCCACGTCATCGACGATCATCTTATGGGAATAACGCACGTGGTGCGCGGCTCCGAATATCTCACCTCGACCCCCAAGTACGTTCTCCTTTACGATGCCTTCGGTTGGGAGCGCCCCGTCTACGTCCATCTTCCGCTTATGATGGGCAAGAACGCCGACGGTAGCGTTTCCAAGCTTTCAAAGAGGCACGGAGCCGTTTCCTTCCAAGACCTTTTGCTGGACGGCTATTTGCCCGAAGCAATAATAAACTATATCGCCCTGCTTGGCTGGTGCCCCAAAGAGAGCGAAAAAGAATTTTTCACTCTTGATGAATTGGAGCAAGCCTTTACGATAGACGGAATTTCAAAGTCTCCCGCCGTTTTCGATTTTGATAAGCTTCTCTGGTTTAACGGTGAGTATATACACAAGCTTGGCGACGATGAATTTAAACGCCTTGTTTCCCCCTTCATCAAGCTCGACGTTCCGCCATCGGTCAACGTCGAAAGGATGCTCGCGCTCTTGAAAACGCGAATTTCAAAGCTATCGGAAATCAACGAAAAAATGGCGTTTTTCGTAAACCTTCCAAGCTACGACAAGGAGCTCTTCCTCAATAAAAAGAATAAAATTTCGGATTACGAGACACCGAAAAAGGTTTTGACGGAAGCAAAAGAAATCCTCGCGGGGCTTTCCGCGTGTGATAATGATACCTTGTTCGCAGCACTTGGTACGCTCACAGAAAAGCTTTCTATGAAAACTGGCGCCATTATGTGGTGCATACGCATTGCCGTTTCAGGTCTTTCGGCTACGCCTGGCGGCGCAACGGAGATCATCGAGGTCATAGGCAAAGAAGAGGCTCTTTCAAGAATAGAAGCCGCGATAGAAAAATTACAATAACTTTCCCTGCTCTATTTGTTCAAGCCTCAGCTAAAACAACTAAGCTCCCGAGCTCAAACGGAAACGTAGCTCTCGGGAGCTTTTATGTTTGTGGCAAAGCTTAGATACCGATAATTTCAGTTCATTCCATTCAATTTACGGTACTCACTTGGCGGTACACCGAAAAAGCTTTTAAAGGCTCGCGAAAAAACAAAAACGTCTGAATACCCGACGGAGCTCGCTACAATGCTTACGGTATATCGATTGCTCAAAAGCATTTCAGCCGCCCTTTTCATACGAAGCTCTGTCAGATATGAATGAGGGGAACGCTTCAAAATGCGATTAAAAAGCGTGGAAAAATACGAGCGATCAAGATGCAGACGTGCGGCAACGTCGGCAACGGTTAAAGGATTTTGAAATTCAGCCTCCATGATATTCAGGGCTTGCTTTATATAGAGCTCGGATGATGTGCCAGAAAAGCGTTCTCGCCTTTGAACTCTTCCAATAAGCTCCCAGATCTTAGAGCACAAAAAAGCTTCGTAGCCTTCGCTGTGAGCATCGTCATCATCGAACTCGATCGCGGCTTTGAAAATATCCGCCGCGTAGGGCACGTAGGCACTATCGTGCGAAGATATTAGAAAAGGCAGTTTTATTTTTGAAGAAAAACCCAGCCAAATATATTCCCAGGGCTCGGCTTTATCCGCTTCATAATACGTTATTTCATACGGCCGTATAATAAACATATCATTGCTCGACAGACGATAGCTACCGCGCGCGGTTTTAAAAACGCCATTGCCGCAAACAACAAAATGCAAAAGCCAATAGCTTCTGACGGCGGGACCGAACGAATGCAACGGCTTGCATATTTCACTTCCGCATTCGCGAGGATTGATATCGTTATAGCCGCGATCGATAACGATTTTATGTATAACGTTATTTCTTTTCATTTTTCCGTACCTGTTGAAGTTTTGGTTAAATTTCTTGATAAATTACGCGCATTTACGCGCATTAAATATTTGTCGCAAGAGGCATTTTACGCTTGCAAATCAGAGGCGCATACCTTGACAAAGCTACGAGTATTAGCACACACATATTATAGCATAAATAAAAACATTTTGCAATGGAAAATCATCATAATATATTGTATAATCAAATTAACGCGGCGAATGGATTGAATTTGCCGCAATTTAATGTGATAATGGAGAAGAAGATGAAAATTACATTTATGGGAGCGGGCAGCTTCGTTTTTGCAAAAAACGTACTTGGCGATTGCATGTTAACTCCGTCACTCTCGGAGTCGGAGATAGCGCTTTACGACATAGACGGTGAGCGCTTGGAACAGGCTTACATAATGGTTACGGCGCTGAATAAGAACGTTAATGCTGGAAAAGCTCATATAACTAAGCACCTCGGCATAGAAAACAGAAAGGCGGCTTTGAAAAATGCCGACTTTGTCGTTGACGCTATTCAGGTTGGACTTTATGAGCCAGCAACCGTTACGGATTTCGAGGTCCCGAAAAAATACGGTTTAAGACAAACGATAGGAGACACGCTCGGAATAGGCGGCATCTTCCGTGCTCTTCGCACCATTCCCGTTCTTGAAGATTTTGCGCGCGATATGGAAGAGGTATGCCCCAACGCATATTTTCTCAATTATACCAACCCAATGACGATGCTTTCGGGTTATATGCAGAGATATACCAACGTCAAGACAATAGGACTTTGCCACAGCGTTCAGGTCTGCTCCGATAATCTACTCGCCGCACTTGGAATAGAAGCCAAGCGCCCCTTGAAGGAAAAAATTGCGGGAATAAACCACATGGCGTGGCTGCTCGAGCTCGAAGATGCCGACGGCAACGATCTCTATCCCGAAATAAAAAAGCGCGTCCTTGAAGAATTGAGCAAGATACCTAATAGCACATCGACAGATCTTGTTCGCTACGAATACGTGAGAAGGCTGGGCTATTACTGCACGGAATCCAGCGAGCATAACGCCGAATATAATAATCTTTTTATAAAATCAAAATATCCCGAACTGATAAAAAATTACAATATTCCACTCGATGAATATCCGCGGCGTTGCGTTGCTCATAACGCACAATGGAAAAAAGATATGGAAAACTATATCAGCGGAAATGTTACGCACAAAAGGACGGTAGAGTACGCATCGTATATTATGGATGCGATAGTTACCGACGTTCCCTATAAGATAGGCGGCAACGTCATAAACAACGGCCTCATTGAAAATCTGCCGCGCGAAGCATGCGTCGAAGTTCCCTGCCTCGTTAATCGCCTCGGAATACAACCAACGTACGTCGGCAAGCTACCGTTACAATGTGCCGCTATGAATATGACCAATATCAACGTTCAGCTTTTAACTATTGAAGCGGCGGTCACAAAAAAGAAAGAAGCGATATATCAGGCGGCAATGCTCGATCCACATACCTCGTCGGAGCTTTCGATAGACGAAATAGTTCATTTGTGCGACGATCTAATCGAAGCTCACGGAAGCTATCTACCCAAGTACCACTAAATATTTTGAGAGCCGCAAATAATGCGGCTCTTGTTTTTAATCCAGCTCTCGTTTTTAATCCAAGAGAATGCGCAAAAAGAATGGCTTAAAGCTATTGTAAATCTACGCAACTTGTGCTATAATAGATGAGAAATACAGCTTGCAACGTGGGCGGCAAAAGCCCCGCCCGCCAGCAGACGTTTAAAATTCACATTCGGAGCGGATAAATATGACGACCGATATTTCGCAACGCATAAGAGCCTCTTATTCCGAACTTTCAAAGGGGCAAAAAAAGATCGCCGATGCGATACTGAACAACTACGATAAGATAGCTTATATGACGGCGTCCAAGCTTGGCTCTACCGTCGGAGTCTCTGAATCTACCGTTGTTCGCTTCGCAAATGAGCTCGGCTTCGTCGGATACGCTGATTTTCAACGTTCGATACAGGAGCTTGTCAGGATAAAGCTGACACCGAATCAGAGAATAGAGGTTACAAAACAGCGAATAGGGCGCGGCGATATTCTTGAAACCGTGATGGAATCAGATATGAGCAAGCTGAGATACAGCTTGGAGCGTATAAACAGAAACGATTTTTATAAATCCGTTGATGCAATACTTGCGGCGAAAAGCATCTACATAATGGGGGCGCGGAGCGCGGAAGCGCTCGCAATGGTGCTCCAATATAATCTATCGCTCATTTTTGACAACGTGAAATTCATCAAGCCGACCTCGACGGCAGAAGTGCTTGAACAAATGCTTTCGATAGGAAGCGACGACGTTATAGTCGCCTTTTCATTCCCGAGATATTCGTCGAAAATAGTTAATGCCGTTAAATATGCCAAGCAGAATCACGCAACGGTCATAGTTTTTACGGATTCGGAGATCTCTCCGCTCGCCGAGCACGCAAGCTACTTACTTACGGCGCAATCGGATATGGCTTCGTTTATGGATTCGCTCGTTGCACCGATAAGCATTATAAATGCTATCGTTGTCGAAATAACGGCGCGCAGAGAGAAGGACATTACCGAGCGATTTGATCGCCTTGAAAAAGTTTGGGATGAATACGAGGTCTACACAAAGCGATAATGGAAGGCAAAAGGATATGCGTTGTAGGTGGCGGTGCGGCGGGAATGATGGCGGCGGGTACTGCCGCGCGTTGCGGCGCCAACGTTACCCTGTTTGAGCAAAATCATTTTTTGGGAAAAAAGCTTGCAATTACGGGTAAGGGACGCTGCAACGTAACTAACAACTGCAAAACGTCGGAATTTTTAGACAACGTGATAGTAAACCCGAGGTTTTTATATTCCGCGCTCAACACGTTTGACACACAGAGCACGATGAGACTTTTTGAAGAGCTTGGCGTTCCTCTAAAAACGGAGCGCGGAAACAGAGTTTTCCCTGTTTCCGAAAAAGCTATCGACATTGTAAACGCGATGAAAAAATATTCATCAGCGGCACGGCTCATCAATGAAAAGGTTAAATCGATAAAAAAGTGCGAGGGCGGTAGCTTTTCGGTACTCACCGAAAAAAGCGAATACTATTTTGACAAGGTAATCCTTGCAACGGGCGGAAAATCGTATCCGCGCACGGGCTCCGACGGCTCGGGATATCGCCTCGCCTGTAAGCTGGGGCACACCGTGACAGAGCTAATTCCCTCTTTAATCCCGATTGAAAGTGACTCTCCACTATGCTCACGCATGCAGGGGCTATCGCTAAAAAACGTTGGCATTGAAATTCGCGACGCCAAAAATCGTTGCATATACGAGGACTTCGGCGAGATGATGTTTACGCATTTCGGAGTTACGGGACCTATAATACTCTCCGCTTCAACGCATTTGCGTAACCAAAAGATAAGCACCCTCAAACTGCATATAGACTTGAAGCCAGCTCTCGATGAAAAGAAACTCAACGAGAGAATTTTATCCGATTTCAATGCACAAAGCAATCGCGACTACGCAAATTCTCTCTCTCGACTTTTACCGTCAAAAATGATAGATCCTTTTGTCGACGTGACGGAAATACCGCCGCACAAAAAGGTCAATTTGATAACGAAGGACGAAAGAAAGAAAATCGTTTCCAGCATGAAGGATTTTCAAATTCCATTAAAATCGTTCAGGCCCATCGAGGAAGCCATCGTCACCTCTGGGGGTGTCAGCGTCAAAGAGATAATGCCAAATAGTATGGAATCAAAGCTCTCTTGCGGTCTTTATTTTGCTGGGGAGATACTTGACGTAGATGCATACACGGGCGGTTTCAATCTGCAAATTGCATTCTCAACAGGATATTTGGCAGGAAAATCCGCGGCAGAAAATTAATTGGCATAAGATTTAAAATAGTTTCAATCGTTGTCAATTTTACTTTTACTTGTAATGTGCAGGCAAACAAAATTTAGTTGAAACGATGATAACGATATTGCAAGGAAGGAAATAAGATTATGTTTAACGTTGCGATAGATGGTCCTGGTGGCGCGGGAAAATCGAGCGTTGCCAAAGAAGTTGCCAAGCGGCTCGGGATAATCTACGTCGATACGGGCGCGCTTTATAGAACAATAGCACTACATATCGTAAACCGAGGAATAAACCCCAAGGATTCAGTACACGTTGAAGCTGAGCTTGCGGAAATATCCATCGAGCTTGCTTTTGAAAACGGAAAGCAGATAATACTCTTAAACGGCGCAAAGGTTGGCGACGAGATACGCACTCCCGAGATATCGATGGCGGCTTCGGCGGTCAGTGCCATTCCCGCCGTCAGAGAATTTCTACTTGAAACGCAACGCACCATTGCAAAAAACAACAGCGTTATAATGGACGGACGCGACATAGGAACGGTGATACTTCCCGACGCGAAGGTCAAGATCTTTCTTACTGCCTCGCCGAAGGCACGTGCCAAGCGCCGATACGAGGAGCTATTAGCTAAGGGGCAAAGCGTTACTTACGAGGACGTGTACGCCGATATGCTTGAACGCGATAAAAACGACAGCACAAGAGCCGTTGCACCTTGCAAAAGGGCAGACGACGCCGTGCTCTTGGACAATTCAAAGCTGACGGCGGAGGAAACGACTCAAAGGGTCATCAAGATTATTCGCAAAAAGCTAAAAAAGAAGATGAATCTTTACATGTTTTTGCACGGTACGCTTGCTCCAACGGTGCGCTTTATTCAAAGGATAAAGCCGATAGGGCTTGAAAACGTTCCACTTGACGGAAGCCTTATGATATGCTCCAATCATATTGCGGCTAAGGACGTTATAATGATAGGCGCTGTCTTTCCGAGGCAGATAAGATTCGTTGCAAAAAAAGAACTTTTTAAAATACCTCTGCTCGGGTGGTTCTTCAACAAGCTCGGTGTCGTTAAGCTTGATCGCGGCGGTGCCGATGTCGGTGCCATCAAAACCACGGTAGAGCTTGCAAAGAGCGGCGAGACGGTGGCGATATTCCCGCAAGGGCACCGATATCCTGGCGTCTCCCCTTCGGAAACGCCTATTAAAAACGGGGCGGGACTTATCGCGTATCACTCGGGCTGTGATGTTATTCCCGTATGCATCAAAACAGCAGGAAATAAATACCGCTTTTTAAGAAAAATAGAGGTGCGATTCGGCAAGCCGATAAAAAATTCTGAATTTTCCTTTGAAAAAGGTGGTAGCGCCGAATATAAACTCGCTTCCGAAAAAATATTTAACGAAATATTGAAGCTTGGCGATTATGCGGCGCTTCCCTCCCCGACGGGCGACGAAACACAGGGTGCGACGTGAGCCACGCTTCAACGACAACGAATTTTACAGGTAAAGCTTATGGAAATTTTCCTTGCAAAAAATGCGGGCTTCTGCCCTGGCGTTAAAAGAGCGGACGAGGCAGTTCACAGCCTTATAGAGAAGCAGGACGGCACGATATACACGCTCGGGAAGCTGATTCACAACGAAGAATACGTAAAGAAGCTGAGAGATAGCGGCGTTGAGGAAATCACTATATCGAAGATCGAAGAGATACTTCCGTCGGCACAGCGTAACGTTAATGTTGTAATAAGAACACACGGTATTACAAAGGAGGAGGGCGAGCGTTTAAAACGTCTGGAAGATCAATACCCTGTTCTCAAAGTCTACGATATGACTTGCCCTTCTGTCAAAAGAATACATAGACTTGCGGAAACAAAAACCGACGAGGTGAAGACCGTCTTTTTGCTGTTTTGCAATCCTGCGCATCCCGAGGCAAAAGGGATTATGAGCTATGCTAAGGGGGAAAAATACGCCTTTTCAAGCTTGGACACTATCAAAGACATAAATTTTAGAGAAAAAGTTCCCATTTTATGCTCGCAAACCACTCAAAATTTGTTGGAATTTGAAAAAATAAAAAAATTTTTCAAAAAACTATATACAAACTTAATTTTTTTTGATACAATATGTAGTGTTACGGAAAAACGCCAGCACGAGGCGATAGAGCTTTCAGAAAAAACCGACGCTATGATAGTTATAGGTGGGAGCGACAGCTCAAACACGAGGAAGCTCTACGAGCTCTGCTCGGCAAAAGCCCCATGCACGCTTTGGATAGAAGGCACAACGGATATAAACGACCATGCTCTGCCGAAGGGTGCAAAAAAAATAGGAATTACCGCAGGTGCTTCCACACCTGAGGATATAATATTGGAGGTAATAAAACAATGGAAAAAGAATTAGACTTTAATTCGATGTTGGAAGACTCGCTCAAAACTTTACATACAGGAGATACGGTTTTCGGTACGATAGTTACCATAGGCAAGAACGAAATCAATCTTGACCTTGGAACAAAGGTTACTGGTGTGCTCACCAAAGAGCAGATCACTGATGACCCGAACGCGGACTTGGCTCAGATGTTCAAGGTGGGCGATGAAATCGAGGTCTTCGTTATACGCGTTGAGGACGGCAAGGGCATCGCCACCGTTTCCAAAAAGCGCGTTGACCGCGACAACAGCTGGGTAGTCTTAAAGAACGCTTACGACAACAATGAAATTCTCGAAGGCACTGTGGCTTCCGTAATCAAAGGCGGTGTGCTCGTAAGCGTTGAAGGCAACTCGGTATTCGTTCCCGCTTCTCAAACGGGTCTTCCCAGAGGAGCTGAGCTTCTCTCGCTCAAAGGAACGACTCAAAAGATCAAGCTTTTGGAATTCGACGTGGAAAAGAAAAAGGCGCTCGGCTCCATCAAGGTCGTTTTAAACGAAGAAAAGAAGGCGAAGGAAGACGCGATCTGGTCTACCCTCGAAGTTGGAAAGCACTATCTCGGGACGGTCAAAAACTTGACCTCGTACGGAGCTTTCGTTGATATAGGCGGCGTTGACGGTATGATACACAACACCGAGCTTTCGTGGAAGAGGATTAAGCACCCCTCACAGATAGTCAGCGTAGGACAGGAGCTCGACGTATTCATCAAAGAGCTTGATTCTGAAAAGAGAAGAATTTCTCTTGGATATAAAACGCAGGAAATGGACACCTGGTATCAGTTCACCCAGAAATTCAAGGTTGGCGACGTTGTTCCCGCCAAAATCGTTTCTATAATGCCCTTCGGCGCTTTCGCCGAGGTTTATGATGGCGTTGACGGTTTGATCCACATATCGCGCATATCCACCGAAAGAATTAATTCCCCCGCCGACGTTCTGAGCGTCGGTCAGGTCGTCGACGTAAAGATCACCGAGATAGACGACGATAACAGAAAGCTCGCGCTTTCAATCCGCGCTATTATGGAAGAAGCCGAGAGAGCCGCCGCTGCCGAAAAGGCTGCCGCCGAAAGAGCTCAACGCGAAGCCGAGGAAGCTGCCGAGGCTGAAAGACTCGCACAAGAGCGCGCCGATATGGCTCCCTATATAGTAGGCTCAATTTGACAATACCAATCTAAGAACAGCGTTCCGCTACCGCAAGGCAACGGAACGCTGTTTTAAATTATAAAAGCTGGTGCATTGCCCGAAGCATTATGGGCACAGACATACACTCTTTTGCTTCTTACTATAATCGTAAATAAGATTTGAAAGCTTACGAAGGTTATATGCTAACCTTTTATCGAAACGTAAGCTTCAATTCCAACAGCTTTTATCCTTTTCGGCACCAAGCTCAAAATGGAGCTTTGCTATACCGAGATCTATTTTGGTATAAAAACCGCGCCCCGCTGTCGCCGTAAGCCTTACTCCATCGTAGAAAAAGTGAAATTTTTGTTGATTCATTGCAGTTGGCGCAAGCAAAGCCGCGCGTGTTCCGTTTAAAAGCCAATCGGGAGCACTTCCACCGCCCTCGTAGGTGAATACGAGATTTGGGTCTTTGCTCTTATGAGAAACGCCTTGCGTTTCACCATAGCCGAGGGCTAAAACGCAATACAGCTTCTCGCCATTTTCAAGCTGGTAGGCGCTTTTTATCTTTTTATAGGTCAGTGCGGCCCAGCAGGTGTTGAGCCCGAGCGCTTGCGCCGTTAAAGCTATTTTTTCGCCGTAATAGCCGATCGCCTCTTCTCTTCCCTTGTGACCTATCAAGGCAATGTAATTTTTAACCCCGTGAAACTTTCCGTAATGCGCCATAAACGAATCGAAGGCACAGGGCTCGTCAAACACGAGCTGAATGTGCAATCCGCTTTCGACGTTGCAAGCATTAACGGCACTTTTTAGCCCAGCGCGCAACGCGGGCTCAATGGGCCTATCGATATAGCTCCTCACAGAATGCCTCGCATTAGCAGCTTCCAATAAATTCATATTCATTCCCCTATGATAAAAATTTTTTTAACAGCTCAAACAAAAGCTCCGCCTCGTTTTGCGATAACCCATTAAGCATCGGTGCAACCGTTTGCGCAACGTATTCCTTGCGCTTTTCCAAGGCGGCATTTCCCACCTCCGTCAACGTTATCGTCACCCTGCGTGCATCGTCGCTCATCGATTTATTTCGCTGAATATACCCCTTGCCTTCGAGATTGTTCAGCGCGGTCGCTATCCGCGCCGTCGAAACGTTCATTTGCTTCGCAAGCTCGCTCGGGGTGAGCTCATGATCGCTCTCCTGCAAAATCCGCAAAACGTTATACATTCCCTTGAAGCCATCGTTTATCAAATCTACTAACTTGCGCCAATTTGAAGCTTTACAAAGCTCCTTCATTTCATTTTGAAAAGTTAAAATATCCATATTCGCATCCGTTTGCTAACAGTGTTAGTATTATATCATTTTTATCTGCAAATGTCAAGCCGATGGCCACTTTTTAACAAATTGTTTGAAATTTCATAATAAACAGGTCTTATAAGTGGTGCATAAGAAATAATTCTCTGCAAAAAAAGAGTTAGCCATTGTTGGCTACTCACGGGCTGCAATTGCCCGCTCGCCTTTCAACAGCTAACTCTACATTTATTATATCAAAATCAAGTCAAAATGTCAATACCCCAAGCAAATAATAATACACTCAAAATGCAAAATGCACGATATTTGTGCGTCGGGAAGCCTCGCAGATATGGCGTAGGTAAATCTGCGAAGCTTCGACGCTTACCTAAATCGATTTAATCGAGCTCCTTTACGCCCGTATAAAGCTCATAATAACGCCCTTTAAGCGCCAAAAGCTCCTCGTGCGAGCCTCGCTCTATTATAACGCCCTTTTCGAGCACCATTATAGCGTTAGCATTACGAACAGTTGATAGCCTGTGCGCTATTACAAATGTTGTGCGATTTTTCATCAAGCGATCCATACCGTGCTCAATGTGGCGCTCCGTTCTCGTATCTACCGACGACGTTGCTTCGTCAAGAACGAGGATAGGCGCCTTTGATAAAGCCGCTCTCGCAATATTTAAAAGCTGCCGTTGCCCCTGTGAAAGATTTGCTCCGTCTCCTTCCAACAAGGTGTCGTATCCGTTTTCGAGGCGCATTATGAAGCTGTGTGCGCTCGCCGTTTTTGCGGCGGCGATAACCTCTTCATCGCTTGCTTCAAGTCTGCCATAACGTATATTCTCCATAACAGTACCCGTAAACAGATGCGTATCTTGAAGGACCATCGCGATATTTCTTCTGAGAAATTCCATATCGTAGCTCTTTAATGGTCGACCGTCTATCGTGATCTCGCCTTCGTCTATATCGTAGAAGCGATTCAAAAGATTGGTTATGGTCGTTTTTCCCGCACCCGTCGAACCGACGAAGGCTATCTTCTGCCCAGGTTTCGCGTAGAGTGAAATATCTTTGAGAATCGTTTTCTCGGGCACATAGCCAAAGCTTACATTGTTTAAGACCACATCGCCATTGATCTCTCCCCTATATGCGTTCTCATGGTTTTCGGGCTCCGCCTCTTCGTCCATCACCTTGAACACGCGCTCAGCACCTGCGAGGGCGGCGAATATGGTAGACATTTGCATCGATATATTATTTATAGGCATCGAGAAGCTTTTGGAGTAGCCTGCAAAAACTGTAAGTGCTCCTGGCGCGAATCCCGAGGTAAACATCAATATTCCTCCAACACCGACGGTGAGTGCATAGGAGATCTGGCTCGTGTTCCCCATAACGGGGCCCATAATTCCGCCCCAGAATTGAGCATTCATCTGCTTATCGCGTAAATCCTCGTTTAAAAGGTTAAATTCATCGTTGCAAACGTTCTCGTGATTGAATACCTTTACAACCTTTTGCCCACTCACGCTTTCCTCGATATAACCGTTGACGGCACCGATAGCGGCTTGCTGACCCGCATAGTATTTTGAAGACCTTTTAGCTAAGAGACTTCCGCCTTTTATGAAAATGGGAATGAACAGCACCGTGATAAGCGTCAGCCATATATTGGTCAAAATCATAAAAACGAAGGTGCCGACAAGCGTTATAATGCCGCTGATTATCGAAGTCAGCGAATTATTAAGCATAGTGTCAATATTATCAATATCGTTCGTATAACGGCTCATAAGCTCGCCCGTCGGATTGCTGTCGTAATATCGCACGGGAAGCTTTTGCATTTTGGAGAATAGATCGTTTCTGATCTCCTGTATGGAATTTTGAGATACGGAAAGCATAAGCCTTGATTGAAGATACGTCGAAATGACGGAAACGATGTATATAACGGCAAAAATCAAAATTGCAGCAAAAATATAGACCGTCACCTCAACCCAAGCGTTGGACGCTGCTATACTTTGAATAAACGACGTATTCATTAGCGAAGCAATAATGCCATCCGCCGCCGCTTCGACAGTGCTCATCTTGATATTTTCAAACCCGAGAAACATCGACAAGCGATTTATTATCGGGGCTAAGAGAAAGGTTCCTATGAGCGACGTCGCGGTAGACAATATCATACATAGAAAAACCAAACAAAGCTTCAGCTTATGTTTTCCTATATAAGTAAACAATCTTTTAACGGTATTTTTCAGATTCTTCGGCTTTCCCGAAAGGCGCCTGCCGCGTGGACCACCGCCGCCAGGTCCAGGCATACGCTTTGCCCCCGCTTCAGAACCGCGATTGTATTGATTTTGAAGTTCTTCAAGACTCCGCGTCACGATGCTGTCACCTCCTTATCTATTTGAGAATAATAGATCTCCTGATATTCTGTATTATTCTCCAAGAGCTCGGAATGCTTTCCGATTCCTGTCACTCTGCCCTCGTTCATAACTATTATGCTATCGGCTTCCATAACGGAGCTAATGCGTTGCGCGATTATTATCTTCGTACATTCGGCAAGATCACCCGTAAGCGCTTCTCTTATCTGTTTTTCAGTCGCTGTATCGACTGCGCTCGTAGAATCGTCGAGTATAAGTATTTTCGGTTTTTTGAGCAGTGCACGAGCAATGCAAAGCCTTTGCTTTTGCCCGCCCGAAATATTTGCTCCGCCTTTATCAAGCATAGTGTCGTATTCATCGGGGAAGCTTGCAACAAATTTATCTGCCGCCGCGTGAGAGGCGGCGAGCTTTATCTCGTCCATATCGGCGCTTTCGTCGCCCCAGCGCAAATTGTCCACGATGCTCCCCGAAAAAAGAAGATTTTTTTGTAGCACCATGCCAACTCCGTCGCGCAGATTTTTCAATGAGTAATCCTTGACGTTCACGCCGTCGATTAGGATATCGCCTTCATCGGCATCGTAAAGCCGCGGTATCATTGAAACGAGCGTTGTCTTTCCACACCCCGTTGAGCCTATGATGCCCACCGTCGCTCCCGCGGGAATAGAAAGGTTTATTTTATCGAGCACCGTCTCGGCACTGTTCTTATAATATTTGAACGAAACGTTTCTAAATTCTATCGCTCCGTTTGAAACAGCAAGCTCGGGGAACTTCGCCTCAGAATCGTCGAGATCTATCTCCTCGTCCATGATCTCGCAAATTCTTCTGCCCGAAGCGAGCGCACGCGATGACATCATAAAGAGCATTGTTACCATCATCAGGGAATGAAGTATCTGTTGAACGTAGGTGACGAATGCGGAAAGATCTCCTGGGAGCATTCCTCCATCGCTATTACCCGTTTCAACGACTATCTTGTGCCCAAACCAAATAACGGCGATAATGGTAGCATTCATTATCAGGGTCATGACGGGGCTGAGCAATATCATTATCTTGTTTGCGCTCATTCCCGTTTCTTTTAATTCGGCATTTGCTTTTTCAAATTTTTCGGTTTCATGATCTTCTCGCACGAAGGATTTCACAACGCGAACGTTGGTTATATTTTCGCGCACCGTGGAGTTTAACGAATCTATCTTCGTTTGCATCCTTCCGAAACGCGGGAAGCCCGTCTTGATAATAGAAAATACCGAAAGGAACATAAGGGGCACCGTTACTATAAAAATAACGGAAAGCGAAGGACGTAGTGCCACCGCCATTATTATACCACCTATCAGCATTCCTGGTGCTCTCAGCGCCATGCGCAAAAGCGTGTTCACAAAATTTTGCAGCTGCGTAACGTCGTTCGTCAATCTCGTAACTATCGAGCCCGTTGAGAACTTATCTATATTGGCAAACGAATATTCTTGAATTTTCTTATATGCGTCGCGCCTGAGATCGGCAGCAAAATTAGTGGAAGCCTTCGCTCCAAAATAAGCACCGCCTACACCGCCCGCCATCATCATGACCGCGCATAGTATCATAATCGACGCTGTGCCTATGCTTACACCTATTCCCGAAGCAGCATTATTCAATACTATGGACAAGAACTTCGGCATCGCCACCTCTCCTATGACCTCCACTATCATACATAGCGGACCAAGAATGAAATAGGGTAAGTACGGCTTAACGTATTTTAACCATCTTTTCATTACGTAAAAACCTTTCTAATTTATTTTTTGCCTTAGCTTTCCGTAAGTGTTATTTCACACTTGCGGTGAAAAGCCATAAGGAATGCTTTAAATTTCAGTTCCGTGAACTGCGTTTTCTATATTATTTTTGATTTTTTCTAAAAATGCAAGATACATATCTAATTCCGCTTCGGAGAAGCCCTCAAACATCGACTCGTCAATTCTCGAAAAGAGCATTTTTGTTTTCTCGACTATCTCCCTCCCCCGCTCCGTTATATTTATCTCGTTAAACCTGTTATCGCTACCGATGCATCTTTTAATGTAGGCGTCGGCTTCGAGCTTTTGCAAAGCGACCGTGACGGCGGCGGAGCTTATTTCAAGATGCTCTGCCAAAGCCTTTTGCGATGGCAAATTTCCTCTTTTGGCGAGATACATTAAAATTCTATGCTGTGTTCTGTGAATTCCAATGCTTTGGACCTCGCGGTCAATCAAAAGCCTGTGCATTTTGCTTATGCATAGCATTCTGTTAACGGCATTGAAGCATTGCGTTTCCATAAATTCGCCTCCAACACTTAATCGATTAATAATTAAACGCTTAACTATTATATAGCATTAAACGAAAAAAGTCAATACGTGATATTAATAAAAGTTAAAATGTATTGAAATAATTCTAAACTTATGATAAAATAAGCTAAAAAACGGAGTTAGATATGAATACAAGCTTATGTTATATTGAAAACGAAGGCTATTATCTTATGCTTCACCGAACTAAAAAAGAAAATGATATAAACCGCGACAAATGGCTCGGCGTTGGCGGCAAGTTTAAGAACGGCGAAACGCCTTATGAATGCGCTCGCCGAGAAATACACGAGGAAACGGCAATTAAGCCCCAAAAGCTTAATTACCGCGGCATAATTACCTTCGTTACGCTAAATAAAAATAACGAAACCGAATATATGCATCTTTTTACAAGCACGGTGCAAGAGCGCTTCGTCAATACAAGCTGTGACGAGGGAGAGCTCGTTTGGATCAAAAAAAGCGAAGTATGCAACCTCCCCATTTGGGAGGGGGATAAAATATTTTTCAAGCTCCTCGATACGGAAAAACGTTTTTTCTCATTAAAGCTCGTTTATGATGGCGATAAGCTTGTAGCTTGGGAGCTTGAGCGCACTGAGGAATAGGACGATCAAAGCACGAGCTTTTCGCGAGCTAAGTGTAAACCATTCAATTGAAGCTAAAACAAATAATCACGGGCAGAGGTATCGCCAAGAACACCTCTGCCCGCATTTATTATTAAATCAAAATGAAAGGATATTACGCACTATTTAAGCATACGTTTTCTGAGCTTATAATCGGGCATGTACCTTTCGATTATATCGTAAAACTTTTTTGAGTGATTCATTTCTTTGATATGGGCAAGCTCGTGCACAACGACGTACTCTCGCGCCTCTTCGGGAAAAAGCATTAAAAGGTATGAAAAACATATATTTCTGCTTGATGAACAGGAGCCAAATCTCGTTTTGGCAGAAGTGATTTTAATTCTGCCAAATTTTAAACCCATAATTTTTGAAAAGTGTCTTGACGTTTCCGAAAAATAAAGCTTCGCTTCCTCTTTTAGCGTCTTGATTTCCGCCGCGGATAGCGGAGGCTTTTGTAGCTCTGCTCTACTTTTCTCTAAGCGATTTAGAATCCATTTGCGATGTTTTTCACAAACTTTGTCCATCGTGGAGCGCGGCGTACCGAAAGGGGCTTTAACTAACAAAACTCCGTTTTTAACGCTTATAGATATTGTTTTTCTATTAGAGAAAGCAAGCTGATATTCCATATTATCTCACTCTTTTCTCAATCGCTATGAAGATAGCAATATGAATTAAACTGTTTTTTGCTCTTGCTCCTGCCAGCGTATTCGCCATCAGGTATTGCATATATGAAAAACGGAACGTCGTAGCTGTCACCCATCGGTATACCGTCGGGAATGTCACGGCAGGTATATTCCGCATCCGTCACCTCGATCTCACACGGAAATCGCCTGTCATCGACCTTTACGAGAGAAACGTCGGCAATATTATCGTGCGTACAGCCATCGTGTGCTATTGCACCTGTAAGTGTATCGTATTTATACATAATGTGGCGTTCGCAAGCTTTTTTCGGGGCATTATCCTCTAAAAAATAACCGTATTCAAGTCTGCTCCCACGTGGATCGAAAGTGCAGGCGCTGTTATATAGCTCTCCCGAATCCTTACAGAATGGCAATCTTACGAGGCCGTCCGTTTTGAAGTTCTTTTCACCGTCGCCACGTAATGCCATTTCGGAATAGATTGCCTTAGAAACGTCATCCCATATCTTCAAGTGGCTGATTTCGAGTGTGCCGATCGTCTTTTTGCTTTGAGTGTAGCCGCACCAGATGCCAGCCGCAAAGTACGGCGTATATCCAATAAATAGTCTATCCTTGTCATCGCCCGAGGTGCCCGTTTTACCCGCCGTATCGACGTATTCAGAGAGTGTTATGCTTTTTGCCGTTCCCGAGTCTACAACGCGTTCGAGAAGCTTATTCATAATTCGCGCCGTTTCTGCTTTCATCACCCTTTTCTGCTCTGCTCCGTTTTCCAAAAGCAACGCACCGTTCATATCGAAGACCGCGACGTACGATTTAGAGCGCGCCAGCACACCGTCGTTCGGGAAGGCGCCGTAGGCTTCCGTGAGCTTCCTTAAACTTACCCCACGGCTGAGCTGCCCAAGCGCCAGAGGAGAAACTGACATATCGGTAATAATACTTCCGCTATCGGTCGTTTGCTTTTTAATCAAGGTATCAAATCCGTAGTCGTCCTTTAATAACGAAAAAATTTTCTCGGCGCCCAGCATATTATATAGCCTCACGGCAACGGTATTTTTGGAAAGGCGCAAAGCGTCCGCAACCGTTGTCAAGCCGTCATAACCCAATGGCGAATTTTTCGGAAATGGCGTATATTCCGACGCCTCACCTTTGTTAAAGCTAACTGGAACATCGTCAAAAACGCTTGCCCAATTTATCTTTTTTGAATCTAAGAGCGGTGCGTACAGGGCGATGGGCTTCAAGGTCGAGCCTGGGGTTACGGAAATTTCCGCGCAATTTAAAAGCTTGTTCTTTTCCTTTTTTCGCGCGCCGCCAGCAATCGCAAGGAGTGCCCCCGTTTCTGGTGAATTTACTACGAAGGAAAACTCCAATCCGCTATCCACCTTGCTTGGAAAATTATCGGCGTTTTCAAAATACTCGCTTACTATGCGTTGAATTTTGGGAGAAACGGTACTGTAAATATTGAGTCCGCCACCGTTTACAAACTTTCGCGCAGTACCAAGCGTTACATTCATTTCTTTGGCGATATCTTTTGCAACGTCGCTACATACGGTTTCTGCAAACCAACTGTTAATAAGCTCCGCTTCCTGTTTTTCTTTGATTTCAAGGGGCGCCTGCTTTGCCAGCTCGTAATACTCTTCACTTATATATCCACATTTATAAAGGCTATAAAGCACCTTGTTCCTTTTTTCAATGCATGCCTCGGGATGCCTATACGGATCGTATTTGCTCGGAGCATTCGCCATTCCGACGAGAGTTGCCGCTTCAATATAATCGAGCTCGGCAGGGCTTTTTCCAAAAAAGCACTCTGCCGCTTCTCCGACTCCGACTATTCCGTTGCTCATCGGAGCTATATTCAAATACACCTCGAAAATCTCTTCCTTGGTGTGTGAGCCTTCGATGTGCCAAGCTCTCAAAATCTCGTTAAATTTACGACTCACGCTTCTTTCGCTGTCACCGCTTATATTTTTAATCACCTGTTGCGTTATCGTTGAGCCGCCGAAATTCGTTTTAAAATGGAACAGATAATTTAAAAACGCCGCGGTCGTTCTTTTCAGATCTACCCCGTTATGCTCAAAGAACGTGCGATCCTCCATTGCGACGAAGGCGTTTTTTATACTGTTTGAAATCTCGCCGTAGGGATACCACTCTTTTTTAGTCGAGCCACCGTAAACAGATTCGTAAACGACGGGCGAATACGACGAAAGAGATGTGCTTTTTTCGGAAGCGTCATAATATATCTTCGTTATATTTGAAGAGTGAGCAGCGCTGAAAAGCACCTCGTCAACCGAATAGTCCACCGCCGAGGAATAGGCGTACACGACAATGAAGCACACGCCGAGTATCAATGCCGCGGCAAGCGCTAATGCAATAAGCGATAAGTTTTTGTTTTTATTATTTTTACTCATATTAAATACCCGTTTTTATGTTTTCCCAAAACGCGCATTTAATTATATAAACAATTAGAAAAAAAGGAAAAATCAGTAGTTGACGCGATTAAGATAGAGTCCTTCGGGAGGCGCCGTCGCTCCCGCTCTTTTTCTATCCTTCGATAGTAGAATTCCCGTAATGTCGGAAGCTTTCTTATTTCCCGTCCCCACTTCCACAAGCGTCCCGACTATGATTCTCACCATATTATATAAAAAACCGTTGGCGCATATCTTAATATCAATTTCGCTCCCGTGCTTTGACACGTCCACGTAGAACACAGTGCGCACGGTATCGGTCGTATCCGAGCCCGCGCTCATAAACGCCGAAAAATCGTGCGTGCCGACAAGAGAAAGCGCCGCTCGCCGCATTTCTTCTATCGCGCGCTCATCAAGAAGCCTCGGAAAGAACCACGCTCTGCCGAAATCGAAAGGATCGTAGATACGTTCGTTGCGTATTCGATATAAATATTCCTTCGACTTTACGTCGTATCTCGGGTGAAAGCCGTCCTCACACGCCGTTGCATAATAGAGCGACAGATCATTAGGCAAAAAGCGTGCTACCGCCACGGGAAGCTTTTCAGGCGGAACGGTGGCGGAATCACATTCAAGCGTAACGCAAAATTCGTTGGCGTGAACTCCCGCGTCCGTTCTGCTGCATCCCGTGATCCTGCACTGCGAAGCAGTGGCGAGAGAAACCGCCTTGGCGAGCTCGGCTTGCACCGTGCGTTTACAGGGCTGCACCTGAAAGCCGCAAAAGCTCGTTCCCAAATACTTAATCTTTGCAAAATACTTCATTTAGCACCTAAAAGCGATAAAAAGCGATACCGTATATGATATTGCTTATTTCAAAGCGATACGGCAATATTCGCAAGCAAACGATTGCCGCCATCAAGGCGAACGAAAGCAAAAATGCCGCAATGTCTCTTTTTTTGTACGAAAGCTTGACCAATTTCGTTCTGTTCACGTCGCCGCGATAGCAGCGGCATTCCATGGCCGTCGCGAGCTCGTCGGCACGTTTGAAGGAGGAAACGAAAAGCGGAATCAATATGGGGATCAAGGCTTTAACGCGCTTAACGATATTCCCCTGTGTAAAATCGGCACCACGCGACTTTTGTGCGTTCATTATTTTTTCGGTCTCCTCGACCAGAGTCGGAATAAAGCGTAGCGCGATCGTCATCATCATTGCAAAAAGATGAACGGGGATCTTGATTTTTTTCAAGGGCTTTAAAAGCGACTCCAAGCCGTCGGTAAGAGCGATTGGCGACGTCGTGTACGTCAGCAGAACGCTCGTTCCAACTATGAGCAAAATTACCCTTAATGCCATAAACAGAGCCCTGACCAAGCCTTCCGTATATATTTTAACGACCCAAAACGCGATGAGCGGATCGCCTTCGCCCTTGGTGAAAAATATATTTATAAGGCCTGTGAATATGAGCACTACGATTATCGGCTTAATGCTTTTCAAAATTACCGAAAAAGATATTTTGCTTATAAAGACAAGCGCGATAACCGTCAAAGTTAATATCAAAAACGCGACGGGATTATTGGCGACGAAGATTGCGACGATAAAAAGCAGAGCGAGAATTATCTTGGTTCTCGGGTCAAGCTTATGTATCTTTGAAAAGCCTGGAAAAAACTGACCGAGCGTTATATCGGAGATCATTGCTTTTCCCTCCCGATAACATCTATTATGGCTTCCTTGACGCCTTGCACCGTATAAAGCTTGCCGCGAAGAGGAATGCCGCACTTTATGAGGCGGTTTGCAATGCGTGCAACGGAGGGAACGTCAAGCCCTATCGAGGAAAGCGAATCGGCATCGGAAAATATATCGTCGACTGTTCCCGCTCTAAAAATTTTGGCATCACTCATAACGACCACGTTGTCACAATAATACGCCATATCCTCCATAGAGTGACTAACGAGAATTATGGTTGCATCATTGTTTTTCACGTATTCAAGCAGTCCTCCCAGAATATCGCGCCTTCCCTGGGGATCAAGTCCCGCCGCGGGCTCGTCGAGTACGAGGACCTCAGGCTTCATCGCTATTATTCCCGCTATGGCGACGCGGCGCTTTTGACCACCCGAGAGCTCAAACGGCGATTTATCGAGCAAGGAGCTTTCTATTCCCACAAAGCTCGTCGCCATATTAATTCGCTCCGCGATTTCATCCTGTGTCAATCCTTGATTTTTAGGACCGAAGGCAATGTCACCTCTCACGGTATCGTCAAATAGCTGGTACTCGGGATATTGCATGACGAGCCCAACTCTATATCTTATCTTGTAGATTTCCTTCGGCTTGCTCCATATATCTATTCCATCAAGCAAAACGCTACCGCTATCAGGACGATACAAACCGTTCAAAAGATTAACGAGAGTGGATTTTCCAGAGCCCGTATGACCTATGAGCCCCGTCACCTTCCCTTTTTCAAAAGCAACGCTAACGTCGTCGAGCGCTTTTTTTTGAAATGGAGTTCCTTTACTGTATAAAAAAGATACGTTTTTTAATTCAATTTTGTTCATAGCGACTCTCTTTTTTAAGAAAACTGATGATTGCTTCCAAGCAATCATCCTCGGTGAGCACACGTTTTTCGACGTCGTACCCGCTTTTTGCAAGCTCGTTCACAAGCTCGACGCCCTGTGGCGCCTCCAAGCCTATGCCGTGAAGAAGCTCCACGTTGGAAAAGACCGTCATCGCATCGCCGTCAAGAAGCAATTCGCCGTCGTTTATAACCAAAATGCGATCGGCGCGCGCCGCCTCGTCCATATAGTGTGTTATATTTAGTATCGTGATTCCTTCCTCGCGATTCAGCTTCTCCATTATTTCAATAACCTCACGCCGCCCCAGCGGGTCAAGCATTGCGGTCGATTCATCGAATATGATGATCTTCGGCTTCATAGCGATTATACCAGCTATGGCAACACGCTGCTTTTGTCCGCCCGAAAGCTTATGCGGAGCGTGGTGCGCATAATCGGTCATTCCCGTGAGATACAGCGCATTATTTACGCGGCGGCGTATTTCTTCGCGCGGCAGCCCGAGGTTTTCAGGTCCAAAGGCAACGTCCTCTTCAACAACGGTCGCAACGAGCTGATTATCGGGGTTTTGGAATACCATTCCAACGTCTTTTCTCACGTTGAAGACATCTTCTTCTGTAAAGTCTTCCGCCGTTATCTCTCTGCCGTCGATATATATCTTACCGTCACTCGGTGTCAAAATCATGTTTAAAAGCTTTGCAAGCGTTGATTTCCCAGAGCCGTTATGACCGAGTATCGCTATATATTCACCCGCTTCAACGTTAAAGCTAATATTTTTTAAAGTGGGCACCGTGGCAAAAAGCTCGCTCGATTGAAGTTCGGAATCCGCCTGTTCGTACGTAAAGCTTAAATTTTTAACTTCTATCAAAGGTGAACTCATAAAATCATTCCTTTCTCTGCAATGCCGCGTTTGGGCAATGCTAAGACTTTGTAGACTACATAACGATGATATTACTTGAAGAGCACACGCACGCTTGATCCGCATGGCAAGGAGGCTCCACTGCTTTCAACGGGAAGCCCCAGCTCATCGGCAACGCTGGCACCACGCCTTTTTGAAAGCAATCTTACGTCCGTTATGTATTTCATAGTAGATGGAGAGAGCCCCGTTGTATACGAGTTAAGCAAAAAGAAGAGCGGATTATCGGACAAAACGAGCGACGCGATGGTTACGAGTTCGTCTACATTATCTTCGATTTTCCACACCTCGCCCGTGGGGCCTCGCCCGTAGGACGGCGGGTCCATAATTATGGCGTCATATTTTCTGCCGCGCCTTATCTCTCGTTCTATGAATTTTTTGCAATCGTCAACGATGTATCTTATAGGTGAAGCTTCAAGCCCCGAAAGTCTGGCGTTTTCCTTGGCCGACTGTATCATTCCACGCGAGGCATCTACATGGCACACCTGTGCACCCGCTTTTGCTGCCGCGACGGTCGCCCCTCCTGTATATGCAAACAGGTTTAAAACGCTTATCGGACGTTCGGCGTTTTTTATTAATTCTCTAAACCAGTCCCAATTAGTCGCCTGTTCTGGAAACAACCCCGTATGCTTAAAGCCCATCGGTTTTACTTGAAAAGTGAGGTCATCGTAAGAGACCGTCCATTTTTCGGGCAAAGAATTTTCGCTCCATGCGCCGCCGCCCGAGTTGCTTCGCTTATAGCTTGCGTCAGGCTTTTTCCAGAGCGGATGCCTTTTCTCGGTTTTCCATATTACCTGAGGATCGGGGCGAACGAGACAATACTTTCCCCAGCGCTCAAGCTTCTCTCCGCAAGAAGCGTCAATCAGCTTATAATCATTCCACTTATCAGAAGTCCACATAGCGTGCCCCTTATCGTTTGTTAAAATATTTGCTCATAGCCGAGGACGAGCTTCTTGCGTGGCAAATGGCGATAGCAACGGCGTCGGCAGTATCATCGGGCTTCGGCGGCTTTGGAAGCTTTAACAAAGAGGTTACCATGGCTATGACCTGCTTTTTTTCAGCTCTTCCATACCCGACTACCGCTTGCTTGACTTGAAGCGGCGTATATTCATTTATTTTCACGCCCAATTTGTGTGCCGTACATATTATAACGCCGCGCGCCTCGGCAACTGCAATACCCGTTGTTATATTGGTATTGAAGAACAGCTCCTCGACCGCCATTTCCTCGGGATGATATTTATTTATTACATTTTCAATATCGCGTTCTATCATAAGCAGGCGCGCTTCTAACGCGGTGTGTGCGGGCGTCGTTATCGCGCCGAAGGCGACGGGGCGCATATTGCCGTGCTCGCTCTCGATTACCGACCATCCGACTATTGCGACCCCAGGATCTATTCCCAATATTATCAACTTTTTCCCTCGCAATAAATTTTCAGTTTATTTTATCATAAAATCGCGATTATGTCAACGCCTTGGTAGCAAGCTTCTAAAAAATATAATATTTTGTTATTTGCTTTACTTTTTACGATGATTATGCTATAATATAAACGAAATCAAAGTGCAAATTTTTTGCGCCGCATTTATTGGTTTGCACTTACGAATAACGAAAAGAAAGCACCGAACACTTTTATGCCATAAGGAATTGCCGCCAAAGGCGGCGGAACGGAGATTTTATGCCCATAGTCAGATTTTCCGTCGGCGACATTTTAACAATGAAAAAAAAGCACCCCTGCTCCTCGTATTCCTTCAAGGTCCTACGCACGGGCAGCGATGTGCGAATAGTTTGCCTTGGGTGCGGGCGCGATATTACAATAGCAAGAGAAGCGCTCGAAAAAATGATAAAAAAGGTTACCGCTTTGGAAGGAGAAAAAAACACCACTCATGTTTGATTATATAAATGGCACGTTAGAATACCGAACTACAACTACCTGCGTTTTGGATTGCGGCGGAATTGGCTATAAGCTCACCGTCAGTATGCTGAGCTCTGAATCTTTATCACAAAAGCTCGGGCAAAAGGTCAAACTTTTTACATATTTGGCAGTCCGCGAGGATGGAATTGAGCTTTTCGGCTTTGCAAGCTCCGAAGAGCGCCTTTGCTTCAACCAGCTAACGAGCGTGAGCGGAGTCGGTCCCAAGGCGGCAATGAGCATTCTTTCGGTGATGACGCCCGACGATCTCGCGGCGGCTGTATGCACAGATGATGCTAAGTCCATTTCACGGGCACAAGGAATAGGAACAAAAACGGCGCAACGCATAGTGCTCGAATTAAAGGACAAGATGGCAAAGGAGCTGATGACGGCGCTTCCCAAGGCGAACGCGGCTCCAAGCGCTTTGCCCTTCACCGCACCATCGGGTAAGCTCGCGGAAGCCACACAGGCGCTCATGGTACTCGGCTACGACCGAAACACTATCCTCGCCGCTTTAAAAGGGACCGAAACCGACGCACTCGATACGCCCGATATAATCAAGCTGGTTTTAAAAAAGCTGACGACGAAGTAATTCGGCGCGCTTTTTGCAAGTCATCGCTTAACGAAAGCTTTTCTATAATTTTTGCGCCGTAAAGCGGCGGAACGGAGTTACTCTATGATAGAAGAAGTAAACGACTTTGATTATGAAAATCGAATAGTGTCCAATGAATATAATTCGACGCAGGATGCCGAGGTGGAAAACTCGCTTCGCCCGAAAACTTTATCGGAATATATAGGTCAAACGAAGGCAAAAAGCAATCTTAAAGTCTATATTGAAAGCGCGAAGCTTAGAGGCGAAGCCCTCGATCACGTTTTGCTTTACGGCCCACCTGGTCTCGGAAAAACCACGCTGTCGGCGATAATAGCGAACGAGATGGGAGTGAATATCCGAACGACGTCGGGGCCCGCCATTGAAAAGCCAGGAGATCTCGTTGCGCTCCTTACCAACCTTGCGGAGGGCGACGTTCTTTTTATTGACGAAATTCATCGACTCAACAGGACGGCGGAGGAAATACTCTACCCCGCCATGGAGGATTATGCCATCGACATAATCATCGGTCAGGGTCCCAGCGCAAGCTCCGTCCATCTTCCCATTCCTAAGTTCACGCTGATTGGTGCAACGACGAGAGCGGGACAGCTTACCACGCCGCTACGCGATCGCTTCGGCGTGATATTGAAGCTGGAGCTTTATTCTCCGAACGAGCTTGCCACGATAGTAAAGCGCTCGGCGGGTATTCTCGGAATAGAAATAACGGACGACGGAGCCCTAGCGCTCGCCTCGCGTTCGCGCGGAACTCCCCGAATAGCCAATCGCCTATTAAAGCGAGTTCGCGATTTTGCACTCATAAAGGGGAACGGCATCATAAGCTCGGAAATAGCCAAATTCGCGCTTGACGCTCTCGAAATCGACGAATTGGGCTTGGATAACGTCGACCGCTCGATGCTTGAAGCCATAATTAAATTTTACGGCGGCGGTCCCGTCGGACTTGATACCCTCGCCGCAACGATAGGCGAAGAGGCGATAACAATCGAGGACGTTTACGAGCCCTATCTTATGCAAATCGGCTTTTTGGCTCGAACACCGCGCGGCAGATGCGCAACGAAGCTGGCATACGAACATCTCGGTATACCGCTTTCTGAGTCTCAGCCGACGTCCGCCCAAGGAAAGCTTGATTTTTAACTCGTCGAATGTAGCGTTCAAGCTGACTACGGGTGTAAGCGCTACTGCACGCCGATTATATGCGGAATATCAGTCCCAAGATTTACCAAAGAGCAGTTGCAAAAAATCGAGGACGACAACACGAGGATATACGAGATTGATGGCAAAAAAGGCAACAGTTACTTTTGGACGCAAAAAATGCGAGCGTTGGAAGCCGAAATCAGGAAGTGCGGAGACGAAATCAATGCGTTAAAAGCGTTTGGCAATAGCGTTCCGCAGATAAAGGACTTACAGCAGAGAACAAAAGCATTCCAAGCGAAGTATGACCAAATAGCAGACGTTACGGGGATTGATAAAGAGCCGCAACGCTTGACGGTGCAGAAGCCTATTATTGAAAGCGGTGTTGCGAGCAGTTCAAGCAAAGAGTCTATCACACTGATAACCGATACGGCGATTAACTCTGTTAAAAAGGTAAGCATTAGCGGATTTACAGATACTCAAAACAAATACATTCAAGAACAGCACAAGGAACTTCTGAAATATGCAAGAGACAACAACGGAAGCAATGAGGTTGCGTTCGTCTACCGAAAGGGTTTGACCGACAGGACAATTTTCAATGGAAGTGACGACGTTATTGACTTTGGCAATGGGCTAAATGGTAAAGGTGACGGCTTGGTTATAATGCACAATCACCCGAGGAATAGCAGTTTTTCAAAAACGGACGTCGGTGAATTTGTTAGAAATAACGACATCAAAACTATGTCAATAGTAAAAAACAATGGCAACACTGAAATATTGTTGAAAACTGAAAATTATAGCCCGAGAGAAGCATTTATAATTCAAAATCGGTTTAAAACCAAATACGCTCCTAACGGGACTAATGCAGAATATGACAAAATGGTGCAAAAATACTTATCATATTGCGAAAAGAAAGGGCTGATAGAATGGATAAAATAATTCACGGTTTGGATTTGCCAGATAAGATAGATGAGAGAAACAACGAGATCATCAAAAAAATGCTCGGCATTACTGATGAAGAAATAAACGCATTTAAGATTGACGAGGACGAAGAAGATGAATGACAAAGTACAACATTGAAAAGGCTATGGACTGCCCCGAATTTGACATATCACAGATAATCGCGGAAAAGTTAGGCATAAGCTGTGAGCGATTGACGCGATATAAAAAAACAGGCTGAGTAAAAGCTTTAATTAAGCTAAGACTCAGCCTATTGTTTTATTCGATAACAAATGAATTTATTGTTCCGTCCGAGGCATAATTCCAATACTGCCCACAAAGCTCGGGCACCTTTTCGGAATAAAGATAAACGCTTTCGCTATCAAAAATACTAATCCCCGTTTTGCGCCAAGCTTCAAGCGTCGAGCCTTGGAAGCAGACAAATTCCAACGCTCCGCATTGATCGAATGCATCATTTTCAATCGTTATAGCATCTTCGCCCACTATCAAAACTTGAAGTGCTTTGCAAGACCTAAAAGCGGCGCTTGAAATACGAGTTAAGCTTTTTGGAAGCGCGACAAGCTCCAAGGCGAAGCAATATGCAAAGGCTTCCTCGCCTATGCTGATAAGCTTATCAAAGCGAAGAGACTTCAATTTAACACAGGAATGAAAAGCTTTGCCACCTATCTGTTCAACAGTGCTCCAAAACGACACCCGCTCTAATGAACGGCAACCATAGAAGGCATAGCTACCTACATAGGAGAGCTTTTCCCCGCCGCTTATCTCGGTGAGCGCCGAAAAAGAATAAAACGCATTGCTTGCTATAAGCCTTGTATCGCCGTGTAAAGTGACGATTTTCAACTTTTCTTTTTTTACCGACGTTGAAATGAGCGCATAGTATGGATTCTCGGAATTTCCTAAATAGTTCATTTCATTATCGACGTTGAAAGCAAGCGACGAGCAATCGGCGAAGCAGTCTTTTCCGATATATTCAAGGGTATTTGGTATACGAACGGAGGTTATCACTTTTCCCGAAAAGGCCTTTTCGGCTAAACCGATGACGGGAAGCCCTTCGTGAAAATCCGAAATCAAAACGTCGGTATCGCTTCCCGTATATCCCGTTACCACAAACGCTTCTCTCACGAGGTCCTTTTCATAGACCAACCCCTCACTCTCGAAGGAGAATTTTGCATACAATTCCAAATTTCCGACTTCATCGTAGACGGTGACCACATTTTTGAAGAGCTCATCACAAAACCAGCCGCAAAAATTCGCCTCCGACATAACGAGCTCTTCAAAGGAAAGAGGAAGATCTTCGGCGGTATACGACGATATATTGGAAGCGGAATTTTCAGCTCCGAAAAGGTGATATGTTATGCTGTAAGTGACGAGTTGCCAGCGAGCCGTAAAGAGTGTATCACTTTCGATTTTATCATCGAAGTTCCATATAACGTTTCCAACAAACCAGCCGATAAACTCGTAGCCACGGCGAGTTGGAGTATCGGGCGGAGTAACTATCCCCGTGCTCGTTGTGGAGTACGGTGCGGCACCCGTTGCATAGTCAAAGCTGACGGAATAATTTGGGGAGTCGGGCTCTTCGGAAGGCGCGTCGTTTTCATCGTCTTCGCGTTCGTTTACGGGAGGCGTTTCTTCCGTCGCCTCTTTGTTTTCCTCGTTCACATCTGGGTTTTCGTTCTTTTCATCAGCTTCGCCGCTTTTTATGGGTGCATTTTGCTCGTTATCAGCTTTAACTTCATCGCTTTCGTCGAGCGTCGGCTTAGAGCTATCTATATTTATATCTTCGCTGTCAAAAGCGACGTCGGTTTTATTTTCAGCATCACTATCTCCGCTCGCCTCGTCACGATCTACACTTGCGTCATCGTTATTGCTTTCCGTCGCTCCACTTTCTTTGTTATCGCTTTTAGATATTAGCTCCCCGTTACCGTTCGCGTTATCAAGTGTCGAATCGCCGTTGTCAAAATTCGAGTTTAAACCACTATTGGAATTGCAAGAAGCAAAAAACACCAGCGCCACGATGAGCATCGCAGAAAATATAAGCTTTTTCATTTGCGTCCTCGTTCCTCCGTTGATATTTATATGTTAGCTAAGCGATGATAAAGAGCTTTCAGTTTTTGCACCGAAGTGCTTCGATAGCCTGTCTTCTGTCCTTAGCCTTGAAAACAGAGCTACCCGCTACCAAAACGTTGGCGCCACGCGATACTACGGTGGGAGCGTTTGCCGCGTTAATGCCACCGTCCACTTGAATATCTATATCGTATCCGTTTTTAAGCGCTTCGGCTCTCAATATCGCTATCTTATCGAGTGTGCTTTCTATCAAAGCCTGACCACCGTATCCAGGCTCCACCGTCATAACCAGCACCATATCGCACATAGATAGATACGGAAATACGGCTTCGGGAGGAGTGTTTGGTTTTATCGCGACTGCCGCGCTTTTTCCATGGTTTTTTATCATTTCTATGCATTTACGAGGCTCATCGGTAGCTTCGATATGAAACGTTATCATATCGGCTCCGACGGATACAAAGCGTTCTATGTATCGCTCGGGCTTATCTATCATAAGATGAACATCGAGCGTCGCAGCGCTTTCATTTCTTATCGCCTCCACTATCGGGAAGCCGAAGGAAATGTTGCTCACGAACAAGCCGTCCATAACATCCAAATGTATCATGTCGGCTCCTGCCGCCGTAATGTCCCTTATCTCGTCACCAAGCTTTAAAAAATCGCACGCTAAAATGGAAGGGGAAATCTTTATCATATAGGCCTCTTTCCCTGCCTGTGGCAGAAGTTTATTTCTAACATAAAATAATATGGAGATCGAAAATCTCGACGGGGCGAAGCGGTCGGACTTTAAAAGCGAAGGACGTATTTTTATTATGCCGCTCTCGTTCTGCCTCACGATTGGTGCTCGGCTTTTAGCCGAGCGCCTTATTTTTTGTCAAAAGCACCGTTGCATAGGCCGCAACGCCCTCCTCGCGCCCCGTAAAACCAAGCCGCTCCTCTGTTGTAGCTTTAACGCCGACGTTGGATAGAGGAAGTGCGAGCGCGTGAGCGATATTATCGCGCATTTTATCAATGTACGGAGCGAGCTTGGGCTTCTGCATAACGATAGTTGAATCTATATTGATCACTTCGGCTCCGTTCATTTTCATCAGCTTTTCAACTTGCTCCAACAGCTTCAAGCTGGAAATTCCAGAATACCTTGCGTCGGTATCGGGAAAATGCTTACCTATATCTCCAAGAGCGAGCGCCCCGAGAATTGCGTCCATTATTGCGTGAAGCAAAACGTCGGCATCTGAATGCCCAAGCAGTCCTTTTTCGTATGGAATTTCAACGCCACCAAGAATCAGAGCTCGCCCCAAGACGAGGCGATGTACGTCGTAGCCTTGCCCTATCCGCATTTGCGACACTTCCCCATCTCCTTTCATCAAAAAATCGGCGTAATCAAGATCGCTCTTCGTTGTTATCTTGATATTCGATGCACTCGTATCGCTACAAAACACCGAGTGCCCGATATGTTCAACGAGACTGCAATCGTCGGTGATACGTGCGCCGAAGGCGGGCGCGCTTTCAAGGGCACGCCGATATAGAGCCACCTCAAATATTTGCGGCGTTTGCACGGCTCGCAAGCTACTGCGGTCAAGAGTAGATACAACGAATCCGTTATCACTTATCGTTTTAATGGTATCGACGACGGGCGTGGAAGCCGTCGCCGCTCCGTGCTTTATCGCGTCTCTTATTATCGTTTTAAGATCTTCTTGCGACGTGAAGCACCGTGCCGCGTCGTGGATTGCCACATATTCGGACTCCGCGGGCACCGCAAAGAAGCCGTTACGCGCGGATTCGGCACGAGTTCGGCCACCGCGCACGATGCCGATCACCTTGGATATGTTGGAGGCTTCATTTTTAGCAAAATCGAGTTCATCTTCACGCGTAACGACGACGATGTCCGCTATCTCGTCGCACGCCTCGAATATTTCGAGCGAACGAAGCAAAATGCTTTTGCCGCCGAGTGTTATCTTTTGCTTCGTCGTAGAAGCTTCGAGCCTTTTTCCGAGCCCCGCTGCTAAGACGACCGCCGTTATATGTGGTATCATTGTGCGCTCCTTTCGTTGTTGCTATGTTCTGTAATAGACGAAGTGCACGGTTATACAGCGTTCCCTGCCATTTTCCAGTGAATTGGGTCCTTTTATTATCACTCCGTCACCGCTCATTAAAAATGCTGTTTCCATATATTTGACATTACACACGAACAATCGCTCACCCGACGAATCGACGATAAATTCGTCTCCGTGCAAAGCAAGCGAGCCGCCGCGCCCTATAACGTCCTCGTTGCCGTCTCGATTCTCGGTCACGTATTTTACGGCTTGCCCGTGTAAAGCTTTTGCTCTGGCGAGCTTGTAGGCGTAGCTTGACGGATTCTTGCTTCTGCCCATAAGCTTTGAAAAAAAGGACATATTCCATCACTCCGTAGCGCATAAAACATTTTATACTGTTATTTTATCACATTTTATTTAAAATTGGAAGCTTTTTTTCAATTAATATTTAATCTATTGAAATTTTTTATATTTTTTTACTAAACCTATTGATTTTTTGCACGAAGTGTATTATAATAATAGCAAAGTGGGTTGAAGTGGGGCGTTTGACCGTAAAACCCCGTTTAAAAGAAAGGAGAGAAAGCATGTCGTTCGTTGGCTCGTATACCCATTCGTTAGACTCTAAGAAGCGCGTATTCATACCTTCTAAGTTTCGAGACGATCTCGGAAGCGAATTTTACATAACGAGAAAGTTCGATGCATATCTCTCCGTCTATACCGCCGATGACTGGGAGGCATACGTAGATAAAATATCCAAGCTCCCCGAAGCCGATGCGGATGAATTTCAAGATTTTATTCTCGGCGCCGCACAGAAATGCATTCCCGACGCAAGCGGAAGAATAATTCTGGATGAAAAGCTTTTAAAGCATGCAAAAATAGACAAAAACATCGTTTTCGTCGGTGCGGGAAAGCAGCTCCGCATTTGGTCCGAAGAGCTTTGGAACGAGCGCGAGCAAAACCGCAACTACGATACGATGCGCGAAATCATGCGGCAATACGGTCTTTAAGGCATGGAGAGAATATATGGCTGAGCTTGCTTTTTCTCACACCTCGGTGCTTCTTGTCGAATGTATCGATGCTCTTAATATACGCGACGGATATACGTACGTCGATTGCACGACGGGGGGCGGCGGTCATTCCCTCGAAATAGCAAAAAGGCTCGGTGGCAATTCCAAGCTCATCTGCTTCGACAGAGACAGCGATGCAATAAGCGCCGCGAAACGCCGCCTCGCGGATTACCTCGACCGAGTGATATTTATCAATGACAATTTCTCCAACGTTGGAGCGGTACTAAAAGAGCTTGAAATAAAAAATCTCGGCGGAGTTCTTGCCGATCTCGGGTGTAGCTCCTATCAGTTTGACACGCCTGAGCGAGGATTCGGATATATGCACGATGCGCGCCTCGATATGCGCATGGATACGTCGGCACCACTTTCCGCCTACGAGGTCGTTAACGGATACTCCGAAGAAAAGCTGAAAAGCATAATTTTTGAATATGGCGAAGAAAGCTTTGCCCCTCGGATTGCAGATCTTATTTGCAAAAAAAGAGCCGAAAAGAAGATAGAGACCACCTTTGAGCTTTCGGAAATTATAAAATCGGCGATACCCGCTTCAAAAAGAGTGAACGGACCGCACCCCGCAAAAAGAACCTTTCAAGCGATACGCATAGAGGTCAACGGAGAGCTGGACGCGATAGCGCCTCTTATTAAAAGTGCTACCGCGGCTCTATGCTCGGGAGGAAGAATTGCCGTTATCTCATTTCATTCGCTTGAAGACAGAATAGTTAAGCAAAATTTCAAAGCGCTGGCAGTCGGCTGTACCTGCCCTCGCGATTTTCCCGTATGCGTTTGCGGGAAAAAGCCCATAATAAAAGAAATAACGAAAAAGCCCATACTTCCCACCGAAAACGAATTGAGCGCCAACCCGCGCTCAAGAAGCGCCAAATTGAGGGTGGCGGAAAAAATATAAGGAGAACAAAAATGACTTCATGCAACGTATACGAAAAACTGTACAATAATACAAAATCAAAATTTTTAATAGTTAGCGACGATCGTGAATATACGCTTGGCGAATATATGCTGATGAAAGCCGAAAAAAAGAATGCGTTCTCTAAATTGCCTGTGAAATCGCAATCGCCAAAAAGCAAGGCTATAACCACGTTCTTTTCCTACGTCAACGATAAGCTGACCGTCAAAACGCCGCCGTCAGGGGATAGAATAATACGGAAGTTCCCTTTCAGGACCTCTGCCGCCGCGCTCCTTTCGGCAGTTCTCGTATGCACGCTCGTTTTGTCCTTCGGGCTGTTTTCGGGGAAAAACATTGCGGCGAACGATTCTATAAATTCCGATACGGAGATCGAGCTCGGCGAGGATGTCGACCTTATTCGCAACACTGACATAAATCGCGACGAATAATATCATCATATTTTTCCAAGCATTCAAATAAGATATAGAGACAGTGCACGCTACTCTATATCTTATTTTTTTATTCGTTACTCGTTCATGAGGTGTTATGAAAAACAAAAGACTTAATTCCGAGCCCGAGATCGTCACGACGAGGAGGCGCATTTTCATTATCGCCATCGCATTTTTATCCTTTTGCGCCTATTTGATAACCAATCTTTTCAAGCTACAATACGTGAATTTTGCCTATTACGAAGGTCGAGTCTACGACCAGGTAACAACAACATCGGCGTTAAAGGCGAACAGAGGCAATATATACGACAGCTCGATGCGCCTTTTGGCGGGCTCTAAAACGGAGTGGCGCGTTTTTGTTTCAACGAGAGATATACGCTTGGCGGAAGAGGCGAGCGCTACGAATTACTCCGCCCTTATCGCCTCGGGGCTTTCGGAAATACTTGCTCTTGACTATGAAAGTCTATACTCTAAAATTAAAAACACGAAGGTGCTCGACGTAACGGTAAAAAACGGAGTTGAAACGCGGGAATACGAAAAAATCATCGAATTTATTTGCAAAAACAGGCTTGAAGGGCTCATTTTTACCGAGGCTCAAAGCTCGAGATACTACCCCGCCTCAACCATGGCGGCGCACGTTCTCGGTTTTTGCGGAAGCGACAATCAAGGCTTGTACGGGCTTGAATATTACTACGATGACGTTCTTTCTGGAAAAGACGGATACTATCTTTATGCCAAAGATGCCAACGGCTATACGTTGGACACGGAATATTCTTCGTATTTCCCTGCGGAAGATGGATATAGCATTGTGACGACCATTGATTCTTATTTACAAGCGGAGCTTGAAAACCAGCTTCAAGCTATAATAACCAATCACGGAGTTCAAAACAGAGCGACGGGCATAGCAATCAATACGGAAACTGGCGCCATACTTGCTATGGCGACCTCGTCACCATTCGATCCCAACAATCCCTATACACTTGACGAGCTGTCTCAAAAAAAGCTTGATGTAGCGGGATATACGGAAGGTGACGCAGAATATAAGGCATATAAAAAAGAGCTTCTCGAAACGATGTGGTCCAACAAGGCGATAAGCGAAACCTATGAGCCTGGCTCGACCTTTAAAATAATAACGGTGGCAACGGCTCTGGAGCTCGGCGTTGCTACAATGGGAGACCGATTTTCCTGCATCGGCTACTACGAGATCGGCGGATGGCATATCAAGTGCCACAAGCGCACAGGACACGGCTCGGGCTTCACGCTTGCATACGGGCTTCAAATGTCCTGCAACCCGACGATGATGAAATTATCCGAGCGCATCGGAGCCGCGAACTTTTACGAAAGCGTTCAAAGCTTCGGCTACTTTGAAAAAAGCGGAATAGATCTGCCGAGCGAAGCGAGAACGATATTTCATGAGCTTGAAAATATCGGTCCCACGGAGCTAGCCACCGCTTCCTTCGGACAGAGATTCAAGGTCTCTATCATCAACCATTTGACCGCCATTTCCGCTGTTGCCAACGGAGGCTATCTCGTCACTCCGTATATAGTTGACAAAGTTATAGATTCCGATGGAAACGTCTTTTCTCAACATGAGACCGAGGTAAAGCGCCGCGTCATTTCCGAGAGCGTTGCAAGCGAGATATCGAAGGTGCTTGAAGAAGGCGTTAGCGGAGACGGCGGAGCAAAGAACGCCCGCGTAACAGGCTACAAGGTGGCGGCAAAAACGGGAACGTCACAAAAATTCGATGTTTTGGACGAAAACGGAAATTCATATCTTCGTATTGGCTCGACCATTGCCTATGCCCCATCGGACGGAAATGCCATCGCTGTAATAATCGTCGTCGATGAGCCGACATCGCAAATTAAATACGGAAGCTACGTTGCCGCACCGTACGTTGCCAATTTTCTATCGGCGGCACTTCCCTATCTCGGCTACGAGGCCTCTTCGGAAGTTGAGAACACGGAAACGGAAAAATACATCGGTCTGCATATCAATTCCGCTGTTCAAAAATTGAAATTGCTTAATTTGAATTACGAAATTGTGGGCGAAGGCGAATATGTTATCGACCAAACGCCGAGTGTTGGCACGGTCATCGATCCGTCGCTGGCAAAAATAATTCTCTATACGGAAGAGGTGGAAGACTTTGTTACCGTTCCTTCGTTTATAGGGCTTGATGCGGCGACTGCCAACAAGGCGGCGATAGATATAGGGCTCAACGTAAAATTAACGGGAAACGGCAGGAGCGGCAGCGTGACCGCGCAATCCCTTCCCGTCGGAGCGCTCGTAAAAAGAGGAACGATTATCGAGCTAAACGTTTTGATATGTGATTTTGAAGGTTAGCACAGTTAATTTTCACTAAATCGAAATACGTTAACAAATTGAAATTTCCGTTATAGAGTTGGCACGAAATTGTAAGCCTATTTATGCGGAATTTTGATATAATCGCACGTCGCGCGAGGCGAAGAATGGGAGAGACATGAAGCTTTACGAGTTAGTATATGCCGACGAATATTTTTCCGAAGGCACGCCAGGAAACGAAGAGATAGAATTTATAAGCACCGATGAAGCGGATATTAGAGAAAATACGCTTTACGTTTTTATTGATAGTATAAAAAATATACAGGAAAAAATACTAAACTGTATAGAGCAAACTCCCCCGTCCGCCATCGTTTGCAAAAAAGGAGTGAAGCTCTTTCAAAAATGCCGAAACGTTTTATACGTCGATGACCCGAGAGAGGCTCTGACGTATGCCTATTCGAGATTTTATAAAATAAACTATGCCTCAACAAAATTTATAGGCGTTACTGGCACCAACGGAAAAACGACCACCGCAACCCTGATAGCCAAAATCCTACGAGAAGCAGGAAATAAAACGGGTTTTATAGGAAGCGGCATTATAGAAACTGACGAGGGCAGAATGAACGAGCCAAAATATTCTATGACGACGCCCGATCCTCAATTATTATATAAAGTGATAGCGGAAATGCAAGCACAGCAATGCTCCTATATAGTTATGGAGGTTTCAAGCCATGCACTTTTTTATAAAAAGGTGGCACCAATTCCGTTCTACGTTTCCGCATTTACAAATCTTTCGCCAGAGCACCTCGATTTTCATAAAACTCTGGAAGCATATTTTAAAACGAAGCTCGAACTATTTTCACAAACGCACATCGGAATTTTTAACGTTGATGATGCCTTCGGGCGAACAGCATACTCTGAGTCTCGGTGCGAGAAATTCGGCGTTGGTATTCTATGGGAGGCGGATGCCAACGCCACCGATATCAAAATGCTCGCATTTGAAGGGCACGAATTTATATACCGTGAAAAAAACTTTTCGTTCAAGCTGAAATCATCGCTTCTCGGCTCGTACAATATATACAACATACTGCTCGCGATAAAAGTCGCTCTTGTGGCGGGCATTAAGCCTTGCATAGCCAAGAAAGCAGTTGCTAATGTTGAAAAAATCGACGGAAGATTTGAAATAGTTGCCCATTCGCCGCTTATCATCATAGATTATGCACACACTGCATTGGCTTTTGAAACTGTACTAAAATCTTTAAAATCGCTAATAAATACGAGGCAGAAACTAATCGTTGTGTTTGGGTGCGGCGGGGAGCGCGACCGTGCGAAGCGGCCGCTTATGGGAGAATGCGCTGAACGCTACGCCGACGTTACGCTCATAACCTCGGACAATCCGCGCGGTGAGCCGCCGAATAACATTATAGCGGAAATAGCGAGCGGTTTTAAATGCGGCAAAGCGTATGAGATGATACCGACGCGAGAGGTGGCAATAAAAAGGGCTATTGCTCTCGCGCGGAAGGACGACGTTATTGCGCTTATCGGCAAGGGCCACGAACGCTATATGATAGATGCCTTAGGCTATCACCCCTTTGATGAACGCAAAATAATAAAAGCAGCGCTCGAAGAAAAAGCTAAGCGAGGGAATGATGAGAATTGCACTCGGAATGCCGATAGCGATATGTGAGATCGCCGAAGCTTTAATGATAAAAGCGAATACGGCAAAAAATGCCGTTATATCGCATTTGACAACGGATACGCGCGAAGCAAAAGACGGCGATCTTTTCGTTGCGTTGCGTGGTAAAGACGCGAGTGGAGAAGCGTATATCATAGACGCAAAAAGAAGGGGCGCGTATACACTCGCAAGCTGTTCGACGGCTGATTTGACATGCGACGATACGGAAAGCGCCCTGCTAAGTCTTGCGGGTCATTACAAAAGCAAGCTAAAAAAACTGAAATTCACCGTAGCGATTACGGGAAGCGTTGGAAAAACGACCACGAAGGATTTTTGCTCTGCTGTTTTAAAATCGAAGTACAGCGTGCATTCGACTTATAGGAATTATAACAATGCAATAGGCGCTTCCCTTTCGCTTCTTTCAGCGCCCGAGCTCACCGAAGCGCTCGTGTTGGAGCTTGGAATGAATCATTTTGGCGAAATCAAAGCTCTTTCAGAAGCGCTGCATCCGACGCACGCGATAATAACGAATATTGGCAACGCGCATATAGGAAATTTCGGATCTCGCGAAGCCATAGCGCGCGCAAAGCTTGAAATCTTATGCGGAATGGACAGCGATCTGCTTTTCGTCCCCTACGAAGAAGAGCTTCTTCGCACTAAAACTAAGCTCACATTCTCATTTCTTTCAAAAGAAGCAAGCTTTTTTATGGAATTAAAAAACGATAAAATTCAGATACCGAACACGGTGACGTTTGCCGCGCCTAAGGAAATATGGCGCCCTGGGGCAAAAAATGCGCTGTGCGCCTCTTTTGCGCTTGCAGCTCAGCTTGGATTTGAAGCTGCGGATTACATCCGTTCCGCAAGCTTCCTGAAAGCCGTCGAGCATAGGCAAAAGATTATCCGCATAGGTAAATTTAAAATCATAGATGACACTTATAGCTCTTCGCCCGAATCTGTGTATGAAAATTTAAAATATATACGAGCAATATCAAACGGAAACTCCGTGAGCGCCGTGCTAGGCGATATGCTTGAATTGGGAGACGAGGCGAAAACTCTCCATGCTTCTATCGGGCGTTTTGCCGCTGAGTGCGGTTGCCGAAGCTTGTATCTCTTCGGCAAATACGCGGATTTTACACGGGAAGGCGCTCTTAACTTCGGTATGCCAAAAGAAAATATTTTTATAAATCGCGAGCTCTCTCTACCACGGATTACGGCGAAGCAGGTATACGAACACGCGAACGAAAACGAGCTGATACTTATAAAAGCTTCTCATGCGACAAGCGCCGAAAGAATAATATACGAATTGAAGGAATTGGAAAAGAAACATGCTCGATAAAAACTTTCCCTTTTACGTTTTAATCTTTTTCTTAACGCTACTAATTACGGCAATGACCGAGCGGCGCATCATTCCGTTCTTGCGAAAAAAAGCCAAGCAGCCGATCTATGAAGGCGGACCCAAATGGCATATATCAAAAAGCGGCACGCCGACGATGGGAGGCTTGGCGTTTCTTATTGCCGCAAGCATTTCTCTTTTGATTGCTTCGCTTATTCTTTTTTGCGAAGAGCAAGCTAAGGAAGCGATTTCATTACTTTTAACGCTCGCTTTCGCAATCGCCAACGCCTGCATAGGCTTGTTCGACGATATGACTAAATTGAGAAAAAAAGAGAACGCAGGTTTAACGCCACGCCAAAAGATAATTTTGCAATTTATATGTTGCTTGATTTTTCTTGCAAGTAGGCACTTTTTGCTCGGAGCAACGACCTCGATATATTTTTCGTTTGGAAAACTCGAGCTTGGATATTTTTATTATCCGCTCGCAATATTTATATTGCTCGGCTTGATAAATTCCGCCAATCTGACCGACGGAATAGACGGCTTAGCCTCGTCCGTAGCCTTTTCGATAGGAACGGTTGTTTTTTATATATCGGTATCACTTAATGCGACGCTCGCCTTTATCGCATCCGCGATGATAGGAGCCTCCGTAGGCTTTCTCTTCTTCAATATGCACCCTGCAAAAATATTTATGGGAGATACAGGCTCGCTTTTTCTCGGAGCTCTCGTTTCCGCTTCATCTCTCGTTATGGACAATCCGCTGATAATGCTACTCATTGCCTCGGTTTACGTCATCGAAGGCGCTTCGGTGGTCATTCAGGTGTTCATCTATAAAATGACCAAGAAAAGAGTTTTCAAGATGGCGCCGCTTCATCATCACTTGGAGCGTTGCGGCTTCACGGAAAACAAAATTTGCCTTTGCGCAATATTCACGACGTTTATATGTGCGCTCCCCGCTTATATTTTTTATCTTCCTTGAACGGAGATTCAAAGCTATGACGGCTTTTTTCAAGCAGGACTCAAAAAGAAAGTCAAGGAATGCGGATATACCTACCTTAATATTGGTCGTTCTTTTAGCTTCCTTTGGAACGGCAATGGTTTTCAGCGCAGGAAGCGCCTACGCTTTCGCGAGATATAACGACAGCTATTATTTTATAAAACGCCAAGCGCTATGGCTCTGCTTGGGGCTAAGCTGTATGCTCGTGGCATCGCGAATACCAGTAAGCTACTTCAAAAAAGCCACCCCGTGGTTATACGGGGGCACAATCGTTTTGCTTATGCTCGTCCTTCTGATCGGCTTCGTTGGAAACGGGGCAAAGCGCTGGATAACGATTGGCCCCTTAACCATACAGCCCTCGGAGATAGCGAAGCTTACGATGATAATGATGCTGGCTAATTATTTCTCCAATTATAAGTCGGCGCGCGAAAAAAAGACTCGTGGCGACATATTAAAATACGGGACGATCATCCCGCTTGCTATTATGCTCGTCCCTATAATTCTCGTTATGCTTCAAAAACATCTATCCTGCATAATTATTCTCGGGCTCTTAGGGCTTGCCGTCACCGTTATTGCAGGTGTCGATACTCGATATATTCGATTCTGTTGTGGACTCGGTGGCGCATTTATCACCGCCTTCGCACTGTTTACAGACTACACAAAAGAGCGAATTACGGTTTGGCGCAACCCAGAAGCGTATAAGCTTACGGGCGGATGGCAAACTCTGCAAGGACTTATGGCGATAGGCTCAGGCGGGCTTTTTGGATTGGGCTACGGGAACAGCATAATGAAGCATTGCTACGTTTCGGAGCCCGCCAACGATATGATATTCGCAATACTTTGCGAGGAGCTGGGTTTTACGGGAGCAATAAGCGCCTTATTCCTATTTTCGTTGCTTATAGGAAGAGGCTTCGTTATAGCTCTAAGAAGCAGAGATACGTATGCAAGGCTCGTCGCCTTTGGAATAAGCGCAAAAATGGCTATCCAGGTACTTTTAAACGTCGCGGTCGTTACGAACTCGATACCCAACACGGGCATTTCTCTTCCCTTTTTCAGCTACGGCGGATCGTCGCTCATAATGCTGTTTTTTGAAATGGGTATGCTGTTGTCAATTTCGAGAGAAGCTAATATAAGCAAGCTTTAATAGCATAAAGCGCAAAGCTATTATCCTACAACTGATAGCTTACAGCGATATGCGGGCAAGCTTAATTACCAACTTTAACGCCAAGGCGCGTGCTACGACGTTTTACATAATTCAAAAGGGACAAACAAAGTATAAGAAAGGCGCTATTTGAAGCTTCCTTCTTATGCATTTTCGCGCTACGCTCCTCTTGGGCGGCGGAATGGAGAGCTATATGAAAATTTTATTATGCGGAGGCGGAACGGGAGGGCATATAACTCCCGCTTTGGCGATAGCAGAATATTTTAGTGAGCATTATAAAGACGCCGAGCTCCTATTCGTTGAAAGAAGGGGCGGAGCCGAAAACGCACCGATAATCGAAAAGGGATACAAATTATGCGAGCTGGAAATCGCTGGTATAGAAAGGAAGCTCAGCATAAAAAATTTTCATAATCTCCTGCTTGCGGTCAAGGCGCTTAGAAAAAGCAGGAGAATAATAAAAGAGACGGCTCCCGATGCGGTCATAGGAACGGGCGGCTACGTTTCTTGGCCTGTTATCCGAGCTGCACAGCTACGCAAGATACCGACCTATATCCATGAATCGAACGCCGCGCCTGGGCTCGTAACGAAGCTACTTGCCGCAAAATGCAAAACGGTGTTTTTAAATTCGGAGGAAGCGCTCCAAGGCTTAAAGCGTAAGGACAACGTAGAGCTCGTTGGCAATCCTGTACGCAAGGCGTTTCTATGCACCGACAGAAATTTTGCGAGAAAAAAGCTCGGCGTTTTACCGAACGAATTTTTTATAATTTCACTTGGTGGGAGCGGCGGCTCGGCGCATATCAACGAGGTCATCGTTGATATGATATCAAATTACAGCTCGAAGCGGAGAGATATAAAGCATTTTCATGCAACGGGACGCAAGCGCTTTGAAGCCGTGTCGAAAAAGTTCAAAAAGAGTAGCAATGTGCTCATTGCCCCGTATTTCAACGATATGCCAATATTATTAAACGCCTGTGATGTCGTTATTTCAAGGAGCGGCGCTATGACGCTCGCTGAAATAACGGCGGCGGGAGCAGCGTCAATCTTGATTCCTTCCCCAAACGTTACGGGCGATCATCAATTAAAAAATGCAAAAAGCTTGGAGAAGCGGCGCGGCGCTATCATAATTGAAGAAAAGGAGCTAAACGCGAATATTCTGATCCAAAAAATTGAGGAGCTGAAAAGCGATACAAAAAAACGAAACGCACTTCGCATAAACGCCCGCGGATGCTTCAAAGCGGACGCCGAAATGGCGATATGCGACACGATTATACGCGATATTGGAGAGTGTGATAAATAGGATTCTGTGAAGCACCGAAAGTTTTGTTCATAAATCGCGTTCTGCTCGGTATTTTATGATATTTTTCGACTAAAATGTGAACAATTCAGCAAATTTCAAAAATTACTTGCATTTGATGAAAATTCCCATTATAATATTTATATATAAATATTTAAGTTAAAATGAAGAATTTACGCTGATATCATCGCTCGGAGCAACGGTATAGCTTGAATGATGGCATGCGCCGCTAAAATGCTCAAAGCCAAGAAGCATACCTTTCATTTCTTTCGCGCAAGGTCATCACGGCGGACGATCGATTCGGCAAATTTCAAAAATATTTGTGCCGCTCTTCGCGGCAGAACGGAGCGATAAAATGGAATTTGATTTTGAGCAAGTCTACGATTCGGGTGTAAATATAAAGGTTATCGGCGTCGGCGGGGGCGGCAACAACGCTGTCAACCGTATGATATCGACGAATATTCGTGGCGTTGAATTTATAGCCGTAAATACAGACAGTCAGGCGCTTGACATTTCTTGCGCGGCGAAGAAGCTCGTTATAGGCGATAAAATAACCAAGGGCAAAGGAGCGGGCTCTAATCCTGACGTTGGTAAACGCAGTGCTGACGAATCGATTGAAGAAATCAAAGCCCTGCTTCAAGATGCCGATATGGTGTTTGTAACCGCGGGTATGGGCGGCGGAACGGGAACTGGCGCGGCACCTGTGATAGCCAAAGCGGCGCGCGATATGAACATATTGACCGTTGGAATAGTTACCAAGCCTTTCACCTTTGAAGGTCAAAGAAGAATGCGCCAAGCCGAAGCGGGAATAAACGAGCTGGCAAAATTCGTGGATTCTCTCATAGTTATCCCCAACGAGCGCTTGAAAAAGATAGAGGGGGCGAGCCTCACCTTTGCAAACGCTTTTGAGATAGCGGACGATGTTTTACGGCGCGGAGTTCAATCGGTTTCGGATCTTATAAACGTCCCAGGCTTTATCAATCTTGATTTTGCCGACGTTACGACGATAATGAAGGGCGCGGGCTACGCGCACATGGGTGTTGGCTCGGCGAAAGGCACTGACAAAGCGAAGCTGGCGGCAAACGCCGCTATAACCTCGCCTCTGCTTGAAACGAGCATCGCGGGTGCGACGGGAGTTATTATATGCATTACCGCTTCCCCTGATGTACAGCTCGATGAGGTTTCTTTGGCATCGGAGCTTATAAGCGAGGAGGCTCATCCCGACGCGAACATAATTTGGGGCGCCAATCTCGATCCTACGATGGAGGACGAGATAAGGGTTACAGTCATAGCGACGGGCTTTGACAATGCGATTGACAGAAACGTCAAAGAGGCACTTGACGAAATTTCCGAAAAGCGCCAAGCAGAAACCGAAGATTACGATGCGATCGTAGAAACAGAGATAAGTTCCTACAAACAGGAAGAGGCTACCGTCGTATACGATGAGCCGAAGGAAGAGAAAAGATCGACAATCGTTTATCCGCAGGAAAGAACGCAGGAGACAATCGTTAACACCATTTCTTCGCGCGACGCGGAAGAGGACGAGGACGCGATGTACGACGACCTTTTCGCAAGCATAAAGAAGAAGAGCAAAAGGTAAGACAACCGAATTGCTAAAAGGTGGGGCTGTTGCATTTAAACAGAACCAACCGAAAAAACGGTAGAAGCAAAGAAAAATCTCTGCTTCTACCGTAATTTTTTCGTTTTAATTTTATTTTTCGTTTTATCGACGTTTCAAAGATAGACGTACCCTTGTACGTCTATCGCTTATCAGCCGTCGATTTCTACTCTAAATCCGTCAAGCCTCCGCGTATGTGTCTCATTAAAAATTCAATGAAAACAAGGTTTTTGTTGATAAACCACGGTTTCACAAATTACAATTCGGGCGGCTTTGCTCAATTTAAAAGTAAACAATTCCGTTGTAGGTTTGAAGTGCCGAAAAGCTTATATTTTTTGAGTTTTCGCTGTTTGAAGCCGCAAAATATCGGAATAGTGCACTTTTTTCTCGGCATTCTTTTGACATTTTTGAGGGTGCGCTCGAGGTTTTCCACAGTTTTGACATTTCGAGAGAAGTTTTCCACAGCTATCAACAAGCTTTTTCGACCGTGCCGAAAAAGTGTAATTTTAAATTTTCGCTCGCAAAGAGCATTGAATTTTAGTTTAAATACACTATTTTCATCATCGCAAAAGTACTTATTTCTACAAAAAAACAGATGCAGTCGTATGACCACACCTGTTTTATTCTTCCCTGCTCCATTGCAAGCCTGAGGCTTATACAAGATATACAAGAATGCCGAAAACGACACCCGCTATCATCAGCGCCGCCAAAACGCCAGCCATAACCTGAGCGAATATTTTTTTCTTCTCTGCCTTTTTCATAAAAACCCCTTCAAATAAATTTACGTTATATTACTTATTTTTTTTGATTTCTCGTTTCATAATACTTTGGAAGCCGATTGCTGATATTGACGTTATTGGAGCGCATTTTTATCGGCATAATGTTATTTATTCGTGATAAGCCTTTTGCGACGCAATCTATGGGCTTTTCCGCGAGCGTTACAGAAATGCCAAACACCTTGCTCATCATTTTATCAAGTCCGAAAAGCTCCGCGCCACCGCCCGACAAGACGATACCGTTTTCAAAAACCTCGGCAACTATCTCTAACGGAATTTTTTTTATGATATTGGCTATCCCCAAGAGGAGCCCTTGGAGCGGCTTTTCAAAAACGCCTACAACGTCCTCCGTAGATATACTCATTTTGACCTTGCTACCCGTTAAAGCAAGAGTTCCCTCTATATCTATGCTCTCCGAAGCTCTCCCCTGCCAAACGGCGCCAAGGTGCTCCTTTATCATTCGCGAAACAAGCAAGGAAACGTTCATATCGCCCTGTTCGAGGATATGATCCTTGACAGCCTTGTCGAAGTCCTCGCCTCCCACCGACTCGCGTTGCGCAATAACAACCTTGCCTTTATTGAGAACGGCTATCTCCGTTGACGAAGCGCCGACGTTGATTGAAATGGCGCTGATGTTGGGAGAATACCCCGCGCCTATCAAAGCCGCTATGGAGCGCTTTACGAAGTACACTTCATCGACTCCCACATCGGCGAGCATTTTTGACATTTCGCTCTCCTGCTTGGAGAGAAAATCGGCGGGCACCCCCATAACGCATCTTATCTTGTCGGCGGGCTTCACTATTTTTATAAAGCTGTTGATGACCTCTTGGGTGATCTCGGAGGAATAGAGCAAACCGTTTTTAAAGGGTCTGACCAGCATACCGTCGCCAACCGTATCGCTGTCCGAATACACGGCTTTATTACCGACGGAAACTATCTTGCGGGACAGTTTATCGACAAGGACGACCGAAGGCTCGCGATATACTTCCGCTGTAACGTTGCTTAGGGTTATATTGGCGTAACCCAGATCAAGACCTATCTTAGTCGTCATAGCCGCTCCTTTCAAACCGTTTTATTTATTCATTATACTATATTTAAGTCTAAAATTCAAGTATATTTTAAAATTAAAGGCTTGGCGACGAAGAAATTCGTTCTCCGAGCGTCGTATATCGCAATATATGCCGATTATTTCGGACCATGAAGCTCGGCGCGTCGCTTCTTCCAACAAGAATGACCATTTTCTTCGCTCTTGTGACCGCCGTATAAAGTAGGTTGCGCGTCATGAGCATGGGAGCGCAAAAATACATGGGAATAATGACCACGGGATATTCGCTCCCCTGGCTTTTATGGACGGTTATCGCGTAGGCGAGCTCGAGCTCGTCAAGCATATCGAAGGTATAGACGGCGTATCTATCATCGAAGCGTATTCCCATTTCTTCGCGAGCGGTATTTATGGTCTCTATGACACCGATATCACCATTGAAAACGCCGTTCCCCGTCTTGCCGTTTTTCTTCCACTCAATTTCATAGTTGTTGGAGATCTGCATGACGCGATCCCCTTCCCTGAAAACAGTACCGTGTGCAGCTCGTTCGTTTTTAAATTTCATCGGCGGATTTATCTTTTGTTGCAGCTCGGCATTCAATGTCTCCACGCCGCCGACGCCTTTTTTAGACGGGGTTATAACTTGTATCATATCTCGTATTGTCTGACCGTATTTTTTGGGCAAGCGCTCGGTTATAAGAGAGGCTATCGTAGACGGTATCATTTTTTCATCCTCACGCCTCACAAAGAAGAAATCGCCGTCTACCGAATTAAGAGTCGGGGCTTGACCGAGATTTATTTTATGAGCATTCGTCACGATGAGGCTTTCTTTCGATTGCCTGAATATTTCGTTCAGGCGCACCGTCTTAATGTGCGACGAATTTATAAGATCCGAAAAAACGTTGCCAGCTCCAACGCTTGGAAGCTGATCCGCGTCGCCAATAAGTATAAGCCTTGCGCCACGTTTTAGCGCTAAGAGCAATGCCTCGAAAAGAGACAAATCCATCATGGATGCTTCATCAACTATTATCACGTCTTCATCGATGGTATTGATTGCATTTTTGCCAAAACGGAGCCTGTTCATCTTTCCGCGCTCCATTTCAAGCATCCTGTGTATAGTACGCGCTTCCTCCGCGGTAGAGTCGCTCATTCTTTTAGCGGCTCTTCCCGTAGGAGCAGTCAAAGCGCATTTCTTTCCAAGGCTTCCAAAAATGGAGATAAGGGCCTTCACTATTGTAGTTTTCCCCGTTCCAGGCCCACCCGTTATTATCATAACGCCAGAATAAAAGGCTTCCGTTATTGCGCGCTTTTGAAGCTCGGCATAGCTTATACCGAAGCTGCTTTCCGCCTTATTTATCAAAAACGCTATGTCTGTATCGGGAAGTACGGTTATGCTCTTATTTAAAACGCTAAGCTTTTTCAATATGTTCTCTTCTGTTTCATTGACCTCTTTGGTCATAATAAAGCGCACCTCACCTATATCGTACGCAACCAAGCTTCCATCTTGAATGAAGCTATCCACCAGCTCATCCAGCTTTGCTCTATCGAGGGACAGAAGCTCCACGGCAGCTGCCACGAGTTTGTCCTTAGGTAGACAGGTGTGACCATTGATGTTTGCATTATAATTTAAGAGGCACGTTAAACCGCTTATGACGCGAAATTCCGAATCACTCTTAACGGATAACGATTTTGCAAGCGCGTCCGCCTTTTCAAAACTTATGCCAAAATCGCTATCGCAAAGCACGTAAGGATTTTCTTTGATAATGCCAACGGCATCTTGACCGAGCGCCTTATAGACGCGCGTCACTTCCGCACTACCTATAAAGTCGCGACAGAAAAGCATAATGCCACGAATACCGCTTTGCTCACGAAAGGATTCTGATATTGCCGCCGCTTTTTTCATCGTAATACCAGGGACGTCGGTAAGCCACTCGGGGTGATTTTCTATAACGTCAAAAGTATTCTCGGCAAATCTATTAACTATGCGCTGAGCCGTAACGGGACCTATACCTTTAACGGTGCGCGAGGAAAGGTATTGTAAAATCCCATCTACGCCGACGGGAAGGGCTTTTTCAAAAGAAGTAAAGGCAAACTGCTTTCCAAATTCTTTGTGAAACGTCCAATTTCCGCGAAGAGTTACGCTTTCGCCCTCCGAGGGCATCGGGATAGTTCCCACCGCGGTTATAAGCGAGCTATCGCTATCAACTATTTCAAGCACCGAGTAATCGTTAGCTTCGTTTTTATATACGACGTTTTCAATTACACCGACGACGATCTCTTCGGTCGACTTCACGAGCTCACCTCCACAAAAAACGATACAAAAAGTATACCACATAACGGCGTTTTTTTCAACACAAAAACGTTAATTTATTTACAAAAGAACAAAATGCTTTTTGCCGTTGTGCTTATCCGCATTTTCGCGCTTGCGGAATAGTAAATTTGAACTTTGAGAAGCGCCACTTAGGCAATAAATGATTCAGCCCTCGCCGAGGATCGACGAGAGCCGAACGATGTATCGAACTGAAATGCACTTACGACAAATGTAAAATGCTATTCAAAATAATCATTGACTGCAAAGCTCGCGCAGCTTGTCCGCGATATCGCAAAGCTCCCATTTAACGCCGAGCTCTTCCCTGCCCATTTGACCGTAAGCGGCGAGCTCTTTGTATATGGGCTTTCTGAGATCGAATTTTTTGATTATGGCGGCTGGACGAAGATCAACCAAGGTGTTGACCGCCTCGGAGATTTTTTCTTCGGAAACGGTCGATGTACCGAAGGTATCTATCATAACGGAAACAGGGCGCGCTATTCCTATGGCGTACGCTATCTGAACCTCGCACTTTTTGGCAAGCCCCGCCTTAACAATATTTTTAGCCACGTATCGCGCCGCATAGGAAGCGCTTCTATCCACCTTAGTGGGATCCTTGCCAGAAAAAGCGCCGCCTCCGTGGCGGGAATACCCGCCGTAGGTATCAACGATTATCTTGCGCCCCGTAAGTCCCGTATCGCCAGCTGGGCCGCCTATAACGAAGCGCCCCGTGGGGTTTACATGTACATTCATCTTGCCATCGATAAGCGAGGACGGTATCACGGGGAAAATTACCTGTTCTATTATATCCTTTCTAATCGTCGCCGCATCAACGTCGGCACTGTGCTGTGATGAGATGACGACGGTGTCCACTCTTGTCGGAACCCCGTCCGTGTATTCAACAGTAACCTGAGTTTTTCCGTCGGGGCGAAGATACGAAAGCTTTCCTCTTTTTCTAACCTCGGTCAATCTCTTTGCGAGCTTATGTGCAAGTGAGATGGGAAGTGGCATAAGCTCTTCGGTTTCGTCACAGGCATAGCCAAACATTAAGCCTTGGTCGCCAGCGCCCGTATCGAGCTCATCCACCATCGTCCCTTCCTTTGCCTCGCGGCATTTATCGACGCCGAGAGCAATGTCAGCGCTCTGCTCATGTATAGAGCTCAAAACGGCGCACGTTGTTGCATCGAAGCCATATTTTGCTCTATCGTAGCCAATTTCCGCAACCGTATCTCTAACGATTCTTTGTATATCAACGCGCGCCTTGGTCGTAATCTCTCCCATAACCGTTATTATACCCGTTGTGGCGAAGGTCTCACAGGCTACGCGGCTGTTGGGATCCTGTTTCAGCATCTCATCGAGTATCGCGTCTGATATTTTATCGCATATCTTATCGGGATGCCCCTCAGTTACAGACTCCGAGGTAAATAAAATCTTTTTCATTTTATATCTCCATTCCGCCGCAAATGCGGCACAAAATTTTAACTTTTTAAAGAAGAGCTGCGCTTCGCGACTTTACGACAAGATATTTGCCACAAAAGCAACCTAGCTTGCTTCACTGAAATATATGACATAATCGACGCAAGAACACGGGAAAGCGCTCGCCACGACAAAATAAAAGCTCGGAAATGCAAAAACAATTCCGAGACAGAAGCAAACTCATCTGTCAGGAATTGGCACCTTATACAAAGTATAGGTTGTCGGGCTTCACAGGGCCAGTCCCTCCGCCGCTCTTGATAAGTTTTATTTTATATCAGTATAGCATATTGCAACAAAAAAATCAATAGTTTCACAAAAAACGATATTGGTTTTCAAAAAATATCGAAGCGTTTAAAGGTTTATGAATTTAAAACGTCTTACAAGCTTGTCGGTGCTTCTAAATGCAAAGCGAGAATTGATATTTAGCAAAGCCATAATTCTGCTTAGAAATATGTAGTGAATTTGAAGAATACATTATGTCGGCGATGTGCTTCAATGGCTTATATTATCACGTGCTTAGGCAGACCGTTCTCGTATTCTATTTCAGGCTCTCCGAGGATTAATGGCCTTAAATATTCTATTCCCTCGGTGCTTATTCCATTGCCACCCAAATTGATAAATTCCGCTGGAACACGCTTAACGGCGTTTGCAATTTGAGAAATATCGGCAGAATCAATGTAGACGGAATAGGGCGCATCTTGGACGCGGTTTATCGTCATCATTACGCCGCTTTTTCCGTCTATGGCGGCGAAGACGGCGCCTCGACCAACCATGACGGCTTCGTCGAGATCGGTTTTTGAAGCGATATGTGCGGCGCAACGTTGCGTAAGGCTCAATTCGATTGAGCGCGCTTTACAGCCGATACGCTCTTTAACGATGCTTTCGAGCACTCTGCCCGCCCCTGAAAGAGGCACGTGACCAAAGACGTCCGTTTTACGCCCCGCGTTATTTGCACCGACGTAGGTTCCGTCCGAAAATTTTATTCCTTCGGAAACGGCGACGAGAACGGCGGGATGAGTCTCAAACGCCCTGTATATATCTGAAACGAAGCGTTCGGCGTCAAAGGCGACCTCGGGAAGATATATCAGATCGGGAGCCATTCCACCTGAGACGGACGTAAGCGAAGATGCCGCGGTCAACCAGCCTGCATCGCGCCCCATTATTTCAACGATGGTGACGGCACGCATGGTATATACGGATATATCGCGAAGTATTTCTTTGACGCTTGTGGCGACGAATTTTGCCGCGGAACCGAAGCCTGGGGTATGGTCTGTGAGCACGAGATCGTTATCGATGGTTTTGGGGATACCGACGACGCGAAGCGGATAATTTCCTGCCTCGGCGTATTGCGAGAGCTTCAAGACGGTGTCCATTGAATCGTTTCCGCCAATATAAAAGAAATAATGAACGTTATACTTCTTCAACACCTCGATAACGCGGCGAAACGTGGGCTCATCGGCTTCGATGCTGCCAAGCTTTCGGCGGCACGAACCGAGCGCCGCGGACGGGGTGTGCTCGAGTGTGGTGAGCTCATCGGTGTCCGAGAAGCGCTCCGTGAGATCGACGAGTTGCTCTGAAAGTAGCCCCTCTATGCCGTTTCTCATTCCGTAGAGCCTGTCTATCAAGCCTTTTTCGCGCGCCTTAAAGGCTCCCCTTATGACGCCCGAAAGCGTGGCATTGATAGCCGCAGTCGGTCCGCCCGATTGTCCTACTATTGCATTTCCTATTAAAGCTTCCATTTTTCTTGCGCCGTGGGCGCTCTCCTGTTTTTGTATCGAATATTTGAGCCTCGTGTTGGGCTTATAATAATAGCATCTATGTATTTGAAACCGTTATTTATCATAGCTATTTCCGCGCGTGAAAGGACGCGAATGGCGCTAACTCGACGTTAGCTCCTCTATTGTAGCATATATCGTCGATTTTTTCAATCCTTTTTCTCAAATTCATCAAGGCGCGCGAGGTCAAGGCGGGAAAGGACGGCTTTAAGATAAGCGCTCCGATCAAAACCATAATCGGAAAAATAGGCGTGCTCCCAGAGGTCTATCGCAAGGCACGGGCTTTCTCTTGAAAAAATATTGCCAAGCTGGGTGGCGAACGCGAATTCGACGGCTTTGCGAGCGTTTATCCAGACGAGGATAAAGCCCACGTGATCACTCTCCTCTATCGAACGCGCGAGCTCATACAAAAAAGTCGCTTCCGAGCCAAACTGTGCCGAGAGCGTTTTCGCTCGCGCCCTGTTTTCCGAAAAGGAAGAAAAAAACAGCTTGTGGGCGAGTATATCGGAGTACATTTCGGCGGCGCGCCGCTTGACGGCGTGCGGAAGCCGCAATCGAGATATCTCACCCACCTCCGTATCGGCGAGTTGCGGAAAGCTTTTAACGAGAACGGAATACCTGAGTTGAAGCCGACGATAATGCTCCTCGTGCCTCAAAATGCTTTCGGCGGAAACTATGTTTTTTAAAGCTGAATCACGCATTGACCCCTCCAATTACAACGAAGATCGTTTTACTTAAAAAATATGTCAATGCGCCGCAAAGCGTTAAAAGCTACGCGTTATTCGTTGATGAGTTCGGCTTCCGTGAACGTGTATTCCGCGTTGCAGAAGCGGCAGACCGCCGTCAGCTCACGCGGCTTTCCCTCCGCCTCCTGCTCATCGAGCATCGCCAATAGCTCGCGGCTTCCAAGAGAAAGAATTTTCGTTTTCATTCTTTTGCGTGAGCAATCGCACTTATACTCGACCTCCAAGGTATCGAAAACGTCGTAGGGAACGTCGCGCATGGCTATGTCGGCAATTTCCTTGTTGGAAAGTCCCTTCTCGAAATATCGCGATATATTGCTAAGATCAGCCGCATTTCGCTCTATCGCATCCACCGTTTTCTCGTCGGGAAAAGGCAAAAGCTGAACGAGCACACCGCCCGCGGCGCGGCAAGTATAATCGCGCTCCACGAGAACGCCGAGCGAGAGCACGGTTGGAATCTGCTCGCTTATTGCAAAATAGCGAGCTAAGTCCTCGGCTATCTCACCGCTGGTTATCTCGACGGTGCCCGTTTGCGGTTCATCGTTGCCAACATCCTTGACAACGGAAAGCGTACCGCGCCCTACTGCGGCACCTACGTCGAGCTTTCCATTGAGCTTTCGAGGCGGATCGCAAGTGGGATTGGCGATATATCCCTTGACGTTGCCGAAATAATCGGAAACGCCGATTATTTTGCCAGCAGCTCCGTCCCCCGAAAAGCTCACGGTGACGCTATCGCCCTTTTCGGGAAGCATTGTTCCAATCATCGAGGCGGCTGTCAGCGTTCTTCCGAGAGCCGCGGTAGCCGTCGGACTCGTTCGATGCGCGGCTATCATCGAATTGACGATGGCGGTTGAATTTATAACAAGTATCCGCGCCGAGCCGTCTTTCGTAATCGCGCGCAAAACGGTAGATCTTTCGTTCATGCTCTTCTCCTTTGCCGCTATCGCGGCATAATTTCATTTCTTTAATAAGCTCTTAGAATTTTTTTGATACAAATAAGCGTGCTTATTTTTTGCACCTTGCCACCACGTAGATACGTTCGTCGCTATCCCCTGCCGACTTGTAATTAAAATCGGAATACGCGCCTATAAACTCAAAGCCGAGTGACGCGAGATGCTTTTTAATGGAGCGCAACGTATACATTCTTTCTCTTTGGCGCTCGTCTGATCTTTTATACGAGCCGTCGCGCTTGCGTTCAAAGAGCGTGATATAAAAATCGCAGAGCCGAGTTTTCGGAGAATAATAATTTTGCCATACGCAAAAATTATCTTTCCCCTCCATGGCATAGACGCGCTTTGCGTAGATGTTTTCAAATTTATATTTACCGTTTAAGTCGAATATGAAAATTCCGTTTGGCGCCAAATAATTGTGCACAAGCGAAAGGCAGATGTCGAGTTCCTTCGGCGCGGCGAGATGGTTAATGCTGTCGAGGCAGGAAACGACGACGTCGACCGTTCCGTAAAGCTCAAAGGCACGCATATCCTGGCAGAGCCAAAGGATTTTGCTGTCAACGCCGAACGCTACCGCATGCTCTCGCGCCAAATTGAGCATTTCTACGGAATAGTCTATTCCTATCATATCGTATCCGCGAGACGCGAGCTCGACGGTCATCTTCCCCGTCCCGCAAGCGAGGTCGAGGACGAGATCGGGGGCATGCCCAAGCTCTCGCTTTATGAGCTCTTCGATAAAATCCGCCCAGCGCGGATAATCGAGCTCGCCGTTTATATCATCGTATATCGGTGCTATTAGATCGTAGATCATATTTTCTCCTTTGTCGCGTCTCGCGCTTAGCTATCAATGCACTGTGTCAGGCTTCTTTCGGCGAAGGAAAGCGTAGCTAACTTCTCTGCCACTTGATAAGCTCCTAAGCTTCCGCAAAGCGTTCAATTATTTCGGAGAGGTCAAGGCGATCGACGGCATAAGCCTTACGTAAGAGCTCGGCGGGGATATACTCATCGTATTTTTCAAAAATAGGGCATTCAGAACCCGAAACGAGCGCCTCCGTGTCAAGGTCACCACGAGAAACGAGCTCACGAATATTTTGCATAAAAGCTCTGCCGCCGTTTTTGGAAGCCTTGAAGGTTATATAGCAACAGCCCTGTGACTGTATATCGGAAATTCCGAGGCGCGTAGCGTTTTTCTGCATAAGGCGTCGCATTGTTCTAAATGAACGCGTTCCGAGCCAAGGAAAGAAAACGTAGCTCTCGCCGCCAAGAAAAATTACGCTGTTTTTATCCATACCCGCTTTGCGGGCAACCGCCCGAGCACGCTCAATGCGTGCACGCGCATTTTCTCCGAGGAAAGGATAGCTCTCGTTGTTCAAAAGCACCTCGCGCATTGCCAAAAGCAGCTTTGTATGGATTTCGCCCGAATCGCCAGGCCATGAGACCTCCATTTTTCCTTCAACGCTTTTTACAAAGATAAGCCGCGCGGCAACGTCGACGTCCTTGACCTCCCAAACTCTGCCCGCCAAGGCGAAGCGATCGCCGACGGGAGGCGGCGTTGTTATCGTGCCTATCTCTTCGCTGTCGCAACGCACGGTGAAATCCTCGCTGTCTTTAAAAACGGCATAAAACTTAAAGGAATTTATGATTCTCTCTCCTTTGAGGCCGATTATAAGCCCGCCGCCTTCCGTAAGCTCCAAGAAATCGCGATTTATCATTGAAACAAGCAATTCTTTATAGAGCGGCTTATCGATGACTTTAAGCGGAGGAAGAGAAAGCACCGCTTCCGCAAGCTCCTTCGGAGATAGCTCACCGCGCGAGGCGGATATACTGAGCGTTTGATGAAATGCAAGACCGAGAGGCATTTTCTTTATGCGCGGCGGCTCGATGAAGCGCTCCTTGGAATAGAGCGAAATAATGGCTATCCCGCGCAACATATCCCACGGAATGAGCTCTTGGAGCGGTGCATTGGGAAGCGGCATTTCCTCGCGATATACCATGATCATTTCAGGAGGTGTTCCGCGTCTTCCCGATCTTCCCAGCCTTTGAAGAAAACCAGAAACGGTAGTCGGCGCGCCTATTTGCGCGACACGCTCGAGCCGACCTATATCTATACCGAGCTCCATCGTTACGGTGGCGCAAGTGACCGCCTCGTGGACGGCGTCGTCCTTCATTTTTGCTTCGGCGTCCTCACGTATAGAAGCGGAAAGATTACCATGATGAATGAAAAACACGTCCTTTTCGCCTCGCGCCCTCGCGATTTGGCGTAGGGTGGCAGTGACGTATTCGGTCTCCTCGCGCGAATTGGAAAAAACGAGCGCCTTCTTCCCTTGAACGGCGTCGTAGAGATATTCGAACCCAGCGTCGAGCGTCGCCGTTCTCGTTTCCGTATCAGGTTGCGTATTACAAGACTCCGAGCCCTTTGCTTGACGCTCTCTGAGATCCTGAACGTAGAAATGTTCAAGCCCGAGCCGCCATTTTAGAGCGGTACGCACGGAGACGGGTGCGGCGGTTTGCCTCCCCGTATCGCCTCCAAGCCAATCGGCGGCTTGGCAAACGTCGCCCAGGGTGGCGCTAAGACCGACGCGACGCGGATGATGACCTATTTTTGCGGCGATGCGGCTGAGCTGGCATAATATCTGACTACCGCGGTCGCTTCCAATGAGCGCGTGGATTTCATCTATCACGACGTAGCGAAGCGAGCCGAAAAGGCGCGGAATATCGTTTGAACGCTTCATCAGCATAGCTTCCAAGGATTCAGGCGTTATTTGAAGTATCCCGTCGGGCTCCTTCAAAAGCTTATTTTTATGAGATACCCCAACGTCGCCGTGCCAATGAGTAACGGATATTGCGCTTGCGTCAAGTAGCTCGTCAAGCCGCGAAAATTGATCGTTGATAAGCGATTTTAACGGTGCGATATACAAAACGGAGATGGAACGCTGTGCTGGTGGTGCGGCACAAACATCGGCAATGATTGGAAAGAATGCAGCTTCGGTCTTGCCCGAGGCGGTCGAAGAAGATAGCAAAAGATTATCGTCGCTCTCGAATATGACCCGCGCCGCCTCTATTTGTATCGCTCGAAGCTCACGCCACGAGTGCGAATAGATATATTCCCGAATGAACTCGGGAAATCTTGAAAATACTCTTTCTGCTTCCGTCATATCCCCTCGAATTAAATTCTGCCGTGAATTAAATATCAATATCGAAAATTGTTACATTTTTCGTGCTTGCATTATCTGCCTGCGATGTCTCTGTTGAGCCTTCGCCGCCGAAGCTTTGCATATCATGCTTGGGCTTAACGAGAGCCGAAAACGGGATTTCGGGGTAGTCCTTCATAAGATTTAAAAGAGTGAGAAAATCGCGTATGATTTCACGCGGCGTTATCATCTCTTCGCTCCCTGCCCGTGCCAGAGCCTCACGCATAAACAGCTCTATATCGCCGCGGCTTATCGGTGAATCCGCAAGTCCCTCTCTTTGAGCATAAAGCTTTGCGAGGCGATGAACGAGGGCGAAGAGCTCGTTATCGGACAAGCGTCTGAGCCTTATGACGGGCGACGAGAGATCGCGTAGCCCGAGTTCGGTGAAGCGCGAATCGGCGAGCCGACTTCTCAAAGCGTCGTAGCTGAAAAGGCCACGGCGCGTATCTTCAAGGAATTGCGGGGTCCCGCCAAATATGACGGCGAGATTTTGAGCTTTTCCCTGCAAGGTGTCGTTAAATATTGCGAGAATCTTCTCATAGTTTGCTTCGCGCGATATTCGATTTGGTATCTTATACAAATTCACGCATTCATCGATAAAAATGACGAAGCCCGCGTAACCCAAGCGCACAAAGAGACGCGCCTGTAATTTAACGAAGTCATACCAATTATCATCATCGATTATCGTGCTCACCGAGAAGCCGAGAGCGGCTTTCGCCTCGGTCTTGGTGGAGAACTCACCGCGAAGCCATCGAAGGCACGCGCTTTTCTTCTCGCCATTGTCAGCGAAAGACGCCGAATAATACTCACCGAGAACGCGAGCAAAATCAAAGCCTCCGACGTCACCTTCCAGCTCGAATAGCATCGCATAGACTCTTTGCTTCAATTCCGCCTCAAAGCGTGCATCATCGGGAAAAATGCCCGAGGCGGCAAGCTCGCTTTTCACAGACGTGAAATAGCGCGAAAGTATCGTTGGAAGAGCTCCGCCGTCAGGCGAGGTCTTAGATGCGAGGTTTTTCATCAGCTCTCTGTACGTGGCGAGACCTGCGCCTCCGCCACCCGTGAGGCGACGCTCTGGCGCAAGATCGGCATCCGCTGTAATAAAATCGCGCTCTAACGCATTGCCGCGAATCAGCTGTATAAGAAAGCTTTTTCCGCTTCCGTATCTTCCTATGAGGAAACGGCACGCCGCGCCGCCTTGCCTCACATCATCAAGATTATCAAGTAGCGAAGAAATTTCATCTGCTCTGCCTATCGCGATATAGGGCGCTCCTACGCGCGGAACCACGCCCGCCGCAAGCGACGTTAATAGCGTATTTAGTATCCGCCTTGGAACTTTTATATCGTTACTTCCTGTATCCATTCGCAAACCTCATTTCTGTAATCGTCTATTAGTTTAAGAGCACCATCCGAAAGCTCTATGACAACGTCGCCCAAGCGCTCGGCAAACCTTGCGTTTATCCTTTCCGAAAGCTCCTCGGGAAGTGCGGAAGCCGCATTGCAAGCGGCGCGCATCGCGGAATCGTCACCAGCCACGAGAGCGCGAAGAAACTCAACCTCCTCTTGAACGTCGGTGGTACAAAGAGGCGAGGCCTTTTCGAGTCTTTCGTCTATTTCATTTGATTTCGATGTGCTCTCGTCGTTTTTCAGAGCCGCGGCTTCCGAATATGCCTCGCTAAGCTCTTCCTCGTTAACAAGACGCAGAGTGCTCTTCCAAGAGGCGCTTTCTATTTTTTCCGCCGCCTCGAATGACAGCTCGCTGGCTTCGCCATCGTAAAGCTTCTCGTACTCGGGAAGCGACTTCGCGCGTTCATTCTTTTTCTGTGCTTCGGCGACCGTAGAAAAATAAGAATCGATTATCGTCTTGTACGTCTCTGGGAGCGCTCTTACGAGCAGTCGGCTTTTAATTCCAAGCAAGGCGCGTAATTTATTTTCGGTGTAGCGGAGGGCTTCCGTAACGTTGGCGCGAAGCTGCTCATCGTGCGAGAGCGGGTAATACTCTATTTCAAGAAACGCCTTGACGCGATGAGTGCAAAGCGAGCCCTTGAACGCCTGCCGTACTATGCGCGAAGGCTCTATCTTGCGAGAAATCAAGCTGTTGTGCTCAAAGAGTGACGAGAGCAAAAGACGCATAGCGCCGAGAAGCTCCGCCCTATATTTTTCGCGGCTTTCGCCACCCGCATATTTTCCGCTTCTCCAATCGTAATACGAAAGATAGGCAAGCAACGCCTCGGTACTCTCTTCTGTAATATTATCGAGCTCAGAAAGATAAAATTCTTTAAGCTCGGATGAAAGCATTGCGTCAAAAAGCAGCTCCCGCATTTCACGCGTCGGGCACGCGAGCTGATATATCAAGCAATAGTCTTGGAGCCAACGAGAAAAGCGCTCATTTATATGCGGAAGCTGTTTATGATACGCACGCCAAAGAGAAACAAGGAGCGTAACACCGCTTTCGGGCGGTATCTTATCGGGAAGATTTAATATCTCATAGACAAGCAAATAGAGATACGAATAATCCGTCTGTAAAAAATCCCCTCGGCGTATCTCCTCGCGCCAGTACAAATAATAGCTTCTCTGCGCCGCCGAAAGCTGAGAATACTGCGGCATATATGAAAAGAACGAAACGAAATCACAGCACGGAGCCTTCATATCGTAATAGATAAGAGCCGCCTTGCGAAAGCTTCCGTAAAAATCGTATTTATCTATCGAACGCTTCACCGTTACGCTTTTTATAAAGGGCGAAGCGGGAACGTAAGAAAATGAGCCTCCGTCACTTGCCAATCCCTCGTAATTTAGCTCTCGCTCACGAGAGTTTTCAGGCTCGGTGCCGCTTATAACAACATCCGCCACCATAGCCGCTTCCGAAAATCGAGAGTGCGGCCCGTTGTTTTTCTTCGGTATAAGCTTTTCGACGCTCCAAAAATCGTCTTTTTCACTATTCACTCTTTGCAGCCCCCTCTTTAATAAGAAATTATATCATACAAATCGTAGCTTGTCAATAATTATCCACGCGCTACAAACGTGGGGCAAACGCGCTACAAGCGGCGTTTACAACCCAAATGTAGCGTAGCAAAAGCCCGCGGTGCTTAGGTGCGAAGATTAGCCGCGGACTTTATGCTACTATACTAATGCTTTAAGCCTATCACAAATATACAAATACGAGCTTTGAGCTTCTATCTATTTACGCTTTGCGCGTAGTACGCCTCGATGCCGCCCGCGCATAGAGCCCGTGCCGCTCTCTCCGCCAAAGCAGGATCGGTGAACAAGCCGAAAACGCTCGGACCGCTACCGCTCATAAGCGCGACCTCCGCTCCGAGCGCAATGAGCTGTGCCTTTATTTCCCCCGCTTTCGGACAGGTTGGAAGAATGACCTCCTCAAAAACGTTAAACAGTGATTTTGGCGCGAGTCTCGTCCATTTAATATCGGAAAGCATTGTGTGTAGCCTATCCGCACTGCCCGTTTCAATGCTACCGTCAAATGACGAAAACCTATCGTCAAGCAGTTTATAGGCAACAGGAGTCGAAACGTGCTCATCGGAAACGGCAACGACGATATAAAGAGGAGGCACTGACGAAAGTTTTGTCAATCGTTCGCCCCTCCCCTCGCAAAGCGCCGTTCGTCCCGTTAAGCAAAAAGGAACGTCGGATCCAAGCTCCGCCGCGAGCTTCAACAGGGCACGCTCGGCAAAAAGTCTGCCAAATATCTTGTTCATACCCCTAAGCACCGCCGCCGCGTCCGTCGAGCCACCTGCGAGCCCTGCGGCAATGGGAATATTCTTCTCCAAAATTATTTCTATATCCGCCGTTAGCGAAGCTCTTTCAAGATATAGCGCGGCGGCACGATACGCAAGATTTTTGTTATCCGCCGCAAGGCGGTACCGCCCCTTTACGGTGAGCTTTATCCGAGTTTCTTTCGAGGGCAGGTATTTCACCGTTACAACGTCAAAAAGCGAAATCGCTTGCATGACGCTTTTGAGCTCGTGAAAACCGTCAGCTCTTTTTTCTGTAACGTCAAGATAAAGATTTATTTTTGCGTTCGCTTTCTCCTTTTGTATTCTCATAAGCACCCCGCAGTACATTAGTATCTTTATTGTATCACACCACAAGAAAAAAAGCAACAAATTAGCTTGAACTTTGTTGAAGTTATTTCAACGTTCTTCGTTATTCATAACTTTTATAAAATTCATTTTGACTCTACGCCGCTGTTTGGATATGACGATCAACTAAGCAGATCCGCTCTTATGATACTATGCTGACGCGTAATACGCCGCTATTTTTTTGCGAAAACGCCTATTTGAGAGCGATTTACACGAGTTTTAGGAAAGCTTTTGTTGTTTTTTTGAAAAACCAAAAATAATTTACGGAAGCCTCGAAAAAAAGCTTGACAAAACGAGGAAAATGTGCTAATATATTTGAGTGCTTCGGGCAATGCCCGACGCTCCTTGCCGCTTTTGCGGCCTAATGTCCATAAGGAGGTGTAAAAAATGGAAAAGAAGATTTGTTCGTACGAAACTCTTTTCGCTGTCAACGGCAATCTCACAGAGGATGATTGCAAGGCAACGGTGGAGAAATTCGTAAAGCTCATTAACGACAATGCAAGTGACGTTGTTGTTAACGAGTGGGGTAAGCGCAGATTTGCATATCCTATCAACTATGTTACTGAAGGATATTACGTTCTCGTTACCTTTAAGAGTGAACCTGACTTCCCCCTCGAGCTCGAGCGTATATTCGGTATCACCGAAGGCGTTCTCCGTTATATGACGACGGTAAAGAGCGAGAAGGCAGGAAAGCCCGCTTCAACGCAGGCTACCGAAGAAGTCGAGCCCGTTGAAGAAGCTACGGAAGCTTAAACAAACGTACAGGAGTCGGAAATATGGCAAGCTTTAACAAAGTTATCCTTATTGGTAATATGACCGCTGATCCTGAGCTCAAACAGACCTCGGCGGGAACATCGGTTTGCAGCTTTTCGATTGCGGTAAACCGTCGTTTTGCCAAAGCCGATCAGGGACAGCAGAGTGTTGATTTCATCAACATTGTTACGTGGCGGCAACAGGCGGAGTTTGTAAGCCGTTATTTCAAGAAGGGCAACCCCATTCTTGTTTGCGGTCAGCTCCAAACGAGGACCTGGAACGATAATCAAGGGCAAAAGAGATATGCTACCGAGGTGGTGGCGGATGAGGTTTCATTCGTCGCTCCCGCACAGAGCAACGCAAATTCTGCCCCCCAGCATACTACGGGCGGAAGCACTTACACGCCCGATGCTTACAGCACGCCCTCGTTTAATTCGGCGGGCAGTGCGAATTTTGAAGAAATTCCCAACGACGAAAGCCTTCCCTTTTAATAAGTCGATTTGTTGATTCTTTCTCATAGATCGATCGAGAAGGCATAATTCCCCTGCCGCTTGGCTCACAGCGGTATGAGGTGCATCAATCGTGAGTCGGAAAGGTTATGGACTATTCCTATGGATAGAAACGATACACAGCGCCCAGCCTTCCGTCCTATGCGCAGAAGAAAAAAGGTCTGCATTTTCTGCCAGGACAAGGTAGACGCTATCGATTACAAGGACGTAGCTAAGCTTAGAAAGTTTATCTCCGAGCGTGCTAAGATACTTCCGAGACGTGTTTCGGGTACCTGCGCACTTCACCAGAGACAGCTTTCTGTTGCTATCAAGAGAGCTCGCCAAATGGCGCTTCTCCCCTACGTTTCCAACTGATAGCGGGTGCACGGCTGATTTCAGCCCGTAAAAAGAGGTCATTTAAAATGACCTCTTTTTTATTTTCACAATGTGATGAAAAAAGTTGAAGTTATCGTATGCAAACGCGATAAATAAATTTATACGAGATAGCCTACATAGTGACAAACGAGCGAGCCATTATATAGCAACAGTCAAAATTGTTCAGGCTTTCACTTTGTTATTCAGGCGCATTATATTAAACCTGCGGCAACAAGCTTCATTCTGCCAATATGCTTGAAGACGTTAAGAAAGCAATCATATCGCATTAGCAAATTGAAGGTGTTATGCAAGTGTAGCTAAAACGAAGGCGCCAAAGCACGCAACCATTTTATCTGCTCTTATGTATGGTCTTCTTAAAATCAATTCCGAGAAAATTTAGCATCAGCCTTTAAAGCTACGTTTAGAAAAAATCTGCCCGAATTTATATGTGCATATTTTATTTTAACCAAATTCAAGTCACTGCTTGTGCTTGGTGATGCTCGATTTTCACGTCGCGCTCATTTTAGGTTTTAAAGCTCAGCCTTATCCAAAAGGTCTTCAAAATAGCCGTGATACTTAATTTTTACATTACTGCTCGGGAACAAAAATTCGTAGAGCTCCGCGCAATAATCATCCGTCATCGAAGCTAAGTAATCGACGACTATCTGGTTAGGCTCGTTTTCAATATAGGGTTTTTTCGCGGCATAGTGATTCCCTGTCACAAAGTCAATATGGTGCTTAAAGATAGGTGACGATTTATCGCCGCGTCTAAGGTCGGCAAGAAGCTTGACGTAGAGATTTTGCATCATCGGCTTAACCGTTTCATCCAAGACGCCTGCCACCTTTTCCATTTTGTAAATCTGCTCATAATTTCTGCGTTTGGCTTCCTTCATTCCTTCATAATGCTCCCTGTCAAGCATTATGTACGGTTTCCCATAGCTGTTTTCTATAATGTTTACAACAAGATTATTGATAATTTCCGCATTTATCGTCCCTATTCCCGCGTCTCCAAGCGAAACGTCTGAGGGCGTGAGCTTCGCGCGCGCCGCATCCTGCCTGTCTTTGCCGAGATAGGCGATAATATCGCATACGCGCACCACACAGCCCTCCAAGGTGGACGGCACTATCTTTTCGATATTTCCCTCGTCAATGTAGCACGACTCCACCATTTTATCGAACTCCTCGAAACTCGGCATTACCGCGGGGCGATATTCGTGCATTTCAAATTCACCGTTATGCGTTATTATGCCATCCAGCGTATCGAGCGTTATATTTAAAGGAAAGATTCCGTCAAGCACGCGCACACTGTGAACGTTGTGGTTAAAATACCGCCCCGTTTCCGCATGATACACCTCGCTTATATAACGTTCGCCCGCGTGCCCAAAAGGAGTATGCCCTATATCGTGCCCCAAGGCTATCGCTTCTATAAGGTCAAGATTCAAATTCAAAACGCGCCCTATCGAGCGAGCTATACGAGAAACGAGCTGAACATGGAGCGCACGCCGCGTTATATCGTCGTTCTTATAAAATGAAAACACTTGCGTTTTGTCGGTATATCTATTATAATACGGGCTATGCATTATTTTATCAACGTCTCTCGCGTAAGCGGGGCGCCAGATAGATTCCTTATCATACAAAGGATTTCTCCTTTGCGCCTTCGAGCTATCGGCGGCGAAGCACGGAAGCGTATTTTTTTCAATATCTTCTCTTATTTTTTCCGAGACCTCGCGGCTCAGCTTTTCATATTTTGCCATTGTTTCCTCCGTTTCAAGAGCGGCGATATTTGCTTTTTATTCGGCGGGCGGCGAAACATCCTCGCCTCGCACGCCTTGCGCCAAACGGCTAAAATTTGCGGGTACCTTAGCCGCCATTTTATTTGCACACAGGCGCATAATAAGTATACCATTTTTTTCGCCGCAAGTCAATAAGCAAATAAAAAGACCTGCTGGGTCAAGCAGGTCCTTTACATTATGCCATCTTATTGAATTTAAGAGTGAATTCGGACTTCTTGTGAGCCGCATTGTTCTTGTGAAGAATGCCGCGAGCAACTGCCTGATCGACCTTCTTAACAGCAAGCTTATATTGCTCCGAAGCGGCAGCCTTGTCTCCCGACTCAACCGCAAGATTGAATTTCTTTATTGCGGTTTTGAGCTCGCTCTTAGCCATTTGATTGCGAAGAGCTTTGGTGCGGTTTACAAGTATACGCTTTTTAGCCGACTTGATATTTGCCATTATTATTTCTCCTTTATAATTGACAACTCTTGCTGCTGAAAGACAACGGCTGAGAGGGTCCGCCATCTTCAAAAAACAAGCTAATTGTTGTTTTCCTTAACATACTTAATGAGTATATCATAGCTATCAAAAAAAATCAAGACTTTTTTCAAAAAAAGTATAATATTTTTTAAAACCACTTGACAAATGCCCCAAAACCTGTTATACTTGTAAAGCAATTTAGTTTACACTGCTTGGCTTATTCATTGCTCAGCCGATTTCAAGCTAAATTCGCTTTTTAGAGCTAAATTCAAAATGCCGCGCCAAACGCGAGGCGCCGAAGCTTCATAAAGCCATGCCCACCACCTGATAGGCAGGCATGAAAGTATGTAAGTCTGCTTCCCGCTACTTATTTTTTACGCTGTGGTCGCATAGACGACGGAATGGAATTTAAATGTTTGAAAAAAATATGAGCCTCGCACTCCTGCTTGATATTTACGGCAACACGCTCGACGAGCATACGAGAAACATATTGAAAGCATATTACGAGGACGATCTCTCGCTCTCCGAGATTGCGGACGGCGAAGGAATATCGCGCCAAGGCGTTCGGCACGTTATAAAAAAAGGCGAAGAACAGCTTCGCTTTTTAGAAGGGGCGCTTCATCTTTCCACGGTCTCCGAAGCACTCGAAGCCGCAAGCTCCGCCTTACTTTCAATAAAGAAAAGGCTTGAAGAAAAAGCGCGCGGCGACCTTGAAAAAGAGATCAAGGATCTCGATAGCACTATAAAACTAATTATCGATAAGGGACTTTGATATGTTTGGAAATCTTACCGAAAAACTCTCCAACGCATTCAAGAAGTTCAGAAATAAGGGCAAGCTCACCGAAGCCGACGTTCGCGAAGGAATGCGTGAGGTAAAGCTTGCGCTCCTCGAAGCCGATGTCAACTTCAAGGTTGTTAAAGACTTTACGAAATCGGTCACTGAAAGAGCAGTCGGCTCAGAAGTTCTTGAAAGCCTTTTGCCAGCTCAGCAGATTGTTAAGATAGTTAACGAAGAGCTGATAAAGCTCATGGGTGGTGAAGCGGCGAAGCTGAATATAAGCCCGAAGCCCCCCACCGTTATCATGATGGTCGGCTTGCAGGGTGCGGGAAAGACCACGCACACGGGCAAGATTGCGGCAATGTACAAAAGCCGCGGCAAAAATCCCCTACTCGTCGCCTGCGACGTGTACAGACCCGCCGCGATAGATCAATTGAAGATAGTCGGCGAATCGGTCAAGATTCCTGTTTTTTCGCTTGGAGCTAAGATATCTCCCGTTGAAATAGCAAAAGCAGGCGTCGAGCACGCACGCAAAAACGGCAACGATATGGTCTTGCTTGATACTGCGGGTAGGCTCCACGTTGACGAGGAGCTGATGGGCGAGCTCGACAAGATAAAGCGAGCCGTTGAGCCCGATGAAATACTTCTCGTTGTTGACGCTATGCTCGGGCAAGACGCGGTAAACGTGGCAAAAGCTTTTAATGATTTACTCGATATCACGGGCGTTGTTTTGACCAAGATGGACGGCGACACGCGTGGCGGCGCGGCGCTTTCCGTTAGATATATCACAGGAAAGCCTATAAAATTCGTCGGAACGGGCGAAAAGATGGATGCGATAGAGCTTTTCCATCCCGATAGAATAGCCTCGCGAATACTCGGAATGGGTGACGTGCTCTCGCTTATCGAAAAGGCGGAGGCGGCTTACGACGAGAAAAATGCACGCGAGCTTGAAAAGAAATTCCGAGAGCAGACGTTTACGCTGGACGATTTCCTTGTGCAAATGCGTCAGCTTAAAAAAATGGGCAATCTCAATCAGCTTCTCGGTATGCTCCCAGGAGTTAAAACGGGAGCTCTGAAAAATGCGGAAATAGACGAAGCGCAAATGGCGAGAACGGAAGCGATGATACTTTCGATGACGCCAAATGAACGGCTCCGTCCCGAGCTCATCAATGGATCGCGCCGAAAGAGGATATCAAACGGCTCTGGGACCTCGGTGGAGGACGTTAATAAGCTTTTGCGCCAATTTGACCAGATGAAGAAGATGATGAAGCAATTTTCGGGCGTCGGAAAGAAGAAGAGCTTAGCGGGAATGAAGCTTCCGTTTTGATTGCGTTTTATCTTTTAATATTTTAATATTCTATTCTTTCATTTTTACATTTCAAATCTATATTCAGCTAATATTTATTTTTCGTTTACTTAGACAGTTTCATAATGTTCTACTTTTTAGTTTGATCGGCGCTAAACACGGCGACGTGCTTAGGTCCGAGTCTTAATATCTTGATATAATTTTAAATTATAAATAACTTTTCGGAGGACAAAAAAATGGCAGTTAAAATCAGACTCAAAAGAATAGGCGCTAAGAAGGTGCCGTTCTACCGCGTTGTGGTGGCGGATGAAAAATCCCCGCGCGACGGAAAATTCATCGAGGAAATAGGATACTACAATCCCCTTTCCGAGCCCGTTGAAATCAAGATAAATGCGGAGAAGGCGACGAAGTGGCTCGCTAACGGCGCTCAGCCGACGCAGACGGTGAGATCGCTCCTCGTCAAGAGCGAGATCATTAAGTAAGATTTTCAGAGGAATGGTATATGGATCTGAAAGGCATACTTACCGACATTGCGCGTGCAATCGTCGATGACCCCGAGGCGGTCACCGTGACGGAAACGGTGGACGGCGACGACGTGGAGCTCGTGCTTTCGGTTGCAGAAGACGACATTGGCATGGTCATCGGAAGGCACGGAAAGATAGCGAAGGCGATACGGCGCGTTATGAAGGCGGCGGCGAGCACTTGCGGAAAGCGCGTCACGGTAGAAATTAAATAGGGTTTGCCCGTAGCTTTGCTTTTGAAGCTGCGGGCATATTTTGTTTTTATCACTGCTTTAAAAATCTACAATTTTTGAAAATTTTGAACAAACTACTTGAAATCGACTATACGTTGTATTATAATTATAAATGTAGCATTGTATTTTTTGTAAAATCACTCGCGTCTCTTGAAAAATCTTTTATTGCCGCCACGCGGCAGAGGAGGACTTATGAAAAAAATACTCAGCGCACTATTCGTTTTTATTTTGGCGACCGCTACCCTGCTCGGGCTCGCCGCATGCGGCGACGAGGTGACAACGGGTAAAGTCAGCTTCATCGTTGACAGTGAGACTTATGCGACCGTCACGGTAAAGCAAGACGGCACGGTTAAGTTGCCGACCGATCCAACTAAGGAAGGCTATGCCTTCGCGGGCTGGTATCTTGACAAGAACTTTGAAATACCCTTCACCGCGAACGCCTTGAAGGAGCTCGCCGAGACAAGTAACGTGTCCGTTTACGCCAAGTGGGCGGAGAACGCAGTCGGTCATACTCACACTGCTTCCGACTGGATAGTGGACGCGGACGCAACTTGCGCAAAGGCGGGAGCCAAGCACAAGGAGTGCACCGAATGCGGCACGGTGCTCGAAGCGGCGGTCATCGAAAAAAACGAGCACACGCCCGACGAGGCGGTGAGGGAAAATGAGCAAGACTCCACCTGTAAGGCGGTAGGTCACTACGACAGCGTTGTCTATTGCTCCGTTTGCAACGAGGAAATCTCGCGCGAGGAAAAAGAGATATCTAAAAAGGCACACACACCTTCCGCAGCACTCAGAGAAAATGAACACGACTCGACTTGCGGTGCGGCAGGCGACTATGACAGTGTTGTTTATTGCTTCATTTGTCACGAGGAAATATCTCGCCAAAAGATTGAGATCGCTAAAAAAACACAACACAATATGCAAAACGGCGCGTGCACCTACTGCGGCGCAAAAGAAAGCAGTGTCGGCTTGGAGTTTAAACTCAACGATGGCGGCGAAAGTTACACCGTCGTCGGTATCGGCACTTGCACGGATACCAATATCGTTATTGACACGTACAACAACAAAGATGTTACGAGCATTGGTGATGCGGCGTTCTCGGCTTGCTCAGGTCTTACAAGCGTCACGATAGGTAAAGGCGTAACGAGCATTGGCGAGGATGCGTTCTTCGGTTGCTATAAGCTTGTTGAGGTTATAAACGAATCTACGCTTGACATTATTACCGCCTTAGAAAGCAATGGTTACGTTGCATACTATGCAATAGAAGTTCACACAGGAGCGAGCAAGATAAAGAACGATAACGAGTACCTCTTTTATACATACAATGGTACGAATTATCTTTTAGGCTACGTTGGAAACGATACCGAGCTTACGCTTCCCGAAAACTACAAAGGCGAAAATTACAGCATTTATCAGTATGCTTTCTACGGCTGTGATAAACTCACGAGTGTAAAAATACCAAATGCCGTTACGAGCATTAACTACGCTGCGTTCTTCGGTTGCTCAGGACTTACAAGTATAACAATACCTTTTGTAGGAGCTACCCAGGACGGAAGCGAGAATACTCATTTCGGTTGTATATTCGGAGCTTCTTCGTATAGCAATAATAGTAACTGTATTCCTTCGAACTTGAAGAAAGTAATAATAACGGGCGGTACGAGCATTGGCTCTTATGCGTTCTACGGTTGCGCAGATATTACAAGCATAGCAATACCCGAAAGCGTTACGAGTATTGGCAATTCTGCGTTCTCGGAGTGCACAAGGCTCACGAGCGTTTATATCACAGACATAGCGAAATGGTGCGGAATTAACTTTGATTTTTATCACAGCTTTTGTAGTTCCAATCCGCTTTATTACGCTCACAATTTGTATCTGAACGAGAAACTTGTGACAGATCTTGTTATTCCCGATGGTACGACGAGCATAAGTGCCTACGCGTTCTACGGTTGCTCGGGACTTACAAGCATTACCATACCCGACAGCACGACAAATATAGGTTGTGCGGCGTTCGCCGATTGTAAAGAGCTTGAATCTATGACTATACCTTCCATCGAAGAGGTTGGTTACAAAACAACATTGGAATGGATATTCAGACCATACTCCAACGTCCTTTCAGATGATGACAAAACCTCATTTCATAGGTATGTTCCTTCAAGCTTGAAAACGATAATAATAACGGGTGGCGAATCAATAGAAAGTTATGCCTTCTTCGGTTGCTCGGGGCTTACGAGCATAATTATACCCGACAGTGTTACACGCATTGGCGATTATGCGTTCTCGGGTTGCTCGGGGCTTACAAGCATAACAATACCCGACAGTGTTACACGCATTGGCGATTATGCGTTCTCGCGTTGCTCGGGACTTACAAGCATAATCATACCCGACAGCGTTACGAGCATTGGCGATTATGCGTTCTCGGGTTGCTCGGGACTTACAAGCATAACGATACCTTTTGTGGGTGCTACCAAGGACGGAAGCGAAAAAACTCATTTCGGTTATATATTCGGTGCTTCTTCGGGTAGCGATAACGGTGAATACGTTCCTTCAAGCTTAAAGACCGTAATAATAACAGGAGGAACGAATATTCCTCGGTATGCGTTCTACGGTTGTTCGGAACTTACAAGCATCACCATACCTAACAGCATTACGAGCATTGGTCAGTATGCGTTCTCGGGTTGCACAAGTCTTAAATACAATGAATGCGATAATGCGTATTATCTCGGAAAAATCGACAATCAGTATTTTATATTGATGAAGGTAAAAGACACAACCGTTACATCTTGCACAATAAACGAACAAACCGAAATCATACATGAAGGTGCCTTCGAAGGTTGCTCCGAGCTAACAAGCGTAATCGTACCGAACAGTGTTACAAGTATTGGCAATGGCGCGTTCAAAAATTGCACAAGCCTTACTAGCATAACCATACCGTTTGTCGGGGCTACAAGTGACGGTAGCACGGGCACTCTTTTCGCATATATATTCGGGGGGAAGGCTTATTACCAATCGGGACGCAATGACTCGTATTACGTTCCTTCAAGCTTGAATACAGTAATAATAACGAGCGGAACAAGCATTGGAGACCATGCGTTCTTCTGTTGCTCTATGCTTAAAAGCATAACCATACCCAACAGCGTTACGAGCATTGGCGACGATGCGTTCGCGGGTTGTAAAGGGCTTGCAAGTATAACGATACCAGACAGCGTAACGAGTATTGGCGATTATGCGTTCTATGATTGCTCGGGGCTTACAAGCATAGCAATACCCGAAAGCACGAGCATTGGCTATGATGCATTCTATGATTGCTCGGGGCTTACAGGCGTATACATCACGGATATAGCGAAATGGTGCGAAATAAGTTTTGGCAATGCTTATGCAAATCCTCTGTATTATGCTCACGACCTCTATCTTAACGATAAGCTTGTAACAGAGCTTGTAATTCCAGATGGCGTTAAAAGCATTAACTTTTCTGCATTCTACAATTGCTCGAAACTTACAAGCGTAAAGCTCCCAGAGAGCGTAACAAGCATTGGGAGATCCGCCTTCTGCTATTGCTCGTCTCTTACAACCTTCACGATAGGCAACGGAGTTAAGAGCATTGGCGACTATGCGTTCTCAGGTTGTTCAGGGCTTACGAACATTACCATACCCGATGGTGTTATAAGCATTGGCGATTATGCGTTCTCAGGTTGTTCAGGGCTTACGAACATTACCATACCCGATAGTGTTACAAGCATTGGCTCTTGCGCGTTCTCTGGTTGCACGGGACTTACAAGCATAACTATACCGTTTGTAGGAGCTACCAAGGGCGGAAGCGAAAACATCAAATTCGATTATATATTCGGAGATTCTTCTTACGCCTATAGAAACGTTCCTGAAAGCTTGAAGAGCGTAATAATAACAGGAGATACCGAGATTGGCGCTTCTGCGTTCTCCTATTGTACGAACATTACAAGCGTCACGATAGGCGACGGAGTTACGAGCATTGGTAGTTCTGCTTTCTCCAATTGCAAAAAACTTACAAGCATAACGATAGGCAATGGTGTTACAAACATTGGCACTTCTGCGTTCTCTGATTGTGCTGGGCTTACAAGCATAACCCTCCCCGACAGCGTTACGAGCATTGGCTATTATGCGTTCTCCAAATGCACGGGGATTACAAGCGTTTATATCACAGACATAGCCAAATGGTGCGAAATAGATTTTAAAGATGACTATTCAAATCCTCTACGTTATGCTCCCAATCTCTACCTTAACGATACACTTGTAACAGAACTTGTTATTCCGAACAATGTTACGAGGATTGGCGCTTATGCATTCTCGGGTTGTACTGGGCTTACAAGCATAACCATTCCCGACAGCGTTACGAGCATTGGGAATTCTGCGTTCTCGGATTGCACAGGGCTTATCGGTGTATATATCACAGACATGGCGAAATGGTGCGAAATAGATTTTGAAGACTACTATTCCAATCCGCTTAGTTGCGCTCATAATCTGTACCTTAACGAAAAACTTGTAACAGAGCTTGTTATTCCGAACAATGTTACGAGGATTGGCGCTTATGCATTCTCGGGTTGTA
>CAYSUO010000001.1:92188-122461 GCA_964434325.1 uncultured Ruminococcus sp.
GCTTATCGGTGTATATATCACAGACATGGCGAAATGGTGCGAAATAGATTTTGAAAACTACTATTCCAATCCGCTTAGTTGCGCTCATAATCTGTACTTTAACGAAAAACTTGTAACAGAGCTTGTTATTCCTGACAACGTTACAAGCATTAGCGGTTTCTCAGGTTGTACAGGTCTTACAAGCATAACAATTCCCAACAGCGTCACGAACATTGGAGATTCTGCGTTCTATGGTTGTAAAGGGCTTACAAGTATAACAATTCCCAATAGCGTTACGAACATTGGAGATAATGCTTTTCGGAGTTGTTCAGGGCTTACAAGCATATCGATAGGTAACGGCGTTACGAGTATTGGCTATCAGGCATTCTACGGTTGTACAGGACTTACAAGCATAACAATACCAGACAGCGTTACAAGCATTGATATTTATGCGTTTTCATATTGCACTGGGCTTACAAACATATCGCTAGGTAACGGAGTTACAAGTATTGGAAGTGAGGCGTTCTCGGGCTGCACAAGTCTCAAATACAATGACGATGGTAATGCATATTATCTCGGAAACGAAGGCAATCCCTACCTTTGCTTTATTGAACCCAAAAGTGTCACTTCGTTCACGATAAATACAAATACGAAATTAATTTACGCTTCAGCGTTCGCCAATTATTCGAGACTTACAGGCATAAAAATACCCGACAGCGTTACGGGCATTGGCAGTGGTGCGTTCTCGGGTTGTACAGGGCTTACAACCATAATAATTCCTGATAGCGTTACGAACATTGGCGCTTCTGCATTCAACGGTTGTAAAGGGCTTAAAAAAGTTTATTACGAAGGAAGTGCCGAGGATTGGGAAAAAATTTCAATCGGCAGTTATAATTCCCAATTAACCAGTGCAAGTCGCTACTATTATTCCGAAACCGAGCCGACGGAAGAAGGATACTTTTGGCACTATGACGAGAATGGTAGCGTGACCGTTTGGAACTGAACTTAAAACCCGCCGCGGAAATGCGGCGGGAGATCCCATTTTTCCAAATTTCAAGTTCATTCTCCGCTAAGCAAAGATTAGGTATGATTACATTTTTGTGCCGATAAAAGATATTCCACTTTAAGATCAAAAGAATTAAAGTCGATAAATAGGCGATGAAGAATATAGGAAAGGTGTTAAACGAAAATGAAAACAAAAAAGAAAAGAAACATAATAATTATCATCGTGCTTGCACTAATCGCGGTGTTCACAGTAATAGCTATTATTGAACTTAAACCGTTGCAAGACGATCAAGGCTTAGTTTTTGAATATCTAAATACGACCGAATATTTAACTATAACGCAATACAAAGGAACTGCAACGGAAGTAACTGTTCCCAGCGAGTTTAAAAATGTACCTGTCAAGGTTATCGACTACTATGCATTTCACGATTGCGATAAAATTACAAGTATAACCATACCAGACAGTATAACAGATATAGAAGACTATGCGTTTGGGGACTGTACCAATTTGGCAAGCATAATCGTAAGCGAAGACAACGAATATTACAGCAGCATAGACGGAATACTATACAATAAAGACAAAACTACGATTTGTTTTGTTCCCAATGCGATAACGGGATCCATAACCATACCCGACAGCTACGGTGATTACGCTTACACACTCACTTTTGCTGGTCACGACGGTATCACAGATATAAATGTTTCCGAGGATAATAAATATTTCAAATCGATAGACGGAAACGTGTACAGTAAGGACGGAAAAACTTTGATACGATACGCCCCTGGAAAAACCAACACTTCCTTTACCGTTCCGAATGGTGTAACATCTATCGGAAGTTACGCGTTTGACAGTTGCAGCAATCTCAGAAGCTTAATGTTGCCACTCAGCCTTGAACATATTGATAATCACGTATTTGACACTTGTAACAACTTAAACATATACTACGAAGGCAGACTCGACCAGTTCCACATTTCTATTATCGTCACGATAGGAGACGGCGCTCCTCCTGTTACATTTTATTATTACAGCGAAAGTAAACCGACGGAAGACGAAAACTTTTGGCACTATGACGAAAACGGCAACGTGGTCGTTTGGAATTAACGCTTCGAAAGCGAGGCAAAACAAAAGAGGCTGTCGCATTTAGGCAAAGCCGAACGAAAAACGGTAGAAGTAAAGAAAGAACTCTGCTTCTACCGTTTTTTTCGAGAAAATCGATGTTAAAACCTACGGTTTTCCCGTTTTAATTATATTTTTCGTTTGTTTCTGCCTAAATCCGCCAAACCTCCGCGTGTGTGCCTCGCTTTTTGTTGATTTTACCGTAGTTTTACCACAAAACCTTGTTTTATTGAATTTTTAATGAGATATCCCATTTATCTTATGTTTCATTAAGTCATAAATCTAAACTATAAAACTTACGCGCGGCTTAATGCCGTTTTTCTCACGTCACGCGGTCAATTAGATTCTACGTTGTGGTCTCTCTGCTCTTCGAGGGAATCGGAGAGCTTAACGAAATCTGCCGTTGTGAGGCATTCGCCACGGACGGATTCCGAAAGTCCGAGCCGCGACAAGGCGGCGGCGACTACGGACTTCGGGAAGCCGAGCTTGGCGGAGACGGCGTTTTGCAGAGTCTTGCGGCGCATCTCAAAGGCGGCGCGAATGAGCGCCTTGAAGAGCTTTTCATTTTTAGGTGCAAAGGGGCGCTCGCGATAAAGGTCGATGCGCACCACGGCGCTATCCACCTTGGGGCGCGGGAAGAAGGAGCCCGCCGAAACCTTGAAGAGGCGGCGCGCACTCCCATAGTAGCCGAGGACGGCGGTTATGGCACCGTAGTCGGCACTTCCCGCCTTGGCGACGAGGCGCGCGGCGACTTCGCTCTGTATCATCACCGTTATGGAGGAAAAGGCGACGCCCGACTCCAGGAGGCGCATAATTATCGGCGTTGTTATGTAGTACGGCAGATTGGCACAAACGGAGACGGGCATACCGCACGAATACTCGGCTACGAGCTCTGTGAGGTCAAGCTTCATAATATCCTGATTGATGACGGTGACATTGGTGAAGTCGGAGAGAGTCTTTTCCAGAACGGGAATGAGCCCACGGTCTATCTCAACGGCGACGACGCGCTTATAGCGAAGCGCGAGCTCACGCGTCAGGACGCCTACGCCTGGGCCTATCTCGATAATTAGAGATTCAGGCTCCGAGCAACAGGAATCGGCTATATCTTCGGGGACGATACGATTTATCAGGAAATTCTGACCAAATTCCTTTTTGAAATTTATACCCGCAGACGACATCAGCTCCTTGATGACGGATAAATTACATAAATCCATATTATCTCCAAAAATTTAAATTTACCTATTGACAAACGGGTTAAAAAGTTGTATAATATATATGTTGTCGCTGGTGTGGCTCAGTTGGTAGAGCAGTTGATTCGTAATCAACAGGTCATCGGTTCAAGTCCGATCACCAGCTCCATAAAAGAGAGAGGATTCAATGAATCCTCTTTCTTTTTCAGTGTGGAGCAGGTAACGGGAATCGAACCCGCGCGGTCGGCTTGGGAAGCCGAAGTTCTGCCACTAAACTATACCTGCACATTTGTATTTCTATTATACTACACTTTTAGCAAAAAATCAATACTTTAAATAAAAAAAACGAGCGCGGAGGCAAAATATTTGCAACGCGCTCGTTTTTGAGCAAATAAAGGTTGGCGTCACCATTGCGTCTTTCCAAAGAGTACTATTAAGATGATACAGATTCCTTGGGCTGGGCTTCAGGATCAACCTACCGTCTTTCCGTTTTTACGAATAAGCGAGTCATTACGAGAGTACGATTTCGTGAGCGGAATTTAGCAATCAATCGTTCGCCGCCTTTTCGTCTTTACGAATAATTGAGTCAATGGTAAAGCCGCACATTTTGCAAACTGGGGGAAGTCGGATTTCACCATCTTTGCGGCGTTACCGAAGCAACGAGAGCACTTACTTCCCTTCTCTTTAACCCAGCTTATAAAAAATACGGCGAAGCATTTCAAAGGGGACGACGGTGAAGGCGAGAAAAACGACCGTGGCGAGCTCGCGCGGAAGCAATGGAGCTGTTCGGAAGGTGCTACCGCCAAAGTATATCATGACGATTTGAATGACGGCGATGATGAGCATAATGAGCAAAAAGGATTTGTTTTTTTCAATATTGGAAAGCAACCAAATTCGCTCGCACCGCGCGCCGAAGCAATTGAATATTCCCGCGAAGATGAAGAGCGCATAAAAGGCGGTCATAAAGTAGATGCCGTCGGTGGCGGGGCGAAAGGCGGAGGCGATGAACTCGGAGCGCAAGAAGAGGAAGCAGAGGAAAAGAGTATATCCGCCCGTGAAGCCTATCTGGTGGAGCATAGAGCGCGAAAGTATCGCTTCGTCGCGCCTTTTCGGTTTTTCCTTCATATAGTAGTCAAGTGGCGGCTCTCCCGCGAAAGCGAGCCCGCCAAGGGTATCCATTATGATGTTGACCCAGAGCATTTGTATTATGGTTATCGGGCTATCGATGCCTAAGAACTGCCCTATCAGCGACGTTCCGCACGCCGCCAAATTCATCGTTAGCTGAAAGGTTATGAACTTTCTTATTGATTTAAAAATCGTTCTGCCGTAGAGTATCGTTTTATTGATAGCGGCGAAGCTATTATCGAGTATAACGACGTCGCCCGCCTCCTTGGCGATATCCGCGCCGCTTTCCATAGCGAATCCGACGTCGGCGAGCTTCAAGGCGGGAGCATCGTTGATTCCGTCTCCTGTCATCCCTACAACGAGATCGAGCTCCTGGGAAACGCGAACGAGGCGCGTTTTATCCTGAGGCAGTGCGCGCGCCACGACGCTGAGCACGGGTATCGCGGCTTTCAGCTCATCGTCACTCATCGCGGCAAGCTCATCGGAGCTTATAACGCTTCCCTTCTGCTCTTTATGCAGTATTCCGCATTCGCGAGCTATGGCGGCGGCGGTATCCTTGGAGTCACCCGTTAGCATAACTATACGAACGCCAGCGCCGAGAACGCCTTTGACGGCTTCCTTGACGCCGCACCTAAGCTTATCGCGAAGTACGATGAGGGCGACGAAGACGAGTGAGCCGCCCTTTTTATAACCGACGGCAATAACGCGCTTCCCCGTCATCGCATTGTTATAAAAATGCTGTTCAGTCATCACGCGGTCAAAGGGAATCAATTCGCCATTCGATGAAAGCGCGTGCTCGGCTTCGGAAATTATGAGCTCGGGCGCTCCCTTAACGAGGGTCAACCCGTCAGAAAAAGTGACGGAGGAAAATTTACGCTCGCTCGAAAAATGCACCTGCGAAGCAACGGGAGCGGGATAGTACTCATCGCACGGGAAATATTTGCGAAGCGCGCGATCCGTCCCATTCCCGCCTATTATCCGCCCATCCGAAACGCTCGTTTCCGTATTGTAGCGTGCCGACAGTGAAAGGTATCGAAACAGAGCTTCGTTCTTTTTCAGTGCCGCACAGCTCCCGTAGCTCGCGTCGGCGCATATTATTTTATCACACTCGATTTCGCCCGTCGTTATAGTTCCCGTTTTATCGGTGAAAAGGATGTTCATTGAGCCCGCTGTCTCTATTCCGACGAGCTTTTTGACGAGGACGCCGTCGCGAAGCATTTTTTTCATATTGGCGGACAAAACGACCGTGACCATCATGGGCAAGCCTTCGGGTGCTGCCACCACCACGACGGTTATCATGAGCGTTAAGGCGTGGAGGAGCAAGGAAAAGACGGAGCGAAAATCCGAGAGGAGCTCCACTATCCTTTTCCAGACGAAGCCGTTATCGACGACGACGGAATTGAAGAGGTAGACCGCGCCGACGAGCGCCGCCATAACGTAGCCGATTCGGCTTATATGAGCCGCCAGCTTGCCGAGGCGCATTTTGAGTGGGCTTATTCGCGTTTCCGCCTGAACATCGTGCGCAACTTGACCGTAGTAGCTTTTCATACCGACGCGCTCGACGCGCATAACCGCGTTTCCCTCGGCGACGATGGAGCCGCGAAAGACCTTTTCCGCCGAGGAAAGCTCCCAGCCCCCGACGCGAGCTCCCGCTTCTTTTTTCACTTCGCGACTTTCTCCGTTCAGAGCGGACTGATCTACGCGTAGCTTGCCCGAGAGAAGCACTCCGTCGGCTTGTATCTTTTCGCCGCGAGAGACAAAAACTATATCGCCGACGACGAGCTCGGAAGCGGGCAGCTCGACTATTTCGCCGTCACGCAAGGTACGGGCAATACCGCTTCCGCCTTCCTCTTGTATTTTTTTGAACGCCTTTTCACTTCCCAGCTCGGACACGGTGGAAACCGTCGTTGCTATCAAAATCGCCGATATTATACCGCCCAGCTCGATAAAATTGCAATGTCCGAAGCTGATGGCGAGCTCGACGAGGACGGCGACGACGAGGACCTTGATTATGGGATCGTTCAAATTTTCAAGGAAGCGACGGAAGAAGCCCTTCGTCTTTTTTCTCACGAGCTCGTTGCCGCCGTATCGGCTTCTTGAAAGCTCTGCCTCTTCGCGGCTAAGCCCTTTAATTCTCTTTTCCATTTCGCCTCCGTTCACGCTTAATGAATGTTAATGAATGATGATTTGATTAAATATATGTGACGCGGGCAGATTTAATGAAGAAAAAGAGTGCGACGGATAGGGCTTTAATGAACTCACGCGTTTGGTGCAAAACGAGGCGGCAACAAATATGAGTGATATATTCGCAAAGAAGTAATAAAAACAAGGTCATTCAAACTGAACGACCTTGCTTTTTTGCAAATATTGGTATAAATGTGACGTCTATTAACGCTTAGACCAAAATCATCGAACGATTTCAGTGATGACGAGCTCAGGGCCGTCGGGAACCGCGTTGACGTAGACGAATTTTGTTCCGTCCTCGTTTTCGTGGAGCTCCAAGGCTTCCGTGCTATCTGCCGAGGTGCATTGCGCCGTCGTCCAGCTTTTCGGAACGGGGACCTTGACGGTGAGCGGCATATTGTATATGCCGTCATCTTCGTTATCGGTTATGCTGACGGTGACGGATGTATCCGAGGAAAGCACCGTATTAACGGTGGCGGTAGACCATTCGTTGTAATACATTTGTGCTTCCGTATAGTTGGCTATCCAAAGCTTGCCTTCGTCCGAAAGCTGTTGAACGTAGGCAAACATTGCGTCCGCTTGCGATTCATAGACACGCCATTTCAAATTGCTATCCTCGTTATCGAAAACGATGTTGTGGAAGCAGAAGCATGCCCAACCGCCCGTTTCAACGGCTTTATCCACGTAGCCCGTCCAAAGCGGGATTCCCGCCGCTATGCAGTCCGCATAAGACGACGAGGCATTCGTTGTGAAATCCTGCGGGTCGCTCGTGGTTTCATCGAGTTGCGTTTCACAATAATTGACCGCGTAGGAATATATTGCGAAGCGATTTGAGACGTCCTTCAAAAAGCTTGCATAATTGACCATTTCGCCGAAGCTCCACGGTGTCGTTTTTCCCGAGCGAGCGCCTATGTAGTAGCCGCCGTTTTCGAGCAAATTGAGATACACCTCGCCTGAGCCGACAGCACCGACGCCAGGAAGAATGTAGGTAAGCGAGTCCTCGCCGCACAAGCGCTTCAATATCTGCTGTGAAGCCTTCAACTCCTTGGTGATTACTCCGTTCGTATCGGTGTAGCCCCAATTATCGTGCGTATGCGAATGGCTAAGCAGCTCGACTCCTTCGCGCTCTGCTACCTCTTTCCAAAACTCGTATGTATACTGATAGTTTTTCCCTTTAAAAACGGACTCCTCAAACTCGGGGGAATATTTGTTCTCTTTCGGGGTTATAGAATAATTACCGTTTTCATCGACGACGTATTTTCCGCTCTCAACATCGAGCTCGGCGAGCGCCTGTGTTATCAGGGCGAAGCTTAGACGCAAGGACGGGTATTTCGATAAGAATTTTGAGACGATTATATCCGCCGTTTTTTGACCGCCATCATCAAAAACGAAGGTGACGACGCCGCCCGCGCCGTTTTTGTTCACTATCTCCGAGGCGATGGCAATCGAATCGGCAAAGGAAAAGCCTATCGTATAAACGCTTTCCGTCGTTCCATCCTCGCTTTTGACGGTTATTTTGGCGCTACCGTTATTATCCGCCGCTTGAACTATGCTCACCTCCGCCTTGGCGTTCAACGCCTTGGCAGTGACCTTGGGATAATTCTCGCTGGCGGCGTAGACTGCGCTATAATTATAGGCGGCAGACGAAAAACCATTCAGCGCCGCACCATTAACGGAGACGGAGGCGAGGAGCGAGCGTCCGCAAAACTCGGACAGAGAGCAACTTACCTTCTTGACGCCATCGGCATAGGTCACAACGGTTTCAGAAAAATCTTTTGCGAGCATAAGCTTATCGCCTTCGACATAAGAAAGGAGCTTTTCCGCCGCCGCTTCAAGCGCCGCCTCATCCGTCGCGGTGATTATAAGCTTGGTGCCAGAAAAGGCGATAGAATAAAGCGAAACGTCGTCTCTCGAATACGGTTTGAGAGTTGCCAATATATCGGTGCATTCAGAGCGTGTGCTGACCGTTCCGAAAAGGATTTCGTATTCGGTGGGCTTAGCGGTGAAGCTCGCCGTTTTGGGCTTTACGCCGAGCTTTTCCTCGAAGGCTTCTGCAAAGCTTTGCGCCAATTGCTTTTCTGTGCTTTGATACGGGTTATAGACGACCGTATATTCACGGTCGGCAAGATTGATCTTAGAATCGTCCACGGGATCCTTATTAGCCTCTCCTTGATTTTCGCCGCCCTCGTTGCCAGTTTCGCTATGATTTCCGTCGTCATCGTCGGGCGGAAGCTTCTCTTCCCCACAAGAGACGACGAAAAGCAAGAGTGCCGCAAGGAGTGATAAGGCTACAAGAAGCTTTTTCATATATGTTCCTTTCACGCCGTCACCTCCGCGGCTTCACCGAGGTATCGCTCGAAGCACTTCGCAACGGCGGCTAAATTCAATTGGAATAAATAAAACCCGCGTGAGCCGTGTAAAGCAATTTTTAACCCTGTATATACAGGTGGGTGCTCTCTCCGCCGCTTTGCGCTTCCAACGTCCGCTCCAAGGTGAAAACAGCTTGGTGCGGGAGGCCTGCATCCCACAGGCGGAAGCCCGAGCTCCCTTAAAATGTGTGTAGGTTCAAATACGGCAATATCACGAACTCCGCAGGAGTTATTTATTATTCTTCGTCGTAGTCGACTTCGTTGAAGAAAAGGTCGTTGAAGTAGTCCTCCGCCTTCTCAAACTCTTCATCGTCGTCAACGCTTTCGAGGATAACGTCGTCCCCGTCTTCGGCGACGCGAAGTATTACGTATTCATCCGTCTCCTCGTCCGTCGGTTCAAGCGCATAGTAGAGCTTTCCATCTATTTCGGCTTCCGCGAGCAAAGTAAAATCCTTTTCTTCGCCCGTTTCCTCGTCGGTCAAGGTATAGACGGGTGCTTCTTCGAGCTCTTCATCATTGATATTATTATTTGTGTTTTCTGCCATTTTAAACTCCGTTCCGTCGCTGTGCGACCACATTTAATTAAAGTGCCTTTCTCGAATGCTTAAAGCCTTGCTTCGCAAAAAAATGCGAAGTGAAAGTCTTACAAGAATATTGTACAATATTGTGCGAGCTTTGTCAAGAGCAAATATCAGTTATAATAGATCTGCAAGGATCGTATTGCTAACGTAAAAGCCCGCCGTGGTCAAAGCCACGCTCCGCGCCGAAAGTGAAAGAAGCCCGAGGTGCTTGTACTTTTCGAGCTTTTCTTCGCGTCCAAGGCGAAAATCGACGCCGAAGTGCCTTTCATAGTCGGCAAGATTCAAGCCTTCTTCAAGACGCAGGGCGAGCATCGCATACTCAAAGGCGCGGTCTGATGGAGTGCTTTTTTCGGCGTTGCGATACGAAAGCATATCAGACGAGAGATATTCCGAAAGCGACGAGGTGTTACCGTACCGAACGCCGTCAAAATACGAATACGCTGAAACACCGAGCCCGATATATTTCTCCGCTCTCCAATACTTCAAATTGTGCCGACATTCGTGCCCCGCCAAGGCGTAATTCGATATCTCGTAGTGCCGATAGCCGCACTCGCCGAAAAGGCGCGCCGCCTCGTAATACATAGCGGCTTCCTCGTCCTCGTTCGGTAACTGCAAGGAAGCTACATCACGCGCAAAGGGCGTTCCCTCTTCTATCATCAAGCCGTAAACCGAAAGGTGCGGAACGGAAATCGCCGTGAGCTCTTTGAGTGTTTCCGAAAAGCTTTTCAGGCTTTGCTCTGGAATCCCATACATAACATCGACGTTAACGTTCGATATTCCGCTTTTTTCGACAAGCTTTAAGCTATGCAAAAAGTCGGAATAGTTATGTATTCTGCCGAGCTTTTTCAGTTCGTTTTCGTGAATTGACTGCAAGCCGATGCTAATTCTATTAACGCCGCAAGTGCAATATTCTCGCAAGAGCTCCGCCGTCAACGTCTTAGGGTTAGCTTCAACGGTAAATTCGGCGCTATGTGAAAGGTCAAATGCAGACGCAAGGCTCTCACATATTTCATAGAACTCGCGTGGGGTCAAAAGCGAGGGGGTTCCGCCACCAAAGAACACGGTATCTATCCCTATCTTGTTCTTTTCATTTCGCGCATACAATAATGCTTCGCGCTTCAAAGCGGAAATATATGCTTCGCGTTTTTCATGCGATAGCCCTTCAAAAGAGCAAAAATCGCAATAATTGCATTTTTTCAAGCAAAACGGAATGTGAACATAAAGCCCTGCCATATCAATTATCGTCGTCCAATCGAAGGACAGCCATAAATGCTTCGGGCGTTACCTCGACGCTTCCGAGTTTGCGCATTTTCTTTTTGCCCTCTTTTTGCTTTTCAAGCAATTTCTTCTTTCTGGTTATATCGCCGCCGTAGCACTTTGCCAAAACGTCCTTGCGCAATGCCTTGACCGTTTCGCGCGCGATGATTTTCGAGCCTATCGCCGCCTGTATTGGAATTTCAAAGAGCTGGCGCGGGATATTTTCCTTTAATTTTTCCGCTATTCTTCTCGCGCGAGTATAAGCGCGATCTTCAAAGACGATGAAGGATAGAGCGTCAACGAGCTCGCCGTTGAGCATAAAATCCAGCTTAACGAGCTTGGATTCTCTATAATCACGTAGCTCGTAGTCAAGCGAGGCGTAGCCCTTTGAGCGGCTTTTGAGCGCGTCGAAGAAATCGTATATTATCTCATTGAGGGGCATATCGTAGTGAATTTCGGCGCGCTCCGTGTCAATATATTTCATATCGATGAAGGTGCCGCGCCTCTCTTGGCACAATTCCATAATTCCGCCGATAAAATCTGTGGGAGTTATTATGCTCGCCTTCATAATGGGCTCAAAGGCTTTTTGTATCTCGTCGGCAGCGGGAAAAGCGGAAGGGTTATCTATCATGACGGTCTCGCCGTTTCTGAGCTCCACCTTGTAGATGACGGACGGCGCCGTGGTTATGAGATCGAGATTAAACTCGCGTTCAAGGCGCTCCTCGATTATCTCCATGTGAAGCAGACCGAGAAAGCCACAGCGAAAGCCGAAGCCGAGCGCCACCGAGGTCTCGGGCTCGAAGACGAGCGAGGCATCGTTTAAGCGAAGCTTTTCAAGTGCGTCACGCAAGTCGCCGTAGCGCGCACCGTCTGCGGGATAGATTCCCGAATACACCATGGGGTGCACCGCGCGGAAGCCAGAAAGCGGAGCGGGAGCGGGATTTGCTGCAAGAGTCACGGTATCACCGACCTGGGTGTCGCCCACCGTTTTGATGGAGGCGGTAATATAGCCGACCTCGCCCGCGCTAAGCTCGGAGCATGAATTGAGCCCGAAGGGCTCCATAGTTCCAACGTCGACAACGTCGAACTCGGCTCCGTTCGCCATGAGGCGTATCTTATCGCCGCTCTTGATCTTTCCGTCGAAAACACGAATATAGACGACCACGCCGAGATATGAATCGTAGTGTGAATCGAAGATGAGAGCTTTCAAGGGTGCTCCTTCGTCACCACGGGGCGGCGGGATATGAGTGACTATTTTTTCAAGAACGTCTTCAATATTCAAGCCGTTTTTGGCGGAAATGGCGGGCGAATCGTCGGCGGGAATGCCTATGATATCCTCGATTTCGCTCCGCGTTCCCTCTATATCCGCCGAGGCAAGATCTATTTTATTTATAACGGGCAGGATTTCGAGGTCGTTGTCTATCGCGAGATAGGCGTTCGCCAGCGTCTGTGCTTCGACGCCTTGCGTCGCGTCAACGACGAGGAGCGCTCCCTCACAGGCTTTAAGCGAACGCGAAACCTCGTAGCCAAAGTCAACGTGCCCTGGGGTATCTATGAGATTAAAAATATAGTCTTCTCCGTCCGCTGCGGTATAGTTCAGCTTAACAGCGCGCGCCTTGATAGTTATTCCGCGCTCGCGTTCAAGCTCCATATTATCGAGCACTTGCGACTCCATATCGCGCTCCGATATCGTTCTCGTTTTTTCAAGCAAACGATCGGCGAGCGTCGATTTACCGTGGTCGATATGCGCAATTATGGAAAAATTTCTAATGTGCTTTTGCTTATCTGTCACCTTTTCACTCGGCGGATCAAATGTCCGCTATCTTTCTTGCCGCCGCCGAATAGCTTTCCACTTTGGCTTGAAGCGCCGCATCATTATCGGCGGAGGCGAGTATATAAATTTTAATTTTCGGCTCTGTCCCCGAGGGGCGAACTATCATCTTATCACCCGTCGCAAGCGTATATGACAGAACGTCGGACGCGGGCTGACCCGTCGGCTCCTCTGCCCCCGTTTTTAGAGTGACGAAGCTTCCGCGCAAATAGTCACCTACTATCGAGACGGGAGTTCCCGCAAGCTCTGTTGGCGGTATGTCACGCAATGCGGACATCACGCGGCGGCGGCGCTCTATTCCGTCAAGCCCCTCCATATATATATCTATGGTGCGTTCTCCGAAGAAGCCGTACTTTTCATAAAGAGCTGAAAGAGCCTCTAAAAGCGTTTTTCCCTGCTTTTTATAATAGGCTGTCATTTCAAGAATGGCGAGTGCAGCACCCACAGCGTCTTTATCGCGTGCATAGGAACCGAGCAGATATCCGTAGCTTTCCTCGAAGCCGAGCAAAAATCCGTCCTTTTCTCCGCGAAGCTCATATTTCTTTATCGTTTCTCCTATATATTTGAAGCCTGTAAGAACTCCGTGAATCACGACACCGTTATCGGCGGCTATTTTATTTACCATCTCAGTGGATACGATGCTCTTGACGCAATATGCGTTGTCGGGCAACGTTCCCAGCTCCTTTTTGCGGCGGATCACGTAATCGAGAAGCAAGGCGCCCATCTGATTTCCCGATATGGTTGCAAAGCTACCGTCCGCCTTGCGCGCCATAACGCCGACGCGGTCCGCATCGGGATCGGTGGCGATGACGAGATCGGAGCCGACGCTATCGGCAATTTTAATCCCGAGAGAAAAGACGTTGGCATATTCGGGGTTGGGCTTTGGAACGGTGGGGAAATTTCCATCCGTCACCATCTGCTCGGGAACGGTGTACAAATGCTTTAAACCGACGCGAGCGAAAGCCTTCGGAACAAGAGCGCATCCCGCTCCGTGAAGCGGCGTGTAGACCACCTTCAAGCTGTCGGCAACTTCGCAAACCGTCTCGGGTGAGGTCATGGCGGATATTACGGCGTTCAAATAGAGCTCGTCGAAGCGTGCGTCAAGCAACTCTATCCTTCCCGCTTTTACTGCCTCGCCAAAATCGGCTATGCCCGAAACGTCGAGCACGTCAAATTTTGCGCGTTCTTCGGAAACTATCGCCGCCTGCTCGGGGCCTATCTGTGCCCCGTCCTCCCAATACGCCTTATATCCGTTGTACTCCTTGGGATTATGCGAAGCGGTCACGTTGATACCCGCGACAGTCTTCAAGGCTCTTACCGCAAAGGAAAGCTCAGGAGTGGGGCGAAGGCCGTCGAATATATAAACCTTGATACCTGCACCTGCAAGAACCGATGCGCTTATCTCGGCAAAAAGCTTGGAATTATTGCGCGAATCGTAGCAGATAGCCACGCCGCGCTCCTCACCGCCCGCACTTTTAACAAGCGCGGCTATTCCGCGCGTGGTTTGAACGACGGTGAAGCGATTCATATTGGCAGTTCCGAGGCACATGGTAGATCTCAGCCCCGCCGTTCCAAAATCCATTGGTGCCGAGAAGCGCATATTCTTTGCGTCTTCATCATTTTCTATCATTCTAAGCTCGGCGCGCTCCTCGTCTGTCAATGACGGCGATGCAAGCCACCTTAAATATTCCGCGTTATAAGCCTTCATTTTTTCCTCCTATCAAGCTTCAAGGGCTTTTGCAAGCTGGTCGGGGCACGACGTACTCTTAGAGCCGCATTTTATTCCCTTCAAGCGCTTTATCGCCTCGTCCTTCGTCATTCCCTTGACGAGCTCCGCAACGCCGTACGTATTACCAGGGCAACCGCCGACAAATTTGCAATCGGTTATAACGTCGTCTTCGAGATCGAGAATGACCTTTTTGGAGCAGGTTCCGCTCGTGTTGTACTCAATGTGCTTTTTCATATATATCCTCCTTAATTATTTTTACTCTATATTTTTATAAATGCCGACAGCTTTAAAGCCGCGAACAAAAAACGTGAGATATGCCAAAAGAAGCGAAAAATCGCCGCGCTCATTCAAGAAAACCATAGAAAGGCACGAGGTGCTTCCTTCTTCGGTATCGAAGCGCAGATTGTTTATCCTGTGAACACGTAAATTAAGCCGCTCGGCAATGATGAACAGCTCTGAGAGGCGATGTTCGTCTTCAAGCTCTATCATTATTTCGAGATAGCGATCGTCGCCGAGCTGACAGGTGGGCACGTGGACCGTGGTTGACACGAGGGCGTACGACATATCGGCTCCGCCAAGAGCTCCGAAAACGGGTGTTACGGACGCTATCTTCAAGTTTTCTCGAAGTATAAGCTCTTCCGTCGCCAATATCCTTCTTCCGCCGCGCTCTTCAAGCGGCAATATGCAATATCCCACCTCGTCGCTAACAAGAAGTGAAACGGCTTCGCGCATATCCTTAGTGTAGCGCAAGCGTGGATCGTAGAGCTGTTGGCTGAAAACGTCGAATGCCTCGGAGGAGAGCGGATTTTTAACAAAGGCTACGCTACCGTCTCGTTCCGCAACGCTCAAAAGCTCCGATTCAGTAATGCATATCCCGCGATCTTCGAGCCTTTTCGCAAGCAGAACGACGAGCTCAATTCTATCGTAGCACGAAAGCGATGAGAGCATAGCAGTTAAAGCTTGGCTATCTTCGAGAAGATGCCCGACGTGCGGCAGAGATGAGAGCTCGATATCGAAAAGGCGCCCCGAAAGAAGCGAAGAAAGCTTCTCTCCCTTTTCAAGTCTTTCCAAAATTAAGCTCGCGGCTTCATCTGCCGCCATAGAAAGCTCGGCAATTTTTTGCTCCGCCGCCACCGACTGCCTTCGCGAAAGCTCGGCGATATTTTCGCGGCACACTTCGCTAAAAGAAAAATCAATATCCGTCACGAGCCCCTCCACTTATCTTATATATACCATTATACAATAAAATAATAAAAAATACAATAAGCAAAAAACTTTTTTACAAATCTCGGAGCTTTTTTTCGAAACGTATTGATTTTTTTTTCGTGATGTGCTATAATATGTGGCGTGGTTGGTGAACCATACGCCGATATGGTGGAATTGGCAGACGCGTCGGACTCAAAATCCGAAGGTAGCAATACCGTGTCGGTTCGACCCCGACTATCGGCACCAAGAAAATCCGAATCGCATTTTCTAAAAGAAAGCGGTTCGGATTTTTGTTTTTATTGATAAACAGGGGGCGCGCGCCACAAGGTATGCCAAGAGATGATAAGCTTCGCACCGAGCTTATGAGCGAAAATCAAAAGGAGCATATCACACATCAAACGCGAGTTAGGCTCAGGCAAGCCAAGCTTTACGGGCTAAATCGCGCGAAAGGCTCAACGCCTTAGTTCAAACAGTGAGCATCCAGACAGCTATTTGGTTGTCGCCCCAGAGCTTCCCTGCCGACGCATAGTCGGTGACCGTCATTTTTTTGCCGTTTGTCAGTGGAACATTCAGCTCAACGACGTGCGAATACGGAGCAATGTCCTCTCCCTCGGGGAGCTCGGCTTTGACCGATCCGTCTGCCTCGATGAGCACGTCTATCGGCTCATTTAGATCATATCCTAAGCTATTGTCCTGCGCGAGCATAACGGGACCTCGGCGCAATGCCACATGGCGGTGCGCTATCGGGTCCTCAACGTCATAAGTCGGGAGCACGTAATTATCGGCGCACTTATTCATCAAGACCTGGCTTCCGTAATGAATGGGAAGTATCGCCTTGGTAGTCATATCGAACGTGAGCTCTACCCTATCGCCATCTCTCCACAGGCGATCGATAGCGACGTAACCTTCCGTCGCCGTGACGCTCTCTCCATTCACGTCTATCTCCGTTTCAGTGCTCCACTCTGGGTTTCTAACGAGGAGCTCGAAGCTTTCGGGCATAGCGAGCGAAACGACGAGTGATACCCTGCCTGTACGCGGGTAATCCGTTTTCGTGGTAAACCTTATGCGCTGTCCATTCGCGGTTTGAGTTTCAACGCTTCCGTCTATGAAAAAATTCAACGCGAAGCCGCGTTCCGTCGTCAAAAAATGAAGCTTAGGAACGAGCCCTATACCCGCTGAGCCGATGCAGGCGCAACAGCCGTAATAGTGCTTATCGGACATCACCTTGAAGCCGCCTATCAGAGTGCCGCGAGCTCCCGCGGTAAGCGGACTGTAACTATCAAAGGGCAAAGCCTCGGGAATGGCGTCGGGATATTTTTCAAGGATCAGCCCTTCAACGTTGCAGTTTGTGTTGAGGGCGCCGAGATACGCGTTGTAAAGCGACGTCTCGAAGGCATCGGCGTAACGCGCTTCACCCGTCAAAACGTTGAGCTGATAAAAGAATTTCATAAGAGTGACGGTGACGCAGGTTTCCTGCATTACCTCGTTGTTCGTCGTGTTCGCCTGTCTCACCGTCGAATGATCGAAGAGCTCGTGCGTACAGCCCGCCGATCCTATAACGGTGAAATTGCCTTCAAGAACGCGATCGGCGAAGTTCAAGACAGCGGTCTTATACCATTCAACGCCTGTGACCCTATAAAATTCGAGAAGCCCCTCGAAGCACGAGGTCATCTCATACGCCTTGGTTACGGGATACTGATACGGTGCGAGCCCGTTTTCATAGGCGAGGTGGAATATGTTTTCAACGTCCGTGCCACCTATATCGACGATGTACTTAGCAAAATCGAAATAGCGCTTTTCACCCGTTATCGAGTAGAGCCGAACTACGGGCTCCAAAACGGAAGATGAATTTAAGCCGCGCCAATGTGTTGAGGTTTTACATATATGTCGTTTGCCCTCCTCGGGGGCACCGAGCTTCGATATAAGATAATCGACCTGTCCGCACATAGAGCTTATTATACGGGCGCGAAGCTCATCGTTTTTGCAAATTTCAAGGAAATACTGCATTCCGAGAAGAACATATTTTCTGCACCAAATATCCCATCCGTTAAATTCCCTCTCGGTCGAATAGCTGCTTATCCTGCCGTTTTCATCGGCACAGCTCAGCATATCCGAAACGGTCTCGGCGAGGGTGGCGTAAAGCTCTTCGCTCCGCGTGTAGGAATATACGAAGCAGGCGCCACGCATCATTTTTCCCCAATACTCGCCGCGCCAGCCGCAATCCGCGGAATCGGCGTCGCTTTTAAACTGCGCCACGAAGCGCCGCCAAAGAGACGGCGAAAGAAGCTGTGCCTTTTCGACGAAATTGAACGCCTCGTTCATAAAGCCGTTATACACGTATTTATTATCGTAATTTACAAAGAAGCGATCGGTCTTTAAGCGCGGGCTATTTGCCGAATTGTTTTCATATAAATTCTGCATAAAGCTCTCCATTAAGTGTGTGAATTAGTAGCCTAAGCCTCCGCGCTCCCGAAAAAAAGCACGGCAGCATACGCTACCGTACTTATTTTACAATAAACGTTTACGATTGTCAATGATTTTCAAAATTTTCGCACTCCGAAGCTTCATCGTATTCCTGCCAAAACGCCTTGACGTTCTTTTCGTAGCCCTCGCGGTCTATGTAGCAACTCATGCCGTGATTGGCACCAGGAACGACGAACAAGTGCTTCGGTGCGGAACACGCTTTATAGTTCTCATACGTCATCCATATTGGAACGAAGCCGTCGTCGGTGCCGTGAATGAAGAGGACGGGCACCTTTGAGCTTTTCAGCGCTTCGACGGCGGAACAACCATCGTCCACGTACTTTATCTTCTTTTTGCAAAAATGATTGACCGTAGCGCGCCGAAGGCGATACGACAGGTGAAGATTGCTTTCGAGAACGTGCTTCCAAATATCGTGCGCCGAGGTAAAGCCACAATCAGCGATTATGCCGCGCACGTTTTGGGGAAGCTCGAAAGCTGCCGTCATAAGAACGGTGCTTGCTCCCATGGAAATACCTGCAAGATACACGGGAAGCTTAGCTTCCGTTTCCGCATTCACCCACTTTATCCATTCAAGGCAATCGTATCTTTCAAGCATTCCGAAGCCCATGTATTCGCCGCCGCTGTTATTTTGCCCGCGCTCCTCGGCATAGAGAACGCTACATCCATTCTCATACATAAAATCGGAAACTATCCCGAAATCCTGTGCCCACGTAGAGCGCCAGCCGTGCATGGCAACGACGACGCGACGCGCCCCCTCGACGGGGCGCCAATGGGCAACGAGCTCAACGCCATCCTCGGCGACAATGTGAATCTCTTGCAAATTGCGAGCAACGAGCTCTTTCTCCGCGCGCCTTAACTCGGCGGTGAAGCCCGCGAGGCTCGATGAGCCCATTATCTTTTCTTTTATAAGCGTGATAAAGCGATACTCTTTTCGGTTAAGCGCAACGTTCAGCAAAATACGCGTAAATATATGCGATATCACACATACCGCGGCAATAAGTACTATTATTAAAGCGGAGAGAACGATTATCTTTTCCCGCATTACTCCTCACCTCTAACGAACGGCTTCCGCCTTCACCTTGGCGCTCGCCGAATATTCGCTTACTCCGAGGAAGGTTTCTCCATCCACCTGCAAAGCTGTCGGAACGTCGAAGCTAACGCTTATTTCGTTTCCCGTCAAGACCTCGACGTACTTATCGTGCTTAACGTGCTCGCCCTTGAATATCGTGGGAAATATCATCAGCGTTTTCAATTTGCCCGATCCGTGGAATATCATCACGGAGAGCTTACCCGAATTTCTTTCTTGCGCAGGAGTCGGCATCATTCCGCCGCCATAGCGCCTTCCGTTCATCGTGGGAGCGAGCCACACCTTTTTATAATGATGCTCTACCCCGTCCACCGTGACGATGGCGTTGACGGGCTTAAAATGGAAAAGCAAGCCCTGTATCGCAATGGCAGTATAATTGACAGGTTTGTTTTTTTCGCGCTTTTTGATGCCCACCTCACAGCAATATCCGTCTATCCCGTAGCCTATACCGTTGATAAATTTATAGCTTTTCCCGTTTACCGTGACGCTCGGGAGCTCCCTCACGTAATCGTTGAGCAGGATAGGTGCGGGAGAGGTCTCACCCGTCACGTCGAGATAAAAATCATTCCCCGTACCTGCGGGATAGTAGTATATCGGCGCGGCTATATCCATACCGTCAACCGCGTTGACAAAACGGTTTATAGTGCCGTCACCGCCGCAAAGCAAAACTTCGTCTTTCTCCGTAAGCTGCGAAAAGAAATCGCGATAATCGGCGAGCTCGGTCACATCTATGACCGAAGTATCCGCCTCCTTCAAGCTCATTGCATATTCGGTACATTTTCCGTCGCCAGAGCAAGGGTTATACAACACGTAGCGCATAATATCTACCTCCAAATCAAATTACATAATTCGACAAGTCTATAATAATATAACACGGAAATATCAACTGAAAATTAACTTTTTTCATTTACGCATATTACCGCGAGCACGTATCAAATTTCGTTGTGTTTGCGAAAGCGATAATCGTTTTTTACAGCTTGCAAAATAATTTTTGCGTCTCTTACGCTCTGTTATTTGTGCAAACACAAATACAAGCCGCACGTCGAAAATCGAGCAAAAGAACTTACAATTAAGCTTCTGCTTATACATTATTAAATCAGCGGTGAAAATTCCGCCATAGGCATTTTCCACCGCTATTGATTTGCTCATCGTAAATTGTGAGGCTTCGGCAAAAACTTCGTGCGAGCTTAATTCGCGCTTTTTCCACGCTCGATTCGCGAAAAGGCGCGGCAAAGATAGCGCTTGATATACCCCTGCTTCTTAAATTCCTTATGAAACATGAGTACTTCCATTGCGACGAACATGACGGGAGCTACCGAAAGCGCCGCATAGCGGAAGCATTGCCAAACGAGAACTGCGAGAAGCGCAAGCCACACCAAATGATATATCGGCGACGTTAATATCACGCCGCGAAGCCGCGTTACACCGCCTTGCTCGGTCAGCCGTCCTTTAAAATACGTACCCACCAGAAAGCCGTTATCCTTAGTGGGGCGATCCATCATTTCACACTTAATTTTAAGCCTTTCGCCGTCCTTCTTGACGTGCATAAACGGCGTCCCGTCGCGAGGCTCGAAGCGAACGTTGGCATTCACCCTTTTGTTATCGGAAATAAAATCGGCGACCTCGCTAAGCGGGGCACGAACGGTTAAATTGATAAATTTCAAAGCACTCCTTTCCGCCCGCAAGTCTTTCGCGAGCGCAGCTTTAAGCTACTGCTTAAATTCAATTATCGTGACGCCCGCATCTCCCTCGCCGTAATTGCCGTGGCGATATGATTTTATGCGTGTATCGTTTTTAAAATACTTCCAGAGAGCGGCACGCAAGGCGCCTGTTCCTTTGCCGTGAATTATGCGAACGCTGGGAACCCCCGCGAGAACAGCGTCATCAAGATATTTATCAACGACAAACCACGCATCGTCACCTATCATGCCGCGCACGTCGACCTCGGAACGAAACGAGGAGTTTACGGTGCGCTTCACCTTGCCCTCGCTCGGCTTTTGCACGGGAGCGCGGGTTTTAAAGCTTTTGCCGTTCTCAACGAGTCGAAGCTTATCCTCCGTCACCTTGGTGCGCAAAATTCCAGAGCTTACGGAAACAAGCCCGTTTTTATCCTTTGTCGCCGTCACTACCCCTTCCCTGCCTATCGTAACGAGATATACCGTATCGCCGACGGTGAGCTCGCGCGGCAGCTTATAGTCATCGTCGAGCGACACTTCTCTCACTTCAACACCGTCAAAAAGTTTACCAGATGCAGAGAGTGTCCTTCGTATCTCCTCCTGCGCGCTCTTCATCATTTCAAGGCGGCGCTCCTTGTCGTCTTGCTTCCTGAGAGCTTCAAGCCGCTCAAAAACAAATTCGCTTGAAGCCTTGGCGCTATCTAAAATCTGCCGCGCTTTAAGTACTTGCTTTTGAGTTTCTTCTTCTATTTTAGCGATTTTTCGTTTTAGCTTTTCTTCGGATTCAAGCTTAAAAGCCTCGTATTCACGACGCAAGGCTTCCGCCTTTTCACGCTCGCGCTCCATTTCAAGGCGGTTAACGTCCAGCTTCTCGATAACGTCCTCGAAGCGCTTATTGTCTCGCTCGATGAGCCTATTTGCACGCTCTATTATATCTGGCGAAATACCTAATTTTTCCGAAATGGCGAAGGCGTTCGATTTTCCAGGTGAGCCTATTATGAGCCTATACGTCGGGCGAAGAGTCTCAACGTCAAACTCGCAGGAAGCGTTTTGCACGCGCGGCGTTTCTAAGGCGTAGGCTTTCAGCTCAGCATAGTGCGTCGTTGCCGCGGTGAGAGCACCAAGCGCCTGTGCCTTTTCAAGAATGGCGGTTGCAAGCGCCGCCCCCTCCACGGGGTCTGTACCCGCGCCGAGCTCGTCAAAGAGCACGAGAGAGCTTTTGCCAAGCTTCGACAGTATTGAAACGACGTTTACCATGTGAGAAGAAAACGTTGAAAGTGACTCCTCGATGCTCTGCTCATCGCCTATATCCACGAGCACGTTTTCAAATACGCCGACCGTTGAGCTTTCAAGAGCGGGTATCTGCAAGCCTGCTTGCGCCATAAGGGTGAGTAGCCCCAGAGTTTTCAAGCTGACCGTCTTTCCTCCCGTATTGGGACCCGTTATTATAAGCGTGTCATACTCCCCGCCTATCGATATGTCGATGGGAACCACTCGCTCGCGCGAGATGAGCGGATGGCGTGCGCGCTTCAAGCTCACCGCGCGCTCCCTCGTTAAATGCGGGCGCTCCGCTTTCATTTGCTGTGCAAGGCTTGCGCAAGCAAAGTAAAACGCGAGCTCGGTTATATTATGATAATTGAGCGTTATTATCGACGAATGCTTGGCACAGCGAGCCGAGAGCACAGATAAGATACGCTCAATCTCGTGCGCCTCCGCCGCCGTCAGGCTCTTCAATTCGTTATTGGCATCGACAACGCTCATCGGCTCAACGAACAGCGTTGCCCCCGAGGATGACGTATCGTGCACGAGCCCCTTCAACTCGTTGCGATACTCCGCCTTAACGGGAACGACGTACCTGCCGTTTCTCATCGTGACGAGATTGTCCTGCAAATATTTTATACGCTCGCCGCCTATATAGCTTTGAAGCGTTTCCTTTATCTTATTGTTCGTCTGGCGTATTTTTCGGCGTATATCCGCGAGTGCTGGACTTGCCTCGTCGGCAATCATATCCTCGCTCAATATCGAGCGCGTTATGCTATCCGCGAGCTCACGCGACGGAATGAGGCGGCGAAACACCTCGTCAAGCACGGTGTCAAACGGCTTATCGGTATTTATATAATCGAGCAAGGCTGCCGCGGAGCGCAAAAGGGATGCAACGTCAAGCAATTCGCGCGGTGTAAGCACTGCGCCTTTATAGGCTCTCTCTGCCGCCGCCGTCACACTCTCGGGCGCGGAAAATGCAGGATAGCCCTTTGCGTTAAGAAGCCGCTTTGCCGCGTCCGTGCGTTCCTGCCTGTCCGAGGCACTGTCATAGTCGTCCGTCGGGGTGAGAGCGAGTGCCTTCGCCTTTGCGCCATCCGTCGAAGCGGCGGCGGCGAGCATGGCGGTTATTTTATCAAACTCCAAGGTTTGTAAGGTCTTTTGCGAAAACTGCATTATCGTTTTACCTCTTTGTAGAAGTCGAGCGTTTTGAACGAGCGTTCAAGCTGGTTTATAATATATTCCTCGGTGGCTCTTCCAAGAAGCTCCATATCGGGCTCGGAAATATTGAAAGAAAATATCTTTTCGACGGGCGAATGAATACAATATCCGAGAGCTGTTTTCGCCCCCTCGGAAAGTATACAAACGAGATGGTTCTCGTGCGCTTCTTCGGGAATATCGCGGCGGTGCGCTTCGCGCTCGTTGCACGCATAGCATTTGAGGAAGCCGCCCATTATATCAAAATAAAAGTCGCCGTGGCGCTCGCCGCAAAGCGAGCACGCCAAAACGTCGGGCATGAAGCCGATTATGGAAGCGGCGCGTATCTCAAACGCCGCTTTTATCTTGTTGAGGGGATATTTCCCTTTCGCTATCGCGTAGAGCGAATTTAGGGAAAGGCGCAAGAGCTCCGTTTCCCTTTCGGCGACGGTAACGTCGGAAAGCACGTCCACGATGTAGGAGGCGAGCGCAAGCCCCTCGATGGTGTTCCTTATCTCGAAGAAGCTTTCGATGAGCTCGGCTTCTCTTATCATATAGTGCTCGCCGCGGCGAACGAGAACGAAGGAGGAGTAGCAGAACTGCATCGTTGACGACATTTTTCTGCTTTTAAGCGAGCGAGCCCCTTTGGCGAGGGCGGACAAAACGCCGAGCTCCTCGGTGAACACCGTTATCAGCCTATCGGAGTCGTGGATATCCGTTGTACGCAGGACGAGCCCCTTGACCTCGGTTATCATAGGTTATCTTCCGAATATCCGAGCGCGTTGATATTGAAATCGCTGTCGCGCCAATTTTCCTTGACGCGAACGTAGAGATCGAGAAATACTTTGCTGTCGAGCAGCTTTTCAAGGTCCTCGCGTGCATAGCTACCTATCTTTTTAATGGTGGAAGCCCCTTTGCCTATTATCATCCCTTTGTGGGTGGGCTTCTCGCAATAGATTTCCGCCCTTATGGAAATCACGCCGCGCTTCTCGCTCCATTCCTCGATGGAAACGGCGGTGCCGTGCGGTATCTCCTCGTCGAGAAGGCGAAGTATTTTTTCCCGTATTATTTCCGCCGCGATTCGACGCTCGGGCTGGTCTGTCACTATATCGTCGGGAAAAAACCACTCACCCGCGGAAAGGAACCCTTCACATTCCGAAAGCACGATGTCGACGCCCTTGCCGTTCTTCGCAGAAACGGGAACGACGGCTTCAAAATTGAACGCCGCCGCATAAGCGGCAATGGTCTTGGCTATATTTTCGGCACGAACTGAGTCAATTTTATTTATGACGAGTATCGCCTTCATTCCATCGCTTTTAAATCGCGAAATTATCTGTGCTTCAATGTCACCCACCGCCTCGCGCGCTTCGACGACGAGAATAGCGTACTCGACGCCGCTAAGCGTGTTGGCGGTAGTCTTCACCATAAAATCGCCGAGCTTGGTGCGGGGGTTATGCAATCCAGGGGTATCGAGAAAGACGAATTGATCCTCGCCCTTTGTGTAAATTCCCGTTATCCTATTTCTCGTCGTTTGCGGTTTTTTAGAAACTATCGCCACTTTTTCTCCGAGAATGGCGTTGAGAAGCGTCGATTTACCCACGTTGGGTCTTCCGACTATCGCTATAAAGCTTGTTCTTTTCATATTGCTCTCCATTTAGCTGCCAAGCGGCAACGAACAGTTGATATTTTTTACTCTTTTACATTTCACTATATTTCACTACAATTCACTACATTTCACGCACGAAATTCGCGCCCGAGTTTTTTTAGTTACACTATCACGCGCTTATATCTCTATCGAGTCGCATATCTCGCGTTGAAGGCGGCATTGAAGCTCGTCCTCCTCTTCGCTTCGCTCGTGGTCATAGCCCAAGAGGTGAAGGACGGAATGTACGGTGAGGAACGCGACTTCGCGAAGAAATGAATTACCGAGCTCGCGCGCCTGCTCGTGGGCTCGCGGAATAGATATAACGACGTCGCCGAGGACGGCGAGGTCATCGCACTCGGCTTCGTCAAATTCCCCGTTATCGTAGAGAGGAAAGGAGAGGACATCGGTCGCCTTGTCCTTATTGCGATAAAGCTTATTGAGCTTTCGTATGTACTCCGCGTCGCAAAGGGTTACGGACACTTCGCTATTATAGGGGAAGGCGAGGCGATCGAGCGTTGCCAGCACGGCGCGCCGAACGACGCATTTAAAATAGTAGTCCACCTCTTCAAACGGCTTCGTTGCCGAAAAATTTATCTTTAAGCTACGTTTCATTTTATGACCATACCTTTCGATTTTGAAAGCGGAAGGCTTGCGCGGCTTCCGCCTTTGGAAATTCGAGCCGTGTTTTAGCGAAAGCGACAAGCGTTACACTCCCGTACCACGACAGCATAACGATTTGAATGAGCACCCACACGGGTCAGTGCTTCACGGCGCGAAGCTTCTTTTCCGTCACCTCGCGCTCGTATTTCTCGTAGGCGGAGATTATCTTTCTGACGAGGCTGTGACGCACGACGTCACGCTCCGAGAACTCGAACACGGAAATTCCGTCGATTCCAGAAAGTATTTTTTTAGCAACGGCGAGTCCGCTCTTTTTGCCGAGGGGGAGATCGGTCTGCGAAAGATCCCCCGTAACGACCGCTTTGGAATTAAATCCAAGGCGCGTCAAAAACATTTTCATCTGCTCGGGAGTCGTGTTCTGCGCCTCGTCAAGAATTATGAACGAGTCGTCCAGCGTTCTGCCGCGCATATAGGCGAGTGGGGCTATCTCGATAGTTCCGCGCTCCATATATTTCTGAAAATTCTCCGCACCAAGCATTTCGTAAAGCGCGTCGTAGAGGGGGCGCAAATACGGGTCTATCTTGCTTTGAAGGTCACCTGGCAAAAAGCCGAGGCGTTCACCAGCTTCAACGGCGGGGCGCGTAAGTATTATGCGCGACACCTCTTTATTGCGTAAGGCTTCCGTCGCCATGGCGACGGCGAGAAACGTTTTACCTGTTCCCGCGGGTCCCGTACCGACGACAACGGTGTTGCTCTGTATCGCCTTGACGTACCTTTTCTGCCCCAGCGTTTTAGGCTTGACGGGCTTTCCCCTATTCGTCACGCTTATCACGTCGGTGAAGAAGCTGTCGTCGAGCCCGTCCAAGCTATCGCGCACGAGCCCGATAACGTATTCGACGCTTTGCTCGCTGACGAGCTCACCGTTGCCGACCATGCGCTTCAAATATTCCAGCGCGCGGCACGCCATATCGACAGCTTCCTTTTCGCCGCTCACGATGAGGGCGTCACCGCTTTCGCCGTCACCGCTCCTATTGCTTATCTTAGCGCCGAAGGCGCTTTCTATAAGCCTCACGTTGGCATCGAAGGCACCAAAGAGAGCCGCCGTCGCCTCGGTTGAATTTGTTGTTACTATTCTTTCTGTCAATCCTATCTCCTTCCGCCTATCCGCCGTTTTCAACGAAAAATTCGAGAGCTTCCGAAACGGTGGCGGAGCAAAGATAGTCCGTTCGCACCGTGTAGGCTTCGCCCGAAAAAGAGCCCTGTGTTTTAATCTTCAAAAGCGTCGCGCCCTTTAATGCGAGCGACAGGCTTTCATTCATACGAGCGAAGGCGAGCTCCGCCATTTCCGACTCGGAATAGGCGACAGTCTCGCTCGTATATTCCAATACGTACTCGCGCACCGTCCCTATCGGTAGCTTTTTGCCGAGAAGCGATGCTCGCCTATTATCATTTATTATAACATATTCACCTTCGGTTTTTCTATATATTTTTAAAAGTTTTGTTGAAAAACCGAAAAAATTTATTGAAAAACCGCAAAATGCCCTCTCCTTCGGTACTTTTTTCACCTCGCGAGACTCGACGCTGACGCTGATGAAATCGGAATAGCTTCCGATGACGGTGCCTTCCGCATAGCAAAGCCCGCCGCCTAACTCGGCGGGGATGACACCCGAGATGAGGAGCTGCCCCTTTTTGACAGTCTCCCCCGCCTTGACAACGGGATAGCCGCGCTTGACCGTTATTTCTTCGACGACACAATCGCGCGACGCGACCACGTTTGCATAACCCACCTTAGGAGCTTCGGGGGTATACTCCGCTTTATCTATAACGCTGACGTATGCCACCGTTCCGCGCCTATTAACGTTGACCCACGAAACGAGCTCCGAATTTGCAAGCAGCTCGGCTTCGACTTTATCATTATCCACCGCCGACCACGGAATACCGACACGAAGCCCCGCCTCGGCAAGCTCGGCTACGATATCTTCCTCCGAGGCTATCTCCGCCCCGATGACGCGAACGTCCCAAACGATGCACGAGGAGAGCGGGACGAGAAGGAGGGAGAGAAGCAGGGCGGCTATGACGCCGTATCGCGAGCTTTGACGGCGAAGAGCTCCGAAAAGCCCGAGTGGCTTGCTAACGGTGTAGTGGACGTGCCCATCAAGGGCTTTGGCGGCTTTTTTTAGTTGTGCTTCCGCCACCGTGACGCTTCCGTTCGGCAAAAAGCGAGCCGCGATACCGCATTTCAAAAAGCGCCCCGCCGCCACTTTCGCGTCGCTCTTCTCAAAGCTTATCCTTCGGTATCCGAATATCAAACGGTCAAGCCTTGGCATAGGAGAACTCCACCGTTTCTACAATTCCCGTTATTTCCGCCGTATTATTTTCATAAATTGCGAGGCAAAAATTTCTTCCGCGGGCGGTGAGAACGCAAAATCCGAGCTTTAAGGCGACGGTGTTTTCTGAAAATTCAGATACGGCACGAACGCCGCCCACGGAGAGCGAAAGCCCGCGAGAGGAACGATCGGCTTCAAGATGGAACGGCGAAATTGCCGCCGAAAGTGCGAGAGGAAGCTTATTTTGCGAATGCAAGATTTTTTTCATTTTGCGTGCCGCCCTTTCATAAATCTTTATTACACGCGCTTCGCGAGGCTGAGAGCATACCGCGAAGCACGACGCATACAGTATATTAATATTTATGAAGGCGACGCAAAAAAATGATGAAAAGCCAACGTATTACAATCAAAAATCGAAAAAGTGCGGGCGATAAGCTCGTGGAGCTTACACTTTCACTGCTCACACTGACTCTTTGCATAACGCTATCGACGCTTCTTGCGCCTTTTGTCGGAGAGCTCGTCAAGGAGGGGCTTGGCGTATGCAAAAGCGCCGTTATACCTTCGATATTTCCCTTTATGATAGTTGCCGAGCTTATGACGAGCAGCTTTCCCGCGGAGCAAGCCGAGTGCTTCAAGCGGCTATTTACATGGCTATTTAAAATGAATGCAAGCGCCATCTCCGCTTTTATTTGTGGGCTCTTTTGCGGCTTTCCTGCGGGAGCAAAAGCCGCGCGTGAGCTCTATTTAGACAATGCGATAAATCGCGAAGAATGTGAGAGGCTGATAGGCTTCACCAGCAACGCGAGCCCCGCCTTTGTGATAGGCGGAGTCGGCTATGCTCTTCGAGGAAGCGCCCGCGAGGGCTTTGCGCTCTATTTGATAAGCATTGCCTCATCCGTTATATGCGGTATTCTTTTTTCAATGCGAAGCTCACCCTCTGAAAGCACCGAAAAATTCTCCGCGCGCAAGAGATTTTCGCTCGCCTGTGCCGTTAACTCGGCGACGCAAAATACACTTATGGCTTGCGGCTTTGTCACCGCCTTTTCGGTGCTTTCGGGCTTGATATGCTCGGCGATAAGCAACGAAGCCGCAAGCGCTCTGCTATCAAGCCTTTTTGAAATAGGAAACGCGGCGAAGCGATTAAGCGCCTCCTCCCTAACAAGAGAGGCTTCCCTTGTCGCCACCGCCTTTGCCGTGAGCTTTTCAGGCTTTTCGGTACACTTACAAATAAAAAGCGTTATAAAAGGCGCGGGCGTTTCTATGAAGAGCTATTACCTCATCAAGCTTACGTCCGCCGTGCTCTCCTCCGTCCTTTGTGTGGCTTGGCTCGGGCTCTCGGCGATTTTCCGCGGGTGAGCGCATTGGCTTTGCGGGAATGCGCGCGTCGCTTGTATTAAGTGCTAATCGTATCAGCGCATTTAGCGCTCATTAAAAAATCTACAATTTTTGCAAATTTTGAAAAAATACTTGAAATCAGTTATAATTTGTATTATAATTATAAATGTAGCATTGTATTTTTTGTAAAATCACTCGCGTCTCTTGAAAAATCTTTTTAGTGCCGCCTTGCGGCAGAGGAGGACTTATGAAAAAAATACTCAGCGCACTATTCGTTTTAATTTTGGCGACCGCCGCCCTGCTCGGGCTCGCCGCGTGCGGCGACGAAACGAGCTTTTTCGTCGACTTCATAGTTGACGGCACGGTTTACGCCACCGTCAAGCCGAGAGATGACGGAACGATAATTTTCCCCACAGAGCCGACGAAGGAGGGTTACACCTTCGCGGGCTGGTATCTTGACGAAGGTTTTGAAGAGTCATTCAGCGTCACCGTGCTTTTAGAGCGCGAGTTTTCGGGCACCGTCTCCGTCTATGCAAAATGGACGGCGGGCACTGTCGCTCATATTCACACGGCTTCCGACTGGATAACAGACGTCGAAGCCAGCTGCGAAAATGACGGAGCGAAGCACAAAGAGTGTACCGAATGCGGCACGGTACTCGAAACGGCGCTCATCGAAAAAGCCGCGCACACCCCCGCCGAGGCGGTAAGGGAAAACGAGCAGGACTCCACCTGCGCGGCAGTCGGTCACTACGACAGCGTCGTCTATTGCTCCGTTTGCCACGAGGAGATCTCGCGCGAACAAAAGGAGATAGCTAAAAAGGAGCACACCCCAGCCGAAGCAGTCAAGGAAAATGAACACGACTCGACTTGCGGTACAGTCGGTCACTACGATAGCGTCGTCTATTGCTCCGTTTGCGATGAAGAAATTTCTCGCGAGCAAAAAGAGATAGCTAAAAAGGAGCACACCCCCGCCGAGGCAGTGAGAGAAAACGAGCACGACTCGACTTGTGCCGCCATCGGGCACTACGACAGCGTCGTCTACTGCTCCGTTTGCAATGAGGAAATATCTCG
>CAYSUO010000002.1:0-97427 GCA_964434325.1 uncultured Ruminococcus sp.
TTTCAAATATACAGCACACATATATAATGCAAGTGAGCTTGCAATGCGTTTTCGCAACGCCGTCAAGGTATGCGGGCGCGTGAAACGCGCCAAGTACCGACGCATATATTATACCAGGAAGCGAAAATGTGTGCTCGCACGGACATTTTCGCAACGCCGTCAAGGTATGCGGGCGCGTGAAACGCGCCAAGTACCGACGCATATATTATACCAGGAAGCGAAAATGTGTGCTCGCACGGACATTTTCGCAACGCCGTCAAGGTATGCGGGCGCGTGAAACGCGCCAAGTGCGGCTTCGCCGCACCAAACCTTACGCTTTTCGCGTAAGGTTTGACGCATATATTATAACACACCAAATCGCTTTTGTACATAGAAAATCGTCAAAAAAGTGCGTAAAAAGTAAAAAAGCCGCTCCCGAGGGGGCGACTTTTTTGAGCGTTTGGCAGATTAGTCTCTTTCAGCTCTTTTTGCCGCGAAGCAATCGCTGCAATAAACTGCCTTACCTTCGGTCGGCTTGAAGGGAACTTGGCATTCCTTGCCGCACTCGCTGCAAATGGCGGTGAACATTTCTCTCGCGCCCTTTTGAGCATTCTTTCTTGCGGCACGGCAATCTTTGCATCTGGAAGGCTCGTTTTCAAAGCCGCGAGATGCATAGAATTCCTGCTCACCTGCGGTGAACACGAAATCGTTGCCACATTCTTTGCACTTCAATGTCTTGTCCTGGTACATGGTTTCTCTTTTCCTCGCTTGATAGGTTTATAAAAATTTGCCCTTAGACGGATTCCAACCGACGCCTTTGTAAACAACGCTCTCCATTAAGCTACTTGGGCATATTGACTATATATCGGAAAAGCGCTCCGCGTTTGCCCTGATGGTTTTCAGCATACGCGCCTTAGCGTTTTCCACGGATTTTTTGTCCCTCGAAAGCTCCTCGCACATTGACGCGGTGTCATAGCCTTGAAGGTAGAGAAGGAATACGCGATACTCGTAATCGGAAAGGAGCTCGCGCGCCACGCAAATAAGCTTTTGCGCCTTTTCTTTTAAAATGAGCAGGGACTCGACGCCCTCGTCGCCTTCCAGCTCGTCGGCATCGACGCCCTCGGGGACGGCCTTGCGTTCCTCGGCGGCGAAGAAATCGAACAGGCGGCGCTTTGCGCAAATTCTGGCGTAGAGCCCGAAGGTGACACCGCCACAGCGCTCGGGGGCGTAGGAAAGCACGGCTTTATAGAGAGCGACACAGGCTTCGGAAAAAGCCTCGTCACGCCCCACGGCGGCACTGGAAAAGCCTGAAACGACTTTATTCAGCATGGGAGAATATCGAACGACGAGCTCGGAAAAAGCACCGTCATCACCCTCGCGCGAAAGCCTTATAAGCTCCTCGGTATCAAATTTCTCGTACTTCACCATAGCTCAGCACTTTCTTATAGTTAATTATAGCTTTTTATTCACCCTTTGTCAAGGGTTTTGTCAAAAAAAAGTTACTTTTTTTACAACGTTTATACAATATTTTTAAAAAACGCAAAGTTTTTTTCGGCAAAAAACACGATTTTTCGTTCTCGGTATATAAAATGGAACAAAAAGAGCAATCCTTGCGTGCCGAAGCATAGTGCTCAATGATACGGTATTCCCTGCTCTTTAAGTGAGGAGACCGCAATGCATTTCAAGCAAATCGAACATAAGTGCCACGCGCCGAAGGCGGTGTCTGCCCTTTTAGCAAGCGGAAGCATGGTTTTTTCAAGTGAAATATTCCATTCTTCCCGTTGCCGAAAAGAGGAGGCCGCGATAGATGCTCTCAGGTCTTGCGTCGAAATTATTCTTGATGAGCTCCGCCTCGGCGCGGGATTTCACGGTGAGCGAAACGCTCATCAGAGCGCCCTCGGAATTTTCCGCGGAGAGGGTGACGACGTAGCGCTTATCCTCTCTTTCGGAAATTGAAGTTTTGGTCTTTATTCCGCCGTTGGTGAAGGAGATATACTTTCCTGCCGCCTTTAAGCTTTTTTCGAGGAAATTCTTATCGAGGGTGTTATAGAGCTCGGCGGCGACCATTTTTCCCATCTCGGAAATCATATAGTAGCGCTCGCCGCCCACACTATCGCTTATCACGTGCCCCGAATCGGAAAGCTCGCGGAGGGCTTCATCGTAATCGAGGGAGATCTCGCTCGTGCTTTCGGAGACCACGCCGATGAACGATGCGTGGTCAATGGGGTAGCCGATATGATCGAGCAGGAAGAGCATAAAGACCTTGATATCGGTCATTGAGCGGAGGGTAAATTCTTTTTTCTTCATAGGTTTATCCGTTATTTTCGTGTCGTTTTTTGTTGGCGTTAAAACGCCGAGGGTATCTCATAAAAAACAAGGTTTTGTGGGCTAAAACCACGGTTAAATCAATAAAAGTGAATTTTTAATTAGACATACGCGGAGGCTTGGCGGATTTAAAGCAGAAATCGACGGCTGACGAGAGATAGACGTACAACTGTTAAACGTCGATAAAACGAAAGCCGTAGGTTTTAACCTTGCTCTTTTACAAAACACGGTAGAAGCAGAGATATTTCTTTACTTCTACCGTTTTTCGTTTGGCTCTGCCTAAATGCGACAGTCTCCTTTTAGTCTTCGAGATAGAGCTCGTAGTTCTTTTGCTCCATTTTATTCAGTATGAAGTTACCGTAGGCGTCGCACGATACTCCCGAAACGTCGGAGCTTGCGAAATAGAAGCTCTGGTTATAGACGACGGGAACGATGGGGCAGGCTTCGAGAAGAAGAGCCTCCGCTTTGACAAGAGCCTCGCGGCGCGCCTCCTCGGTCGTGGCGCAATATGCCGCCGTCATATAGTCGTCATACTCCGAGCTCCACCAACCGCTGATATTGGTGCGAATACCCGACTCTTGGTCTCTACCGTTTCCGTTCATAAACGAGGTGAACGATGAGAGGGCGACAAAGGGATCCTCGGAATACATTTGCCAATCCACGGCGATGACGTCGAAATTACGAACGCCGTATGCCGCGTCGAGAACGCGGGACTGAATGCCCGAGTCCGCTATCGTTATATTCTCGGCGGTCGAGGCATCATAGACCTTGCTGTTGACCGTTCCGACGGCTTCCACCGTGACGGTGAAGCCCAGCTCACTCCAAGACGCCTTCGCGAGCTCGGCGACGGCGAGGCTTTCGCTATCATTATTTACCGTGAGCGTGAAGGACTTCGAGAGACCTTCCAGCTCGGAAGAGACGGATTTTATGAGAGCCGACGCTTCCGCCATTTTGGGCGAAGCGGAAATGGGGCGCTGCGCCTCTCCGTAGAGCGAGGCGGCGGGAGCGGCGGAGACGAAGCTCGTTGCCGCCTTGGCGAAGACGAGGGCTTCGGCTATCTTTTCCCTATCGAGAGCGAGGGAAAGAGCGCGCCTTACCTCGGGAATCGCGAAGAGGGGATTCTCAACGTTGAACACGTAGGTATAGGTTGAAAGATCGTCAACGGCGGTTGCCTTATCCTTGCTTTCCGCACGTACTTCAAGGCTTGCGTCAAGCATATAGAACACGGTCTTGTTTTCTATATCCTGATAGCTGAGAGAAAGCGACGCACCTTCACCGACAACGAAGCTGACGAGCTTTGAGGGCGTTACCTGCTTCGTATAATTTTTGGTATCGATTGGCTGATGATAGCCGACGTTCCTGGCGAGGGTGAAGCTCTTCTCCGCGCTGTCAAGCTCATCAAGCTTGAAGGCACCGTTCGTCAATATCGTCCCTGTGCGCTTCGACCAAAAGCCCTCGGCCTGGCTGACGGCACTCTGGCGAACGGGAGAGGTGGCGACGGAGGCTAAATTGCGGAGTAGCCTTTCGGTGTCCGCGCCCTCGCGGTAGGTTATTGTGATCTCGTAGACCTCGGAGGCGACGGCGCCGAAATCGTAGATTGAGGCGACGCTACCGTTTGGAAGCTTACCGCCGTTCTTTATCTCGATGGCGTTCTCAACGTCGTAGAAGAGGGCGGCGGCGGGGTTGGCGTTCTTGGGGTTGATTATCCGCTCACGCCACGCATAGATGAAGTCGGCGGCGGTGACGCGCACCTCGTCCGACCAATAACTCTCGCGAAGCTCGATGACGATCTGCCTCTTTTCCTCGTCCACGCTATATTTCTTAGCGGCGGCACATTCAAGCTTACCGTCAGCATTAACGCGGAAGAGCGGCTCGAAGAGCAGGCTCATAAGCTGCTCCGAATTACTGCTCACGTAGTAGTCGCTGGGGTCAAAATCGTATATCTCCTCACCGAGATAGACGCTTATCTCCGCGCCCGCATTCTTGGGGGTGCCGCACGAGGAGAGGGCGGCGACCGTGCCGAAAAGCATAACGAAAGCGAGCAACAGGCTTAGTGTTTTTTTCATAAATCCTCCGTACCGCAAAGCGGCTCTCGACGAAAGGCGCGAGCGAAAGCACGGGTGCGCTCTCGGGCGGGCATACGACGAGATTATAATTATTCTTATTTATTTTAACACAAAAAAAATATATTTGCAACGGTTATTTCAAAGCTTTGGAAAATTCGTATTTATTTACAAACTTTAAAGCTATAAATTGTGCAAAACCGACAAGACTTTTCTAAAAGATTTGAATATTAAAGGCTCACACGGGAAATAATTTCAAAAAGCTAAGAGGCGCGAAAAAGACAACTGCCGATTTCCGCTCGCTTCACGCGAAGCTCGCATTGGGGTTTCATTGCAAAACGCCGCGCGGGTGCGTTACTGAAATCTATAAAGCTTGCGTTGCCGCCCGAGGGCGGCGGAAAGGAGATCTATGTACGAATACTATGAAAGGCGGCGCGAACGCGAGGTGGCGATGTTCACAGACCTCGCGGTTGAGCGCCGAAGAGCCGACACCGCCGCCGCGGGCGTTGAATACCACAAGAGCGCCGCCTCGTGCGGCAGCTGGGAGACGGTGCGAATAACGAGCGACGAGGGGGCAAAGAGCATAGGGCGACCGAAGGGCACCTACTCGACGCTCAGCCTCGAACGAATGGACAACCTCGACGAGGAGGAGACGGAGGACGCGAAGGACGAGGTGGCGCGAAAGCTCTGCGAGCTTTGCGACTCGGGGCACATAGTTCCCGCCCGCATTCTCGTGGTGGGGCTCGGGAATCCCCACCTTACCCCTGACTCGATAGGACCGCGCGCGGCGGACGCCGTTACCGCCACCTTACAGATAATGAAATACGACGAGGAGCGCTTCGACGAGCTTGAATGTTCGGAGATCGCCGTGATAAGCCCTGGGGTTTCGGCGAAAAGCGGGCTCGACGCCGCGGAATGGGTGATGGGGATATGCGAGCGCTTGGAGCCCGACGTTATTTTCGCGGTTGACGCTTTGGCATCACGCTCACCGAACAGGCTGGGAAGGACTGTTCAGATATCGGACACGGGCATATTTCCTGGCAGCGGCGTTGGAAATGCGCGCCAGGCGATAAGCCGCGAGAGCATAGGCGTTCCCGTCATTGCGATAGGAGTTCCCACGGTGATGGACTCGCGCCACTTTTCCTCCGACGGGATACTGACGGGCGAGCCGATGTTCGTTTCTCCGCGCGAGATAGACGGAATCGTGAGCGTGGGGGCGCGGATAATAGGCGGCGCGATAAATCAAGCGTTTGGACTTGAATAATATAGACAACGAAAAGAGGCTACCGCATTTAGGCAAGCCGAACGAAAAACGGTAGAAGTAAAGAAAAATCTCTGCTTCTACCGTGTTTTTGTGTAAAATCAAGTATTGAGTTTTAACGAGACGCCACCTTTTGTTGCTTTTATACGGTACTGTCTCAAAAATCACTTTGAGAAAGCTCGCCTACGAGGCGATGACACCGCGCGAAGGCTATATATCATACTTTGAAAGTATGCTTGCGGGCGTTTTCCTCAAAAGCAAAAGAATGGGAAGTATACCACAACCGACATTGACAACGAGGGTAGCGGCAAACGCGGGAAGCGCAAGATAGAAGGGATAATACAGGAAATCATAGACATAGCTCGACGCGCCCATAAGGAGCGAAACGACGAGGCTTGTCACTAAGAAGCCAGGCAGCACCGTTAGTGAGAAAACGACGAGCGTTTCCACAAAATAACGGAAAACGAGGTTTTTCCTGCTGACGCCTATCGCGCGCGCTATGCCCACCTCTTTTATATCGGCGAAAAGCGCCGAGCGCATTATGAGATAGAGACTTAACGCCATCACCGCAAACACGACGACAAGGCACGCCGTCAGCCGTATCGAATCCTCTTTATAATCGGCGGAATAGTAATCGTAGAAAACGTCGCTGTTATAGATGCCATCCGTTCCGTACTTCGCGACGAGGCTCGCAAAAAGCTCCTCGGCATTCGCGGAATGGATACCGTAATAGCGATACAGTGCATACTCGCTTTTGGAGGTAAAGGTATTTTCAAGATGGCTCTCCGTTTTACCCGAGGAATACGAAAGCTCCTTTAAATCCTCGAACGTGAAGAACACCTTCGGGCATATCATACGCACGTTGGTGTAATAATCCTGCCGCCATTTTTCGCACTGCGTCAGCCATTCCGCCAAGAGCCTCTTATAGTCTGTGGGAAATTCCGCCTTGAATTTCTCCGCGTCGTACTTATTATTCTCGGTGTCAAACGCGGCTTCTATTTTAAGATAGCTGAGATAGCTTTCAAAATTCGTGCCGAGGTCGCGCGGGGTATCGGGTCCTCCCTGCGCCTTTATGAAGGCGTTCAATTCGTCAAGCCTATCGTCCACGGGGTCGAAGAAGCCCGCGACGGTGAAGCTCATTCCGTTAATGACTATCCCGTTCGCATAGTATCGCTCCGCGTCCTGGTACTCGCGGAGGCTGAGATAGACGGAGCCGTTCTCGATGGCGCCGAGCTCCACTGAATGCGTGGTGTATATATCCAAATATTCGGGCTTCGTGGTTATTGCGGCGAGGTCACTTTTCAAGACGGCGTAGTCCGTGTGATACGCCACCGCCTCGTCCCCCTCGACGATACCGACGAGGCGCGAGGTCGGATATATGCTTTCAAAGACGCCCTTTTCACTTCCGTTGTTCGTCGTTATTTTACATTCGCCTGCGTCCAAAAGGCGCTCGTAGCTCGTTATGTAGCTAACGGAGACGTCCAAAAGTAGCTTATCCGCAAGCGCCGTCGTTATTATAAACTCATCGTCCGAAGCGAGCTCCGCCACCCCCGCGACGAGCCGCGACTCACCCATCGCGCTTATCGGGACGGGGGTCGCCTTCGCCGCGAAGCTCCCCGCATCCGCGTCAGCAAAAGATTCAAAATTGCCTATCGAAAAGCTATAATTCGATATCGCGCGCGGGGGCATATCCGCGCTGAGAAACACCGTTGCCACGTGGTCTGCCGCGCCGCTTTCAAGGAGCGCTTTTAGCTCGCTCTTATCGGTGAGCACCGCGTCGATAAACACGGTATTCTCGTTGAAATTTTCCATCACGGTGCTCATTTTATGAAACACGGTGCCGAAGCTGGAAACCATGAGGACGATGATGACCGCGAAGCTGACGAGCCCGAGGAAGAGCGCCTTTTTGCCGAGGCGCGCCCTACCAAAGTTATTGCGGAAGCCGCTCCTGACCGCCGCCTTGAAGCTATACATACGCCCCGCCTTACCGACGGTGGGCGCGCTCTTCAAGACGGAGCTGACGGGCTTCTTTCGGCGCTTTTCACGCTCCGCGAACTTGCCCTCGTGGACGTGCAGATCGCCGCCCCGCTCCAAGGACTTGACGTTGAATCCCGCCGCCTCGACGTAAAGAGTTCCGCCGCGCGAGATGATACGGAGCCTTTTGCCGAGCTTGCTCCTATCGCCGAAGAGCTCGACGGAGAAATCGGGGGAGGCGAGCTCCGCCCGCTCCATATCGCCGAGGTAGACCTCGTTGGCAGCTCTGCCCTCGAAGCCCCCCGTGGCAACGTTTTGCCTATCGCCGACGACGGAGCCGTCCACCACCTCGATGACGCGATCGCAATAGAGCTCGACGAGCTCCGCCTCGTGCGTTACCAAGAGAACGAGGCAGTCCTTCGATATTTCGCGGAGAATGTCCATAACGAGGACGGTGTTGTGCTCGTCAAGATTTCCCGTCGGCTCGTCCGCCAAGATGAGCTTGGGGCGCTTGACGATGGCGCGCGCGATGGCGACGCGCTGCTGCTGGCCGCCCGAGAGTGCGTCCGTCATTCTGCCCGCGTATTTATCCATCTCGACCTCGGAGAGAGCCGCCGAGACGCGCTCGCTTATCTCCCCTTCGTCACTCACCCCGCAAAGGCGGAGGGAGCTGGCGACGTTCTCGAACACGGTCATATTTTTTGAGAGGTTGTAATTTTGGAAGATGTAGCCGACGGAGAAATTACGCTCCGCGTCGGCGTCGGGGGTGATGCGCGCTCCGTCCAAGAGGACGCTTCCAGCGTCCGCCTTATCGAGCCCGCCGATGACGTTGAGGAGCGTCGTTTTTCCACAGCCCGATTTACCGAAGACGGCGACGACGCCGCTATCGGGCAAGGTGAGAGAAACGCCGTTAATCGCGTGAACGGAGTTGCCGCCACTGCCCTTATAGGTCTTATCGAGATTCTTGATTTCTACCATTATTTGGCGCCTCCCTTCAAGGTCTTGCGGACGCTTTCGTTGAACATTTTCTTATTGTAGCGGCGCGTTATCAGGACGTTGAGGAAAACGACGCCGAGGCAGATGAGGATATATTGAAGCGCGTGCAGATACGGGAGCACGGGATTGAGGCTCGGGCTCCTATATATCACGAGGCAGGATGTGAGGAGAAGCAACAACGAGGGCACGGTGGAAAGTGCCATCTGCGTATACATAGATATTTTGACGACACGCACGCTGATCCCCATTGAGCGAAGAATGGCGATATCTCCCTGCTTGGCGAGCATGGCGCGCTGGGAGCAGATGGAGAGGAAGAAGGCGATGAAGCGGAGCACGAGCACCCAGATGGCGAAGGCGATGAGCGCCTCCACAGCCGCATAGAGCAGAGACTCGGGGTCGGAATACGTCGAATCGGCGGAGACCGCGACGTAGCCATTCTCCGAGATGAGCTCGCACTTGGTGCGCGCCAGCTTGGTGCTTTCAAAGAAGAGAGACGACTGATAGTTCGTTTTCGCGCCAACGGAGCCCAGCTCCCGCGCGAGCTCTTGGGAGACGTAGAGCGTCGACGTTCCGCGCGTAGCTTGGAAGCATTTTTCGCTTTCAAACGTGCCGTAGAGCTGAACGTAGCGCACGCCAGCGCCCAAAAACGTTTTGACGGAGATACCCAATTCGGAGTAGTTCAAGGTGGCGCCGCTCGCAAGGTCATTCAAAACCATGGGAGTCGACGAGCCGTCGTAGCTCATATAGTAGCTCTTCCCCGTGAGCGAGGAGTCCACGGCGAAGCGATAGAATTTATAATAGCGATCGTACTGAAAACCGTTCGCCGTCGTTACGTTCCACGTAGCCATCGCTTCCTTTATCGCGCTTTCGCCGAAGAGGTTATGTATCTCGTACATATATTGTAATCCATTGTCGGTGACGACGATTTTACCCGTTTCCTCGGAGTTATCGAGATAGTAGGCGACGCCCGTCAGCTTCAAGATGAACGAGCCGTTATTATAGAGATCCACGCTGTCCATGAGCAATTCGTCTTTTCCGAAAACGTCGCGCCACTCGATGGGCAAAACGAGCATTGCCTCGCCGTCCGCCTCGGGCTTTCTTCCGATGTCGGGCTCTATCGTGTTGTCGCGGACGAAGCGGAGCACTTGCGAATAGGTCTTCATATCGTCGCCGTCCATCGTATAAAAATGATAGTTTATCTTGGCGTCCAAAATGCTATCGCGATAGATATAGCTATCGGCGCCAACCGTGGCGGCGAGCTCGGCGAGCTCCTCCTCCTCGATGGCGGCACCGTCCTTCCGAATGGCGACGACTCTGCCAGGCATATTGGAAAACATATAGTTCTTTTCGTAGACCGCGAGATCCGTCACCGTGAACGCCGTTGTGAAGAAGGCGCCGAGCATTGCTATTATCATAATGAGCGAGGTGAAAACGGAGAGCTTGGGAACGGCGGCAAAGCGGTGCGCGCCGAGCTCGATGCCGCGAAAAAGGTCGGAGAAGCGGCGCTTGCTCTTCGGCTTTTCCCGCCTCTCATAGGTGACGACGTTGGCTTCTTTTAGGTGCTCGTCCTTTTCCACCGCGCCGTCATAGATACGTATCTCACGCGTCGCATAAGGCGCCAGCTGCGAGAAGCTGTGCGTCACCACGATGACGAGCTTTTCGCGCGATATCTCCGCGAGGAGCGCTATTATCTCTTCCGACGTTTTGGAGTCCAAATTTCCCGTCGGCTCATCGGCGAGAATGATGGGGCTATCCTTCGCGAGGGCGCGGGCGATGACCGTCCTCTGCTTTTGCCCGCCCGAGAGCTTTGAGCCCTTATGGTTTTTAAAGCGCGTGAGCCCCACGCGCTCGATGAGCTCCAAGGCGCGGCGGCGGCGCTCTCCCCTATCCTCGATATCCGAGAGCGCGAGTTCAACGTTTTCAAGCACGGTGAAGCTTTCAAGGATATTGTATTCCTGGAATATGAACGAAACGTATTCGCTTCTATATCTCTCCCAGTCCGCCTGAGAATAATGCGACGTGGGGGCTCCCGCAACATAGAGCTCCCCCTCCTCATAAGTGTCCATACCACTTATAACGTTGAGAAGCGTTGTTTTTCCGCTCCCCGATTTACCCGTTACTGCGACGAACTCGCCTATATCAAATTCAAGGTCAACGCCCCGCATACCGACGGCGACGGAGCTTTCCGAAACGTATATCTTACCGACGTTTTCAAGTTTAAGAAGTGACACGGCTTTTCTCCCGTAAAAAATTGAAAATATTATACACCCTGCATACGCGAATGTCAAGCTATGATGTTTCGCCGCAAAAGAACGCCCGCCAACACGTCGAAGCGGCGGTCGCTCCTCGTTCGCTTTGCGGGGCGTTATTCAAAACAACTTTCGCCTTTCACCGCGGCGCCGTTGCCGCTCGGAGATATAAGGCTCGTGAGCTCGCGGCGAACGTCGGCGAACGCCTCCTCGGTGGGAGCGAGCTCGCCCGAGCCCATAAGGCTGACGTAGCCATATATGAGGGCGCGAATGGGGACGACGCATTTTTCGGGCTCGGGAGCTCCGCGCTCCGAGAAAATCCCGACGAGATAGTCCGAAAGGGGCTTATCAAATTCGGAGAGGCGAAGGGCGCACGCGCCCCCCGAAACGAGGAGCGCTTCGCGAAGCCGCCCGTCGGCGAGCCAAAAGCGAATACAGGCGAGGCAGAGCTCGACGGCGCAGCGCGCGGGCTCGGAGATCCACGCGTGCTCGACCTCGCGGAAGAAGAGCTTCCATTTGGCGGCGAGGTGGGCGAGGATGCGCGCGAGGTATTCTTCCTTATCCTTGAAATAGCGATAGGGGGCGGCACAGGAGACCCCTGCCGCCTCGGCGGCGCGCCGAAGCGAAAAATCGCGAACTCCGCGCTCCTCCAATTCGGCGACGCCCGCGAGGAGGAGCCTTGTTTTTACATCTTCATCGGTGAAGCAGGTATTCATTATTATCTCCGTTAACATTGTTAATTGCGTTCTATTCTATCACAAACGGAAGCAAAATACAATGGTTTTTGAAAAAAATGATAAAAAATGCAAAAAAAGCTTGACTTATCGTCCGATTGATGTATAATATTAGCATACACACGCCGAAGGGCGCGCTAACAGTGTTAATCGAGGTGACTATGATAAACGAAAAGATGAGGGAGCTGGGAGCCAAGCGCTCCGTGATACGCGAGCTTTTTGAATACGGGAAGCGGAGGCGAAGCGAGCTCGGCGACGACGCCGTTTTCGACTTTTCCCTCGGCAACCCGAGCGTTCCGCCTCCTCCCGAGGTCAATGAAGGGCTCGGGGAGCTTTTGGCGGAGGAAGCTGCGGCGGACGTTCATGCCTATACCTCGGCACAGGGAGACCGCGAGGTGCGGCGCGCCATTGCGGACTACGTGCGGCGAACGGAGGGGGCGGAAGCCGACGCGGAGCTCATATATCTCACGGCGGGGACGGCGGCGGCGCTGACCGCGACTCTGACGGCGCTCGTTATGCCGAACGAGGAAGTCATCGTTCCGACGCCATACTTCCCTGAATACCGCGTTTTCATAGAGAGGACGGGCGCCACCGTTCGCGAGGTGCCCTGCCGTGAGCCCGACTTTTCCCTCGACGTTCCCGCCATTATGGAGAGCATTTGCGAAAAGACGGCGGCGATAATAATAAACTCACCGAACAACCCGACGGGCGCGGTCTACTCGGAGGAAAACGTTGCCGCGCTGGCGGCGGCGCTCAAACGCCGCGAGCGGGAGCTGGGCAAAACCATTTACTTGATTGCGGACGAGCCCTACCGCGAGCTGGTCTACGACGGGGTGAAGGTGCCCTATCTTCCGAACTACTACGACGACGCGGTGGTTTGCTACTCTTTCAGCAAATCGCTTTCGATACCAGGAGAGCGGATAGGTTACGCCCTCGTTTCTCCGAAAATGCGCGACGCGACCGCCGTTTATCAGGCGTTAGCGGGGGCGGGGCGCGCGCTCGGCTTCGTTTGTGCGCCGAGCCTATTTCAGCGCTTACTTCCGAAGTGCCTCGGGAAGGTTGCCGACCTCGCGGTTTACGAAGAGAATATGCGGCTACTATATGACGGGCTGACGGCACTCGGCTACGAGGCGGTGAAACCCGCGGGGGCTTTCTATCTTTTCGTGAAGGCGCTCGAAGCGGACGCGACCGCCTTTTCCGAGAGGGCGAAGAGGCGGGGGCTTTTGCTCGTCCCGAGCGATGATTTTGGAATCGCGGGCTACGTTCGCATTGCCTTTTGCGTCAAAGGGGAAATGATAACGCGGGCAATGCCCGCATTTGCCGAACTTGCCGCCGAATACGAGGCGGAAAGCGGCGCGAAACGGAGAAAGAAATGACACTACTTGACGAAGCGAGAGAGATGATAAACGAGACCGACGAGGAGATGGCGCGGCTCTTTGAAAAGAGAATGCGAGCCGCCGAGCTCGTTGCGCGCTACAAGAAGGAGCACGGCTTGCCGATATTCGACGGTGAGCGCGAGGCGGCGCTCCTACGAAGGAACTCCGACTATATCGGCGACCCCGCGTTGAAGGAATACTACGTCGGCTTTATTCAGGAGACGATGAACGTTTCAAAGCGCTATCAGGAACGGCTCAACGAGGGAATGCGGATAGCCTACTGCGGGACGGAGGGCGCTTTTGCGCACATTGCGGCGTGCAAGCTTTTCCCGAGCGCGAAGAAGCTCCCTTTTTCCGACTTTCTCCCCGCCTACGAGGCGGTGGCGAAGGGGGAATGCGACGCCGCCGTGCTTCCCATTGAAAACAGCTACAACGGCGAGGTGGGACAGGTCACAGACCTTATGTTTTCGGGAGGACTATACGTCAACGCGGTGACGGAGCTCGCCGTTTCCCACGATTTGCTCGCGCTCCCCGAGGCGGAGCTCGGCGACGTTCGCGAGGTGCTGAGCCACCCGCAAGCGCTCGGGCAATGCGCGGACTACCTGCGCCGAGCGGGGCTTCGCGGCATAGAGTACGCGAACACGGCGCTCGCGGCGCGGCACGTCAGGGAGAGCGGCGACAAGGCGCTCGCCGCCATTGCGAGCGAGGAGGCGGCGAAGATATTCGGCTTAAAGGTCTTGGCGCGAAACATCAACGCGAGCAGGAGCAACACGACGCGCTTCGCGGTCTTTTCGAGAGCTGAGAGCAAGCACAAAACGAAGGAGATGGGCGTTCACACGATACTCGTCTTTACCGTGCGCAACGAGGCGGGTGCTTTGGCGCGCGCCATCGACGTTATCGGAAAGCACGGCTTCAATATGCGGACGCTACGAAGCCGACCCATGAAGGAACTTCTTTGGCAGTACTACTTCTACGTGGAGGCGGAGGGGAACGTTGACTCCCCCGAGGGGGCGGCAATGATGAAGGAGCTCGCCGAATGCTGCGACAGGCTAAAAGCCGTTGGCACCTACGTGAAGCCGCTACAATGAAGGCATATAGAGAACGAATTTTTGAGCTATAATTTGAACAGAAGATATTTCGATTTTGATAAAACTCTTTATCCAACGGAGGAATGGATATGACGGAGCTTAGAACGGAGCTCGGAAAAAGGAGCTACACCGTAAGCGTCGGGCACGGGCTTTTGGAGAAGGCGGGGGAGCTTATGCGGCTTGACCGACGCGTTCTCATCGTCACCGACGACGGCGTTCCGAAGGGATACGCGGAGGCGATAGCGAGCGCCGCGCGAGAGCCGAAGATCGTTACACTGCCGCAAGGAGAGAAAACGAAGAATGCGGACAGCTTCATTCACCTCTGCCGCGAAATGCTCGGGCACGGAATGGTGCGCGGCGATTGCGCCGTCGCCGTTGGGGGCGGCGTTGTCGGCGACCTCACAGGCTTTGCCGCCGCCTGCTATATGCGCGGCATAGATTTCTACAACGTTCCGACGACGCTCTTGGCACAGGTGGACTCCTCGATAGGAGGAAAGACGGCGATAGACCTTGACGGGACCAAAAACATCGTTGGCGCTTTTCATCAACCGCGCCACGTGCTCATCGACGTCGACACGCTCGACACCCTGCCCTCGCGCCACGTTGCCGCGGGTCTCGCGGAAGCGCTGAAAATGGCGCTGACCTCGGACGCGGAGCTCTTCTCGCTCTTTGAAGCGGGAGAGGCGAAGGCGCGACTCGACGAGGTGATCGTTCGCGCCATTACCGTTAAGAAGCGCGTCGTTGAAGCCGACGAAAAAGAGAGCGGGATAAGAAAGATATTGAACTTCGGGCACACCCTGGGGCACGGGATAGAGTCCTCGCGGCTCGGCGAGCTCTATCACGGAGAATGCGTTGCGCTCGGTATGCTCCCGATGTGCGCCCCCGCGATACGCGAGCGCGTTCGCAAGGTACTCGAAGGGCTCGGGCTCAACACGAGAGCGAGCTACGACCTTGGCGCGACGCTCGAATACGCGACGCACGATAAAAAATGCCACGGCGGCACCCTTTCCGCCATCTTCGTTGACGAGATAGGAAAATACCGCATCGAAGAGATGACGATGGACGATTTCGCCAAATACATAAAGGAAAACGTTTAAGATTTTTTCGGCGGTATACAAAAGAGCGGCGAAGGCGCCGCGAAAAGCCACCAGCAGCTTATAATATTGTAAACCTTACTTTACTTATATAAGAAAAATCACGAACTAAAAAGCTATGCGTCAAGCCTCGCAAAAAACGATACGCGCTTGACGCGAAGCACGAAAGGAAGGCTATGAAGAACACGCTTGGAAGCAGCGTTTCCGTGACGCTATTCGGTGAGAGCCACGGCGCGATGATAGGCGCCGTGCTGGACGGGCTCGCCCCTGCGATAAAGCTCGACGAGGAGCTGATAAGGCGGCGGCTCGAACAGCGCCGCCCGCACGGCAAAACAGGGACGGCGCGCCGAGAAGCGGACGCCTTTCACATAGTCAGCGGCGCCTTTAACGGATACACGACGGGAACGCCGCTGACGATACTGATACCGAACGAGAATGCGCACAGCGGCGACTACGCGGAGCTCTTCGATACGCCGCGCCCCTCGCACGCGGACTATGCCGCGAGGTGCAAATACCACGGCTTTGAGGACGCGCGCGGCGGTGGGCATTTTTCGGGCAGGATAACGGCGGCTCTCGTTGCGGCGGGGGCGATAGCCGAGGGCGCATTGGCGGCGCGCGGGATAAGGATAGGCACTCACATTGCGCGCCTACACGGGATATGTGACAGAGCTTTTGGCGACACGGTGGCGGATGTTGCACGGATTTCGGACTCGCTCTTCCCTACGCTTGATGAGGCGGCGGGAAAGGCCATGCAAGACGAGATAGAGCGCGCCGCCGCCGAGGGCGACAGCGTTGGCGGGGTGCTTGAAACCGCGGTGCTCGGAATGCCGACGGGCGTGGGAGAGCCCTTCTTCGACACCTTGGAGGGCGTTTTGGCGCACGCACTATTCGCGATACCCGCGATAAAGGGAGTCGCCTTCGGGGCTGGCTTCGGCTTTGCGGATATGCGCGGGAGCGAGGCGAACGACCCCTTCACGACGGACGGGGTGCGCGTGACGACGAAGACCAACAACTCGGGCGGCATCAACGGCGGGATAAGCAACGGAATGCCGATAACGATAAGTTGCGCCGTCAAGCCCACGCCATCCATCTTTCGCGAGCAGACGAGCGTCAGCCTCGGAGAGATGAAGGAGCGGAGCCTTACGATATGCGGGCGGCACGACCCCGCTATAATACACAGGGCGCGCCCCGTCGTTGACGCGGTGACGGCGCTCGTTTTGGCGGATATGCTCGCTCAAAGATACGGGACGGACTACCTGGCGGGAAGCGAGGGCTCGGCACGGTGAAATACGGATGCATAGGCGAGAGACTGCCGTACAGCTTTTCAAAGGAGATACACGCCGAGCTCGGCGATTACGAATACGAGATACGGGAGATAGCGCCCGATGACTTCGACGCCTTTGCCGAAGCGGCGGATTTTCAGGCGATAAACGTCACGATACCCTACAAGGAGCGAATGGTCCCACACCTCGCGGAGCTCGACAAGGGGGCGCGCGCCGTCGGCGCGGTGAACACCGTTGTCAACCGACGGGGAAGGCTTTTCGGCTACAACACGGACGTCTACGGAATGACGAAGCTTTTTGAGCACGCGGGAATTGACGCGCGCGGGCGGCGCGCGGCGATATTGGGAAGCGGCGGAACTGCTAAAACGGCGCGAGCCGTTCTCACGCGCTTAGGCGCTTCCGAAATCGTTACCGTGGGAAGGCGGGAGACGGAGAACACGATAGGCTACGAGCGCCTTGCCGCGGAGCACCGCGATATTGAGATAATAGTTAACACGACCCCGCTCGGGACCTTTCCCGACGTGAGGAGGACTGCCGCGGTGGAGCTCGGCACTTTTCCGAAGCTTACGGGAGTTATCGACGCGGTTTACAACCCGCTAAGGAGCGCCCTCGTGCTTGAAGCGAGGCGACTCGGGCTCCGCGCGGAGGGCGGGCTCTATATGCTCGTGGGGCAGGCGGTGCGCGCCTCGGAGATATTTTTCGACAGGCGCTACCCCGAGGGGACGCTTGAAGAGGTCTACAAAAAGATACTGTTAAAAAAGGAAAACCTCGTTTTGGTGGGAATGCCCTCATCGGGCAAGAGCACCTTGGGAGCGGAGCTTGGGAGAAGGCTGGGACGCGAATTTTGCGACACGGATACCATTGTTGAAGAAAATACGGGTCTGACGGCAAGCGAGATTTTTGCAAGGCACGGCGAGGCACGCTTCCGCGAGGAGGAGAGCGCCGCGATACGCGAGCTTTCCGTGCGGACGGGGCTCGTTATTGCGACGGGGGGCGGCGCCGTTTTGAACGCAGACAACGTTACGGAGCTGAAAAGGAACGGGAGGATCATCTTTCTTGACAGAGCTCTCGACGAGCTGACTCCGACGGACACGCGCCCCTTGACGAGCGACCGCGAGGCGCTAAAAAGGAAATATGCGGAGAGGCTTCCCCTCTATCGCGCGTGCGCTGACATGACGGTGCGCGTGGAGGGGCTTCCCACGGAGCTCGCGGAAAAGACCATAGAAAGGCTTTTTAAAGAATGAAGATATATGTGATAAACGGCCCCAATCTCAATATGCTGGGAATACGCGAGCCCGAGATATACGGAGCGGACGGCTACGGAGCGCTGGTTGAAAAATGCCGCCGCCACGCGGCGGAGCTCGGAATAGAGCCGATATTTTTTCAATCGAACCACGAGGGAGCGCTCGTTGACAAGATACAGGAGGCGTACTTTGAGGGGGCGGCGGGTATCGTTATTAACCCAGGGGCGTACACGCACACGAGCGTCGCCCTGCTTGACGCGGTGAAGGCGACGCGCCTACCCACGGTGGAGGTGCATATATCGAAAGTCGAAGAACGCGAGTCTTTCAGGCAGATAAGCTACGTGCGCTACGCCGCCCTGAAAACGATAACGGGGCGCGGGCTTGACGGCTACCTTGACGCGCTCGACTTTTTGAAGGAATACGTTGACGGCGGCGCGAAAGCTTGATGAGAAGCGCCGAGCCGCGGCTTTTCACACGCGGCTTCGGCGACGCAAGGAAAGGAGCTCAAATGAGAGTTGCGATAAAAAAAGGCGTGGCGCGCGGGGAGATATGCGCGCCGCCCTCGAAAAGCATGGCGCACAGGCTACTCATCTCGGCGGCGCTCGCCGAGGGGGAAAGCACGGTGCGCGATATACCCTTTTGCGACGACGTTTTGGCGACGCTCGACTGCCTGAACGCCTTAGGGATTGCGACCGAGATAAGGGGCGCGGACGTGACGGTGCACGGACGGCGCTTATCGGCGATCGACACGAGCGCGATGCTCGAATGCCGCGAGAGCGGAAGCACGCTTCGCTTTATGATACCGCTCTTACTTTTGAGCGGCAAGCGAGCCACCCTGCACGGTGCGCCCTCACTTATGAGCCGCCCGATGAGCGTTTACGAGGAGCTGGCCAAGGAGCAGGGCTTTGAATACGCGGCGAAGGGCGACACGATAAGCCTTAAAGGACGGCTCACGGGGGGCGACTTGAAGCTTCGCGGCAATGTCAGCAGTCAATTCATCAGCGGCTTGCTTTTCGCTCTGCCCTTGGCGGACGAGGACAGCACGCTGCACATAACGACGGCGGTGGAAAGCCGCTCCTACATCGACCTGACGCTTTCCGCATTGAGGACGTTCGGCGTTCTTGCGGAGTGGAGCGACGATTACACCTTGAAAATACGGGGACGGCAGAGCTACACACCGAGCGACGTTCGCGTGGAGGGCGATTATTCGGGGGCCGCATTTCCTGCGGCGCTGGCGCTTTTCGGCGGCGACGTTCGCATTGCGGGGCTCAAAGAGAACAGCATACAGGGGGACCGCGCCTACGCGAGGCATTTTGAGGCGCTTATGCGCGGCATTCCGACGATACATGTTGGAGACTGCCCCGACCTCGGGCCCGTGCTTTTCGCCGTTGCGGCGGCGAAGAACGGTGGAATCTTCGACGGGACGAGGCGCTTGAAGATAAAGGAGAGCGACCGTGCGGCGGCGATGGCGGTGGAGCTGATGAAATTCGGAGCCTCGGTCAGCGTTTACGAGGACAGCGTGGTCATATATCCGAAGAGCTTCCACGCACCGAGGGAGCCGCTTTGTGGGCACAACGACCACAGAATAGTTATGGCGCTCTCGGTGCTCCTCACCCTGACGGGGGGAGAGCTGACGGGGGCGGAAGCCGTGGCGAAGAGCTATCCCGCGTTTTTCGATGACCTCGAAGCCTTGGGAATAGAGCTTGCGCGATATGAGGAATAGGCGCGCGAAGCGGCGACAGCATATCAAATACATAGCCTTTGCGGCGGAACGGAAGCAATATGAAGCTTGACAAAAACACAAAGATACTGATAGTGGGGCTCGGGGTGATAGGCGGCGGCTATGCGGCGGCGCTGACCGCGGCGGGCTACACCGTCAAATGCATTACGAAGGAGCAAAAGGACGTTGACTACGCGACGGAGCGGAATATGATAAGCTACGGAACGACGGAGATAGAGCCCGCGCTCATCGCGGAGGCGGAGCTGATAATCTTCGCGCTCTACCCCGCGACGTTCATCGAATGGATAGAGAAAAACCAAAAATACTTTTCTCGTGGGACGATAATAACCGACGTTACGGGCGTTAAGGGTCACGTTGTTGACAAGATACAGAGCATTTTGCGCCGTGACGTTGAATTTATCGCGGCGCACCCGATGGCGGGACGCGAGCAGAGCGGAGTTGAATTTTCAAGCCCCGAGGTCTTTCACGGGGCGAACTACATAGTTACGCCGACGGAGAAGAACACGAGGGAGGCGACGGAGCTCTGCCGCGAGCTCGGGCGCGTTCTCGGCTTTGCGAGGATAACGGAGCTGACGACGGAGGAGCACGACAGGATGATAGCCTTCCTCTCACAGCTGACACACTGCATAGCCGTTTCGCTTATGAACTGCAACACCGCGCCCTCCTTGGAGAGCTACACGGGAGACTCTTTTCGCGATCTGACGAGGATAGCGAAGATAAACGACCGAATGTGGAGCGAGCTCTTTCTTATGAACAGGGGCGCGCTTCTCGACGAGATGAACGCTTTTATAAAAGAATTTTGCCTCTTTCGCGATATGCTCATTGCGGGCGACTGCGAAGGAATGCGAGAAAAAATGCGCTCGGCGACGGAGCGAAGAAAGCTCTTCGACAAGCCAACGAAAAGAAAGGATGAAACATTATGAATATGCATTTTTACCGCAAGCTGCCGATACCGATGGAGATAAAGGAGCAATTCCCTATCACGGCGGAGACGGAGCGGCGGCGCGACGAATGTGTTGCCGAGATGAAGAGGATATTTTCGGGAGAGAGCGACAAATTCATCCTCGTTATAGGTCCATGCTCCGCCGACAAGGAGGACTCGGTGCTTGAATACATATACCGCCTACGCGGCGTTCAAGACAAGGTGGCGGACAGGCTCCTCATCGTTCCGAGGATATACACCAACAAGCCGAGGACGACGGGAGACGGCTACAAGGGAATGCTCCACCAGCCAGACCCGAACGCGGCGCCCGACCTTTTGAAGGGAATCATCGCCATACGCAAGCTACACATCAGGGCGATAAACGAGACGGGCTTCGGCTGTGCCGACGAGATGCTGTACCCCGAAAATCACCGCTACCTTTCGGACGTTTTGGCGTACGTGGCGGTGGGGGCGCGCTCCGTGGAGGACCAGCAGCACAGGCTGACGGCGAGCGGACTCAACATCCCCGTGGGAATGAAAAACCCGACGGGCGGCGACCTCGCCGTTATGATGAACTCGATAACCGCGGCGCAACACGCGCACACCTTCTGCTACCGCGGCTGGGAGGTGGAGAGCGCGGGCAACCCGTTTGCTCACGCCATTTTGCGCGGCTATGTGGACAAGCACGGGAAATCGCATCCGAACTACCATTTTGAGGACCTTATGGGTCTATACGAGATATATCAAAAGAGCGGGCTCTCCAATCCCGCCGCGATAATAGACACCAATCATTCAAACTCGGGAAAGCAGTTTGGCGAGCAGCCGAGGATAGCGAAAGAAGTGCTCCACAGTCGCCGCTATTCAAGGGACGTTGCTTCCCTCGTCAAGGGCCTTATGATAGAGAGCTACATTGAAGACGGGGCACAAAAGATATCCGACGCGGAGGTCTTTGGAAAGTCGATAACCGACCCCTGCCTCGGCTGGGAAAAGACGGAGCGCCTGATATACGATATTGCGGACGGGCTATAAGCCGACGGAGCGAAGGCGAAATTTTTAGCGCATTGACGCGCTCTCCGACAAACGAGGGCGACAAAGCCACAAATTAAAAGCGTTGCGACTCACGGGCGCAACGCTTTTGCGTTTTATAAAAAAGATATAAAGCATTTAAGAGCTTGAACTGTAAGGCTATTTAAAAGCTTAAACTATAAAACTACTCAAAAAACTATCTTCACACGTAATGGGCGCGCAAAAGTGCGGCTTTACTCTACTCTTCCGTGAAAAGGAGCGTTGAGTGCGACTTTAACTCTACCCTTCCGTGAAAAGGGGCGTTGAGCGCGGCTTTACTCTACTCTTCTGTGAAAAGAGGCGTTGAGTGCGGCTTTGCTCTACTCTTCCGCGAAAAGGGGCGTTGAAAGATAGCGCTCTCCCGTATCGGGGAGGAGGGCGACGATGTTCTTTCCCGCATTTTCGGGGCGGCGGGCAAGCTCGATGGCGGCGCTCAAAGCGGCGCCCGAAGAAATGCCGACGAGGTAGCCCTCGCGGCGCGCGACGAGGCGAGCCGCTTCGTATGCCGCCTCATCGCCGACCTTGATTATCTCGTCTATCAGCGAGGCGTCCAGCGTTTTCGGGACGAAGCCAGCGCCTATCCCCTGCAATCCGTGCTTCCCCGCTTTCTCTCCCGAAAGGACGGCGGACGAGGCGGGCTCAACGGCAACCACCTTGACCTCGGGGCGGCGCGACTTTAAATACGAGCCGACGCCGCTGAGAGTTCCGCCTGTTCCAACTCCCGCGACGAAGATATCCACGCTGCCGTTCGTATCCGCCCATATCTCGGGTCCCGTCGAAGAAAAATGCGCGCTCGGGTTGGCGGGGTTTTCAAACTGCCCCGCAACGAAGCTATGAGGCAGGGACTCGGCGAGCTCCGCCGCGCGCTCTATCGCGCCGCGCATACCGAGGGCGCCGTCAGTTAAAACGAGCTCCGCACCGTAGGCGCGGACGAGGGCACGGCGCTCCTCGGACATGGTGCTCGGCATAACGATGATGACGCGATAGCCGCGCGAGGCGGCGATGGCGGCAAGACCTATCCCCGTATTGCCGCTGGTAGGCTCTATAACGACGGAGCCCTTCGCCAAAGCTCCGTCCTTTTCCGCCGCGTCCAGCATTGCCTTCGCGACGCGATCCTTGACCGAGCCCGCAGGGTTAAAATATTCAAGCTTTGCCAAAATGCGAGCGTTCAGCGCGAGCTCCTTTTCAAGAGCGCAAAGCTCGACGAGCGGAGTTTTTCCCACGAGCTCGCCTACCGATGAATAAACGGGCATATTGCTCCCTTCCGCCGCCCTGTGCGGCAACGCGCGAATCTATCTATGCAACGAAAAGCTACGTGGCCTTCACGCAGAGATATTTCGGAGAGTTTTCGCCTCTCCGCGAAAATATACGCGATAAATTTTAAGATAATGAATAATGAATAAAAGTGTGTCTCGTTAAAAATTCAATAAAGCGAATTTTTAATGGACACACGAAGAGGCTGACGGATTTAGAGCAGAAGTCGACGGCTGACGAGCGATAGGCGTACAAAGGTACGTCGAGCGAGGAAACGTCGATAAAACGAAAAACATAATAAAAAGATAAAACCGTAGGTTTTAACCTTGATTTTTCCGAAAAACACACGGTAGAAGCAAAGCTCTTTCTTTATTTCTTTATTTCTTTATTTCTTCCGTTTTTCGTTTGTTTCTGTTTAAATGCGACAGCCTCTTTTCCTTCGGCTTTGGCTAAATGCGGCGCGAGCTATCAAAGGATCAGCTCTTCCTCCTCATCCTCGTCAAACTCGTCTTCAACGGGGACCCAAGCTCTGCCGAATTTGGTCTCCTTAAAGAGGGCGGCGAGCCCCGTTATTTGCTTCAAGCGAAGTATCTCGTCTTTATCCATGCCGAGATGCTTCGATATCCACGCGTCGCTCCTGCCGAGCTCGTGGAGCTCCTTGACGATGTTGCTCATCAGGTCAACGTCGTGCGAGCCGCGGGCACGGTTATGCCGTATCGTGCTCGCCATACGCTGGTCAATCGACTTATCGATGACGGAAACGGGGAGCTTGCCGCCCTCGCGCTCGTATATATCGTGATAATCGAGCATAACGCGATAGCGATGGAAGCCGTCCACGATGACGTAGGTATCGTTTTCCTTCACGTGGTAGCAAACGATGGGCATCGTGTACCCGTCCTCCTTGATGCTGTCGTAGAGGAGCTTCATCTCGGGCGGTGCTACCGCGTTGGGGTTATAGGTATTGGGGACTATCTTTTCAATTGGCACGGCGATAACGCCGTACACGGGACTTTTAAAAGCCATAGCTACTCCATTCCGCCGCCGAGGCGGCTCTTATTTTTAACGGGGGTCATTCCTCGCCGCCCACCGCGGCATACTTCGCCTTCAAAAGGTCGAGCCTTCTATACTGCTCTCGCGAAAGCCCGAAGCCCATAAAGCGGCATATATGGTCGTTTTTCAGGATACAGAAGCACATACGCTTCCAGCTGGGAACGTCCTTCGAGGTCTTTATATCGTCGGTATGGTCTGGGATAGGGCCGTCAAACACCACGCGCTTATTTTTCATTATCGTGTAATTGGAGACGCCGTTCGTGCGCACCCTATACCCGCGGTCAACGAGCTCCTTTATCGTTTCATCGTCGAGCCCGCCACCTATCTTATGCCAAAATTCTATCGAGGTCCTGAATTTCTTTATATAGTTATTCCGAAGCTTCGTTGGAAGCGTATCGAGCAAGAACTTGGTGTACGACTCCCAGGTGTGCCCCTCGGGCAAGGAGAGTGAGCGATAGCCGAGCGCCTTCGTCTTACCGTAGATGGCGCCGAAGTTGACCCCGCGGACGCGCCCGAGCAGCTTAACCCAAGTCTTGGGGTCAATGATCCGATACATATTTAGGCTTTCCTTGGCATAATCGTTGAACGGGGAGGCGACGCGCATCTGATCGGGCGTGAGCCCCGCCTTATAATACAAGTCGTAGAGATAATTATACTCGTAGTTAAAGGTGTAGATGGCGTGCCACACGTCGGAAGTGCTCCAATCGTAGAGCGGGGACGCCGCCCAACAGTTTTTGAACTGCTGAGTTATCCAGCACTCGCCCTTGTAGCCGTACTTCTTATTGACGAAGCCGCTGTAACGCTGCATGGACTCATCGGCGCGCATACCGAGCAGCGTTACCGTTTTGCCCTCGCCGTGCGATATACGGTACCAGCGCCCGAACTGCTTGGCAAGATCCTCCTGGTGCATACGATAGTGGTAGGTGGACATCGGGTTATTCGCCAAATTGACGACGTAGGGGTGCTCGGGCATGGGGCGCACCCAAACGTCCTTCTTCTTATCGTCCCACGCGTACCAAAACATTTCGTAGCTACTGAGGGCGGTGCGCACCGCCATGGGGAGGCAGAGCCAATAGAGCTCGATATTTTCGTCGCCTTCCAGACGCTTGAAGGTACGCTCGACAAAATCCGTCGTCATACTATACTGCGCCTCAAAGTCCTGATGAAAGACGCATATATGCCTATCGGGGCAATGCCTTTTTCTGTAATCGAGGACGAGCTCCAAAAGAAGCCCGCTATCCTTACCGCCCGAAAACGAAACTATAACGTTGTCAAATTCCTCAAAGATGAATTTTATGCGCTCGATGGCGGCATCGTAAACGTTTTTCTCTACGTATTCTCTTCTCATTTTTTATCACCGTTAGCGTTAAATTACGTTATGAATATATTAGCATATTTTAAAATTATTGTCAATAATAAACTAAACATTTTGTCGATTTGTCGATTTTGCCGCATAGCTATTGAAAAGCGGCGGCGGCTGTGATAAAATATATGAAAAAGGCGGAGGACGGCGAATGCACGAATTTAAAATAGAGAAAAACGACGCGGGGCAACGCGTTGATAAATTCATAAGCAAGGCGATAGATATTCCGCCCGCCCTGCTCTACAAATCAATACGCTTAAAAAAGATAAAGCTCAACAGGAAGCGCACCGAGCACGCCGCCATCTTAAAGGAAGGCGACACGCTCCAATGCTTTTTGGCGGAGGAATTTTTCACGAAGCGGACGGACGACGGCTCTCTCGGGCGAATAACGCCGCACCTCGACATAATCTACGAGGACGAAAATCTCCTGCTCCTCGACAAAAAGCCAGGGCTCGCCGTTCACGAGGACGAGCACGGCGCAACGAATACTCTTATAACGCACGTGCAGGCGTATCTATATCAAAAGGGAGAATACCGCCCGAGCGAGGAAAATTCGTTTGCCCCCGCGCTCTGCAACCGCATAGACAGGAACACGGGCGGGATAGTTATAGCCGCCAAGAACGCCGAGGCGCTTCGCATTATGAACGAAAAAATACGCGAGCGCGAGATAGATAAATTTTATCTCGCCGCAGTTCACGGGCTTCCGAAGAAAAAGGCTGACACGCTGACCGCCTATCTTTTGAAGGACGAAAAGACGAAAACGGTCAAGATATACGACGAGGCTCCGCCGCGAGGAGCTAAAAGAACTGTGACGCGCTATCGCGTTATAAAAGAAAAGGGCGGCGCGGCGCTTTGCGAGATAGAGCTTTTGACGGGGCGCACCCACCAGATACGCGCACAGATGGCGCATATCGGGCACCCGCTCATCGGCGACGGAAAATACGGAATAAACAAAAAGGACCGCGAGCGCGGGTACAGATATCAAGCGCTCTACTCGTACAGGCTCAAATTTTCTTTTCGCGGCGAAGAAAACGCACTTTCCTATTTGAACGGTAAGGAATTTACGATAGACCCCAAGAATATTTATTTCGTTCGCGACTTCGATTGAGGTCGCGAAACGTATATATGCACGCATATAATGCATATTTATTCATAGTATGTGGCACTTTTAAACATTATAATTTAAGTTTTGTCGTGTATTTATGTTTATTTTTGACGATTTTAAATTATTTTTGCAAAAAGTATTGCATATTTATTCGCATAGTGCTATAATAGCTTCATCAAAACGAGCCGCCGAGACGCGAGAGCAAAGGCGGGGGCACTAAGCGAAGCCGCTGTGCCCGCCGCGAAGCCCACGTTCCCGAATGCGGCGGAACGGAGAAAAAATGAAAAAAATACTTACACTCATCCTTTGCGCGGCACTTATGCTGACTTCCGTCGCCGCTTTCACCTCTTGCGGCACGAAGGGAAAAACACTCGAAGAGGTCAAGGCGGCGGGCAAGCTCGTCGTTGCCACGAGCCCCGACTTCCCGCCCTTTGAAAATCTCGAAGGCGGCGAGATCGTCGGAATAGAGCCCGAGCTCATCAAGCTCGTTGGCGCTAAGCTCGGCGTTGAAGTTGAGATAAAGTCCATCAGCTTCGACGCGATACTCACGGGCGTTCAGGCTGGAAAATACGACTGCGGCGTTGCTGGCATATCCATTGACCCCGAGCGTGCGAAGAACACTCTATTCACCGACGCCTACTGCCTCGCGGCACAGTGCATCGTCGTCCCCGCTGGAAGCTCGATAACCTGCAAGGCCGATCTCGAAGGCAAGAAGATCGCCGTTCAAACGGGTACCACCGCGGCAACTTTCTGCGCTGAGGCGGGCTATAATCTCAGCCAATACGAGCTCAACCAGGACGCGCTTCTGGCATTGACGCAAGGCAAGGTCGACGCCTGGGTGGTCGATGACCTTTCCGCGGCGGAGATGACGAAGGACAACGCGAACGTCAAGGTGCTCGACGAGGCGATGACCTCGGAGCCCTACGCCTTCGCCTTCGCCTTCGGCTCCGAGGACCTGGTCGCCGAGGTCAACAAGGCGATAAAGGAGCTCATCGACGACGGAACGGTAGCGGCTCTCTTTGCCAAGTACGACGCCCCCTACACGAAGCCGACTAACAACTAAACATACGACAGTGCTGTTTCTAAGAATGCGGCGAGAATTTTTCGCCGCATTCTTATGGCGTTCTTATGAAAAGCGATGACTGCCGAAGTCAGCGCGAAGCTCCTTCCCTGCCCTAAGGCATATTGCATACGCCGCGGCAGAAGGCTTACACCTATTGGCAGATCCACACACGAGCGAACGGAGAAAACAATGAGCTGGTTTGAAAAGCTACATAACACTTTTATAAAAAACGGCAACTACAAAATGATATTCGAGGGGCTTGGCAACACGCTTCTGATAACGCTCTGCGCGCTCGCCATCGGCGTTCTCATCGGGGCGACGATAGCCGTTGCCAAATATTACGCCGAGGGAAACCCGCGCTTAAAGGTCGTTGACCGAATATGCGATGTCTACACGACGGTGATACGCGGAATACCGATGACGGTCTTGCTCCTGATATTCTACTTTATAATTTTCGTCTCGGACACGAACGGCGTTATGACCGCGATAATAGCCTTTGGAATAAACTCGGGAGCCTACATGGCGGAGCTTGTGCGGAGCGGCATCTCGGCGGTCGACAAGGGGCAGATGGAAGCGGCGCGAAGCCTCGGGCTTTCAAAATGGCAGGCGATGAAAACGGTCATATTCCCGCAAGCCGTCAAAAACGTTTTGCCCGCGATAGGCAACGAATGTATCGCGCTTCTCAAAGAGACCTCGGTGGCAGGCTACGTTACCGTCGTCGATCTGACGCGCGCGCTCAATCTGATAAGGACGAACACGAATGACGCGGTAAATCCGCTCATACTGCTGGCACTCATATATCTCGTTTTAGTCATTCTTATGACGAAGCTTTTATCAATACTTGAAAAGAGGTTACGCAAAAGTGACAGGCGTTGAATGCAAGGAAAAGATAATAGAGGTCACGGGGCTCAAAAAGAGCTTCGGTGACGCGGAAGTCTTGAAAGAAATCGACGTCGATATATACAAGGGCGACGTGCTCTGTATCATTGGAGCCTCGGGCTCGGGAAAATCGACATTTTTGCGCTGCCTCAACCTCTTGGAAACGCCAACTGCGGGGCATATAAAGTATCACGGGGACGAGCTTACCTCGGGAAAGGTAGATCTCGACGCGCACCGACAGAAGATGGGCATGGTCTTTCAGCAATTCAATCTTTTCCCGAATATGACGGTGCTGAAAAATCTGACGCTGGCGCCGACGATGCTGAAAAAGCTCTCGCGCGAGGAAGCCGAAAAGAAGGCGATGAGCTTGCTTGCGCGAGTCGGGCTCGCGGATAGAGCAAACGAATATCCCTCCCGCCTTTCGGGCGGGCAGAAGCAGCGCATTGCCATAGTGCGCGCTCTGTGCATGGAGCCCGACGTTATGCTCTTCGACGAGCCGACCTCGGCGCTTGATCCCGAGATGGTGGGCGAAGTTCTTGACGTTATGAAGGAGCTCGCCGCCGAAGGAATGACGATGGTGGTGGTCACGCACGAGATGAACTTTGCCAAGGAGGTGGCAAACCGCGTCATTTTCCTTGACGAGGGCGTTATCGCGGAGGACAATACGCCGAAGGAACTTTTTGAAGCTCCGCGCTCCGAGCGCTTGAAAACCTTTCTTTCAAAGGTGCTTTGAGCGCCTTATGGGCGTTGCACTAATATGAGCTTATAAAAACGGTAGAGGCAAAGAGTTTTCTTTGTTTCTACCGTTTCTGTTTGTTTTTGGTTAAATGGAATACGTTATTCTCCGTATTCAAGCTCTTTTACGAGCTCGATCAAGGGCTTGCCGTCAATTCGATAATTGAGAAGCAGATCGTCGAAGCTATCATACGTTCCTGCAACCTCTCCCGCCGTCTCAACTACCTGCACGGTTTGTCCCAACGGCTCTAATACAAAAGATTTATCTTTGTATTCCAGCGTTATTTCACTTTGACCGTTGATACACCATTTTTCTATCTGTGCAATAAACTCCCTATCGTCATCGTCGAGGTCGTATTTCGTTAAATCGAGCATTATAGAAATCTCCTTTTTCGTTTTGCTTTCTCAAACTCCAAATTCTCGCTTGTCAGCTTTCGCGCCAATGTCATATTCTTTTTACACATTATGAAATGTCACATACTCCATAAGTCGGAACCTGCTTTATTTTTTCCCCGTTGAGCCGAAGCCGCCCGCGCCGCGCTCCGTGGACGAGAGCTCATCGACGAGGGTGAACTCGGCTTTGAGGAAAGGGACGATGCAAAGCTGGGCGACGCGCTCGCCGCCTTCGATTTTGGCTTCGCTGTCACCGTGGTTATGGAGGGCGACCATTATCTCGCCGCGATAATCGGCGTCGATGACGCCGACCTTGTTGGCGGGGGCGAGCCCGCGCTTCGTGGCGAGACCGCTTCTGGCGAAGATGAGCCCCGCGTAGCCCTCGGGGATTTCGACGGCGAGCCCCGTATGCACGAGGGCGGTGGTGTGGGGAGCAATTACGACGTCGGCGCCCGTGAGGGCGTAGAGGTCGGCGCCCGCGGCGAGCTCCGTTCCGTAGGTGGGGAGGCTTGCTCCCTCGTTAAGCTTTTTAATATTCACTTTCATTTAAACTTCTCCGTTCCGCCGCGTCAGCGGCGCAAATTTTTATTTACATTTATAATGATACGATGTGCTTTGGCTTCCGTGTGAGCTTTTTAACTTTATTTAAGCTCTGCCCGCGCGAAGCCGCGCGCTTTTAAACTCGCGTTTTTTTAGCACGGATAGTATCTAAAACGGTTACTCCGTTTTATCGAAGCTTCTATCCTCGCGGCACCCGTCCCATATCACTATCGCACCTTGGGCGCGCGTTTTGTTCATATCGATGACGCGCTGGTTTGACGAGCCACGGAAGCGAAGCCCGAGACGTTTATTCTCCTCCTCGAAGCGCCCGTCCACGAGTATATCGACGAGGGAAAGGAGCTTCGCCGTTATATCGAGGCACTTATAATGATTTCCGAGAGCGCCCGTCAGCTCCTCGTAGAGATTGCCCGTATAGAGCCAGACGGTTTTATTCGGGAAGCGCCTTTTGAACTCCTTCAAAAAAGGCAGGAGGGCGCGCTGATTTTCGGGCTCCATGGGCTCGCCGCCGAGAACGCTGAGTCCGCGCACGGAGGGGTTGGACATAGACGCGAATATTTCGTTTTCCGCCGCCTCGTCGAATGGCTCACCGTAGTCGAAAGCCCATGTTTCGACGTTGAAGCAGTTTTTACAGTGATTGCGACAACCGCTGACGAAAAGCGAGGTACGTACCCCTTCGCCGTTGGCGACGTCGCATTTTTTTATAGCTCCGTAATTCAAGCTTATCGTTCCTTTCTCTGCTTTGGGAATTTAGTTGATTTGGTGCGATGGCTTTCCGACTTCAAGCTCGCTCGAAGATGACTCACAAGGGCGAGCTTTGCTTTCTCGGCTTCAAAGCAATGTGCTTGTGTGGGCGCCTTTTCGACAAACGGCGACTCGCGATGGAGGTTTTGCGTTCTCTGGCTTAAAGCAATGCGCTCGTGTGGGCGCCGTTCGCCGACTCCAAGTTTCTTAGGATACGCGCTTTTCGGGCGTGACATTCAAGAACGCCTGCTCGATTTTGACATAGAGCGATCCGTCGCGACGCGCTATTTATCCACTTTGAGTTTTTCGCGGAGGAAGGCACCCGTGTACGACGCTTCGCAAAGGGCTACCTCTTCGGGAGTTCCCGTGGCGACGACGGTGCCTCCGCCGTCTCCCCCCTCGGGGCCGAGGTCGATGATATAGTCCGCCGTTTTTATCAGGTCAAGGTTATGCTCGATGACGACGACGGTGTTGCCCGCGTCCGCGAGGCGTTGTAGAATGGCGACGAGGCGCGCAACGTCCTCGGTGTGAAGCCCCGTTGTCGGCTCGTCAAGTATATATATCGTTCTGCCCGTTGAGCGCTTGGCGAGCTCCGCCGCCAGCTTGACGCGCTGTGCTTCTCCGCCCGAAAGCGTCGTCGACGACTGACCTATCTTGATATAGCCGAGCCCGACGTCGCAAAGCGTTGTCAGCTTACGGCTGAGCTGGGGCAGGTCGCCGAAGAAGGAGACGCCCTCTTCGACGGACATTTCGAGAACGTCATAAATGCTCTTCCCTTTATACTTCACGTCAAGGGTATCGCGATTATAGCGCTTACCGCCGCAAACGTCGCAACGAACGTAGACGTCAGGCAGGAAGTTCATTTCGATGCATTTAACTCCGTCTCCCTCGCAAGCCTCGCAGCGCCCGCCGCGAACGTTGAATGAGAAGCGCCCCGCGTCAAATCCGCGCGCCTTGGCGTCCTTGGTCTGCGCGAAGAGGTTGCGTATATCCGTGAAGAGCCCCGTATAGGTGGCGGGGTTTGAGCGCGGCGTTCGCCCTATGGGGCTCTGGTCTATGGCGATGACCTTATCGAGCTCTTCAAGCCCGCGTATCTCCTTGACGCGCCCTGGGTAGGTGATGGCGCGATTGAGGTCGCGCGCGAGGGTGCGATACAAGATGGAATTGACGAGCGACGACTTGCCGCTCCCCGAAACGCCCGTTACGGCGACGAAGCAGCCGAGGGGAATATCGACGTTTATGTTTTTAAGATTATTTTCCGCCGCGCCTATTATTTGAAGGTGTGAGCCGTTCCCCGCGCGGCGCGCGGCGGGAACGGGAATGCACTTGCGCCCTGAAAGGTACGCCCCCGTCACGGAGGCTTCGCACTGCCCCACCTCGGCGGGGCTTCCAACGGCGACGACCTCGCCGCCGTGTATTCCCGCGCCAGGGCCTATATCCACGATGAAATCGGCGGCGCGCATGGTATCCTCATCGTGCTCGACGACGATGACGCTGTTGCCGAGATCGCGAAGACTTTTCAGGGTGGCGATGAGCTTCCCGTTGTCGCGCTGGTGGAGCCCTATGCTCGGCTCGTCCAAAATATAGAGCACACCCGTAAGCGCCGAGCCTATCTGCGTTGCCAAGCGAATACGCTGTGCCTCACCGCCCGAGAGCGTTCCCGCCGTTCTCGCGAGGGTGAGATAATCGAGCCCGACGCTTATCAAAAAGTTTAAGCGCGCCTTTATCTCTTTTAGTATCTCCTTCGCTATCTTGCTTTCGCTTTCGTTAAATTTGAGTCCTTCCACGAAGGCGAGCATTTTATCTATCGAAAGGCGACATATTTCGTCGATATTGAGGCCGCCGACGGTGACCGCGAGCACCATATCGGAGAGGCGACGACCGCGACAGCGGGGGCACGCGACCTCTTCGACGAACTCCTGATAGTAATCGCCGCCCGCCATCTTCATACGCTTTTCGATGATGTGAACGATACCGTCAAACGTCGTGGTCTGTTCCCTGCCCTCGCCGCCAAAATAGCGAGTGACGGTATATTTTTTGCTCCCCGTTCCGTACATAAGAACATTCATCGCCTCGTCGGAAAACTCGGAGAGGGGCATATCCAAGGTGAAGCCGTGGTCTCTACCGACGGCGGCGACGAGGGGCCCCGTCCACGAGTCCTCGGTCAAGGTCTTAAATCCGTTTGCGGCTATTCCGCCGTCTCGAAGGGTCAGCTTTTTATTGGGAACGAGCTTATTAACGGACACACGCTGCATATTCCCTATGCCCGCGCACTCTGGGCAAGCGCCTATCGGGTTATTGAACGAGAACATACGAGGCTCAAGCTCGGGGAAGCTTATCCCGTGCTCCTCACAGGCGTACTTTTGCGAGAACTCAAATTCCTCGCCCTCTCCCTCTCGCGGAACGGTGACGATACAGACTCGCCCGTCCGCGGCGCGGAGCGCACTGCTCACCGAATCGGAAAGGCGCGCGCGGAGATCACCTTTTATAACGAGTCTGTCCACCACGATGTCCACGGTGTGCTTTATATTCTTATCGAGCTTTATCTCCTCCGAGAGCTCATACATATTTCCGTCAACGCGGACGCGGGCGAAGCCACTTTTTCGCGCCTCGGCAAAGAGCTTTTCGTGCATTCCCTTTTGCGCCTTCACCACGGGCGCGAGGACGAGAAAGCGCGTTCCCTCGGGGAGGGCGAGTATTCTATCGACTATCTGATCCTGCGTTTGCTGGCGTATCTCCTTGCCGCACACGGGGCAATGCGGAATACCAACGCGCGCGTAGAGCAGCCTCAAATAGTCGTATATCTCCGTCACCGTTCCCACCGTGGAGCGAGGATTTTTCGACGTTGTTTTTTGGTCTATGGATATGGCGGGGGAAAGCCCCTCGATGAGATCCACGTCGGGCTTATCCATCTGCCCGAGAAACATACGGGCATAAGAGGAGAGGCTTTCAACGAAGCGGCGATGCCCCTCGGCATAGAGGGTATCGAACGCGAGCGACGATTTTCCGCTTCCCGAAAGCCCCGTTAAAACGACGAGCTTATCCCGCGGTATCGTCAGGTCTATGTTTTTCAGATTATTGACTCTTGCGCCTTTTATAACTATATTTCTCGACATTACAATTCCTTTCGCACTTCTCGGAGCGTTCGCTATTTATTCGAACTTCTAAGCTCCTTTATCTTATCGCGAATATACGCCGCCTTTTCAAATTCAAGCGCTCGCGCCGCTTCGCGCATTTCCGCGCCGAGGCGTTCTATCGTTTTTTCCAATTCAAGGCGCGTAAGCTTTTTCTGCTTTTCGGGCTTCGCCTTCTTACCTATTTCGATGACGTCCGCAACCTTTTTGACTATGGAACGCGGCGTTATACCGTGCTCCTCGTTATACTTCATCTGTATCTCGCGGCGGCGCTCCGTTTCGTCTATTGCGCCGCGCATTGAGCCCGTTATATGATCGGCATACATAACGACGTGCCCTCTCACGTTACGCGCGGCTCTTCCCACGGTCTGTATGAGCGAGGTCTCGCTTCTCAAAAAGCCTTCCTTGTCCGCGTCAAGTATCGCGACGAGAGAGACCTCGGGGATATCAAGCCCTTCGCGCAAAAGGTTTATTCCGACGAGCACGTCAAATTCTCCGAGGCGAAGGTCGCGTATTATCTCCATGCGCTCCATCGTCTCCACCCTGTGGTGGATATACTTGACCTTGATGCCGTGCGTTGCGAGGTATTCCGTTAGGTCCTCCGCCATCTTCGTCGTCATCGTCGTTACGAGCGCCTTTTCACCGTGTGAGACGGTATCGCGCACCTCGCCTATCAGGTCGTCTATCTGCCCTTCTATCGGGCGCACCTCGATGCGAGGATCGACGAGCCCCGTAGGTCTGATAAGTTGCTCGACGATGGAGGAGCTTTCGGCTCGCTCATAGTCGCCAGGGGTGGCGCTGACATAGACCACCTGCCCGAGCTTTGACTCAAACTCATCGAAAAAGAGGGGGCGATTATCGAAGGCGGACGGCAGACGAAAGCCAAACTCGACGAGATTCTTCTTCCGCGCATAGTCTCCGCCGCTCATACCGCGCACCTGCGGAAGCGTCACGTGCGACTCGTCGATAAACGTGATAAAATCGCGCGGGAAATAATCAAGGAGCGTATACGGCGTTGAGCCCTCCTCGCGCCCCGAGAGGACGCGGGAATAGTTTTCGACGCCCGAGCAGAAGCCCACCTCGCGGAGCATTTCAAGGTCGTACCTCGTGCGCTCCTCTATCCTCTGTGCTTCTATGAGCTTGCCCTGCGACTTGAAGAACTCGACGCGCGCGAGCATTTCCTCCTCTATCTGCAACAGCGCCTCCTCCCGCCTCTCGTCGGAGACCGCGTAATGCGTTGCGGGGAATATGGCGGCATAGGAGAGCCGTTCCGTTACCTCGCCCGTCACGACGTTGATCTTAGAGACTCGATCGATAATGTCGCCGAAGAACTCGACGCGTATCGCAAAATCCTTTCCCGAGGCGGGAAAAATCTCGACGACGTCACCGCGCACTCTGAATTTATTACGTGCAAAATTTATATCGTTGCGCTCATAGCTTATGGAGACGAGGCGCCTGACGAGCTCGTCGCGCGACATATCCATATCGGGGCGCACCGCGACAAGGAGCTCGCTATATTCGGCGGGATCGCCGAGGGAATAGATACACGAGACAGAGGCGACGATGATAACGTCGCGCCGCTCGAAGAGCGCCGAGGTGGCGCTATGGCGGAGCATATCTATCTCGTCGTTTATCATCGCGTCCTTTTCTATATACATATCCTTCCCAGGGATATACGCCTCGGGCTGATAATAGTCGTAATAGGAGACGAAGTATTCGACTGCGTTCTCTGGGAAAAACTCGCGCAGCTCCGTGCATAGCTGGGCGGCAAGCGTTTTATTATGTGCGAGGACGAGGGCGGGGCGCCCGAGGCGCGCGATAACGTTTGCCATCGTGAACGTTTTTCCCGAGCCCGTAACTCCAACGAGCGTCTGCGCCCTTTCGCCAGCCTCAATGCCGCGAACAAGCGCCTCGATCGCCTCGGGCTGATCGCCCGTCGGCTTATATGAGCTTTTTAAAACGAAGTTTCTATCCTGCATAGCCGCATCCTTTCAAGCATTTATTTTATCACATTTTATCGTCAAAGTAAATAGAAAATAAATAAAACTTCAAGCAAAATGCTTTGAGCGACGGCTACAACAGTAGAAATTTAACAAAACACCTTGCAAATAATATTATAAACCTTGCACAGCTGCGACTTTTTGGCGCAAGGGCTTGAATATTTTAAAGTTTTATGCTAAAATCTTATATGGTATGCGCCGAGGGAGCTTTCTCATTTTGCGCACCTCGGAGCGCGAGCATTCAGTGCCTCGATGGGAGGCACAAAAATTTCGTCGCTTGCGTTATTACGCGAAGCGAATGCTTTCACCGCGAAAGGAGCGGCAACGCTATGAAATCCATAAAGGATATCTACAAGATAGGAAAGGGACCTTCAAGCTCACACACGATGGGTCCCGCGAAGGCGATGGGCATTTTCGTTCAGGAAAACCCGAATGTCGACAGCTACGAAGTGGTGCTCTACGGGTCGCTTGCCGACACGGGGCGCGGGCACGGCACGGACGTTGCGATAGAGAGCATGTGCCGCGGGAAGCCCGTTAACATCATCTTCAACGGGACAAACGAGGGCTTGCCGCACGAGAACACGATGGATATTTTCGCCATAGCGAACGGAGAGCGAGGCGCGGCAATGCGCGTTCTCAGCGTGGGCGGCGGCGACATACGCATTGTGGGGCGCGAGGACGACGGAGCCGACGAGGTTTACACGGAGAATAGCTTTGCCGAAATCGCGACGCTTTGCAAGAAGGAAGGGATACGCCTTTCCGACTTCGTTATCGCCCGCGAAGGAGAAGGGATATACGAATTTCTCGAACAAGTCTGGCAGGCGATGAAGAACTCGATCCACGAGGGGCTGACCTCGGCGGGAATATTGCCAGGAGGGCTCGAGGTTGAGAGGAAGGCACAACAGCTCTACAACAAGCGGCACATAGACGAGAGCCCCGTTACGCGGGAGAATCGCCTTGTTTGCGCCTACGCCTACGCCGTCAGCGAGCAGAACGCGGACAACGGCACCATAGTTACCGCGCCCACCTGCGGCGCTTGCGCCGTTCTTCCTTCGGTTTTAAAATATATGCAGGAGAAGCACGGCTTTGGAGACCGCGACATATATCGCGCGCTCGCCGTGGCGGGGCTGATAGGAACGCTCGTCAAGACCAACGCTTCGATAAGCGGGGCGGAATGTGGCTGCCAAGCCGAGATAGGGACTGCCTGCTCCATGGCGTCCGCCGCCCTGGCGGAGCTCTTTGAGATGGGGATAGACCAGATAGAATATGCCGCCGAGATCGCCTTTGAGCATCATCTCGGGCTCACCTGCGACCCCATCTGCGGGCTCGTTCAAATCCCCTGCATAGAGCGAAACGCCGTTGCGGCAATGAGGGCGATAAACGCGATGAGCCTCGCCAACTTTCTTTCGGGCTCGCGCAAAATCTCGCTGGATATGGTGATACGCACCATGTACGAAACGGGAAAGGATATGTCGCATCGCTATCGCGAGACCTCCGAGGGCGGGCTTGCGAAGCTATACGGAGCAGGACATGGAAAAGCATAAGATAGACAGAATAAACGAGCTCGGGCGCGCGATGAGGGTGCGCGAGCTCAGCGAAGCGGAGCGCGAGGAGCAGAGGCTCTTACGCGAGGAATACATCGCCGAAGTACGCGCGGCGCTTCGCCCCGAAAAGAAGAAATAGCCGACAGGCAACGCGAAAGGAAAGCTTATGAAAACGTGCGCATTATGCCGCAAGGAATTTGAAAAGGACGAGCCCGCCGTTCTGACCATGACGGCGCTCGGCAACCCGAAATATTTATGCGAGGACTGCGAGAGGGATCTCGACGAGGCGACGCTCTCGCACGAGCCGAAAGCAATATCCGAAGCGATAGAACGGATAGGCGCAAAGCTCGTTCGCGAAAACAATTCTGACAAGCTCGTTCTTGACACCGTGGACAACATAATCAGCGGGGCGCGCGAGCGCGCGGAGCTCATCGAAAGCGGCGACTACGACTTTGAGAGCGATGCCGCGGAGGAAGAGCTCGACGACGTTCCCGACGAGCTCAAAGAGAGCGAGGAGGACCGAGCGCGCGACGAGGCGGAGGCCGAGACCGCGAAAAAAGTTGACAAAGTTGTCAACATCATCTGCATTGCCGCCGTTATAGCCGCGGTCGGCTATCTCGTTTACAGGCTCATAACGTTTTTCGCAAGATGAGAGCGCTACGCTTCGCGATAACGGGAACGAACTTCATCAGCGACAGCTTTTGCGACGCTTTGGCGCACACGGAGCGCGCGAGTGCCGTTGCGATATACTCGCGGACTGCCGCGAGGGGCGCGGAGTTCGCGAAAAAGCACAATATTCCGCGGGTCTACACGGACTATGCTGAGCTGCTTCGCGACGGGGATATCGACGCCGTTTACATTGCGTCTCCCACCTTTATGCACCGCGAGCTCTCCATTGCCGCCTTGAAGGCGGGGCGGCACGTTTTATGCGAAAAGACCATCGCTTTGAACTCGCGCGAGCTTTGCGAGATGACGGAAACCGCCGAACGCGCAGACTGCGCGCTTATCGAAGCCATGCGCTCCGACTTCGATCCCGCGTTCGCCGCGGTGGCGCAAGCGCTCCCGCGGCTCGGGAAGATAAGGCGCGCCTACTTTGAATTTAGGCAGTACTCCTCGCGCTACGACGCATTTCTTTCGGGCAACGTTATGAACGCCTTTAACCCCACCTTGAAGAACTCGGCTCTCTCCGACATCGGCATATATCCCTTGCACCTCTGCGTTAGGCTTTTTGGAGAGCCGACGGAACTTTCGGCGCGCTCGCGCTTTTTACACAACGGCTTTGAGGCGGAGGGTGAGCTCGTTCTCTCCTACTCGAGCTTTGACGCCGAGATACGTTACTCCAAGATAGCCGAGGGAAAAAACGTTTCGTTCATCGAGGGGGAAAACGGAACGATACGCTTTGGGAAGATAAACTCGCCACGCTTTCTTTCGATAGAGATAGGCGGAAGGGAGCTTGCGAGCTACGAGCCCGAGGAGAACAATATGCGCGCCGAAATTGACGGTTTTTGCGACACGGTACACGACCGAGGGCGGCGCGCGGAGCTTTTGGAGCTCACGGAGCGGGTGATGCGCGTTTACGATGTAGTCGCCCGCGCGGCGGGAATCCTCTACACCCTATAAAGAATTAAAAAGGTGCTCAAAGCATATCTTGCTATGAGCACTTTTTTGTGGGGGACACGATGAAACTTCTATCGCTTCTCCCGCCGACGATGGCGGCGGCGGGAATTTTTTTGCTTTTCAAGCTTAAATTCTTTTTCTTTCGGCACCCGATAAGGACGGCGCGCACCCTCGGGCGTTCGCTTTCGCGCGAGGGCGCACCGCGTGCGCTCCTGCTCTCGCTGGCGGGGACGCTCGGCGTTGGCAACGTGGTCGGCGTCGGCTTCGGCATCATCGTTGGCGGGGCGGGGAGCGTGTTTTGGCTTTTGGTCTCCGCCGCATTTTCGGCGGTGCTGAAATTTGCGGAATCCGCAGTGGCGGCAGATATGCGCGAAGGAGAGCGCGGCGGAATGATGTACGTTATACGAAAGAGCTTTCGCGGGAGGGCACGGCTTTTAAGCTACGGCTATGCCCTCTTCTGCCTTTTACTCGCGCTGACGATGGGGAGCGCGTTACAGTCGCGCGCCGCCGTTGAGAGCCTGGGAGCGGAAAGAGCGGGAGTGCGGCTTGGCTTCGCCATGATTTTTGCTCTGCTCGTTATCCCAGCCGTTATCGGCGGGGCGAAAAAGATAGAGCGCGTTACCGCCATCGCCGTTCCCGCCGCGAGCGTTGCCTACGTTTTTCTCACCGTTTTCGTCATAGTGCTGCACGCGGATCGCCTCGGCATGGTCATCGCCGATATATTCCGCTCCGCATTTAAAACGAGAGCCGTCGCGGGAGGCGTTGGAACTTATACCGCGCTCGGCGCGATACGCGAGGGCTTTTGCCGCGGCTTGCTCTCCAACGAGGCGGGGGCGGGGACCTCGGCCATGGCGCAAGCGCGAAGCTCGTCCGAAAGCGCCGCCGAGGTGGGGCTTTCCGCCGCCTGCGAGGTCATCGCGGACACGGTGGTGCTCTGTATGCTGACGGCTCTCGCCGTTTTGTGTGCTGTTCCCCGCCCCGCCGAATACTCGACGGGCATGGAGCTGATACGCGCCGCGCTATCCTCGGCGGGCGGCTTCGCCGAGCCTGTTCTCTGCTTCTGCATTAGCGCCTTCGCTTTTTCCACGGTGATATGTTGGTACTACTACGGAGCTCTCTCACTTGAATTTTTGACGGGCAGCGGCAAAACGCGAGGCTTTACCGCGGTCTTCGTGCTCTCCGTTTTCGTGGGGGCGCTATCGCCCTCGCGGCTGCTCATAGAGCTCTCCGACGTTTTGCTCTTTATTATGTGCCTCTTTTCGCTTTCCGCGGTTATAAAAAACTCCGACAGGCTTTTGGCGCTGTCGGAGAAGGGGGGACTCATTTCAAAAGGCGAATGCGGGAAAGGGGAGCTATGCCGCGAGCCGCGAGCTCAGCGAGCCGCGCGGAAACGGCGCTCTCGGTAAGCTCCTCCGTCACGAAGGCACAGTCGGCGCTTGCGATGAATTTCACGGCGCCGAACGCCGCCGAGGCTTCCGCCTCGCTTCCCGCGGGAAGGGCGATATAGTTTTCCGAGGCAAAGCTCTCGAAGCTCCGCGCCTCGGAGCCCCTATTGAAGCTGGGTGCGGCATAGTGCACACCCGTGCGCATTATCTGCACCACGTCACCAATGACGGCGGAAGCGGTTGCACCCGCGCCAGCGCCTCTGCCATACAGCATAACGTTGCCGAGGGGCTCGGCGAGTATCTCCACCGCGTTATAGACGCCGAAAACGCCTGCAAGCGGCTCCGTCTCGCGTATCGCGAAGGGGGCGACGAAAACGTGGGCCGCCTCGTCATTTTTCACAATGCAACGCGCCACGAGCTTGACGACGAAGCCGAAGCGCTCCAATGCCTCTACGTCTTGGGGGCGAACGGCTGTGATACCCTCGGTGTGAATTTCCTCGGGCGGAATGAGCGCGCCCGTTGCTATCGCCGCCAAAATGCATATTTTGCGCGCCGCGTCAAGCCCCTGAACGTCGGCGGCGGGGTCCTTTTCCGCGTAGCCCTTCGCCTGGGCGCCTTCGAGCGCGGACGCGAAGCTATCGCCGAACTTGAACATGCGCGTTAAAATGTAGTTGCTCGTTCCGTTCAAGATACCGCGCACCTCGGAGAGCTTGTTTTGCTTTATGAAGCTTATCAGGGGAGAAATGACGGGGATACCGCCGCCAACCGCCGCCTCGAAGCGATAGGTCACGCCGTTTTCCGCCGCGAGCCGCAAAAATTCATCGCCGAAGCGGGAGACGACCTCCTTGTTGGAGCTCACCACGTGCTTCCCTGCGCGGAGCGCCGCCACGGTGTATTCGTAGGCGGGGTGCGAGCCGCCCATGAGCTCGACGACGCAGGAGACGGAGCTATCCGCGAGAATGACGAAAAAATCGTGAACCACGCGGCTCTCCATGGGATCGCCCGAAAAATCTTTAAGATCGAGAACGTATTTCACGTTGAGCGCGTCGCCGCCAAGGGCGGCGATCTCGCTTGAATTTTGAGCGACGAGCTCGGCGACGCCGTGACCGACGACGCCGTAGCCGAGAATTGCAATATGAGTCATTGGCTTTTCCTTTGTTTTTATTGCGCGTAGCGCGATAAATGCAAACAATATCACATTATGACTTATTATACTACTTTTTTTGAAAAAAAGCAAGTAAAACGCAAAAAAAGCTGTCGCCCGTCAGAATTATTCAAAAATGAAGCCTTGACTATGCGAAAAGGGCGTCTCATTTGGGCTTAATATAACAAGCTTTTTAAGGTGCGAGACATTGAGAATACAGATAAGCGGGGCGAATTTAAGTTTTTCGTCAAAAATTTCGTATTCTTAGTGCGAAGCGACTTTGAAGTTCGCTTGATTTTCACACAAAAACGGCAGAAGCAGAGATATTTCTTCACTTCTACCGTTTTCGTTTGACTTTGATAAATGCGACAGGCGCTTTTGTTTATACAAAAATCTTTGCTAAGCGTTGTGCGAGAAATTTACGGGGCTTACGAATTGCCAGCCTCGCGCTTCTTGCCCTCCAAAAAATACGTCGCCTCACTATCCGCCGTTGAAAGGGCGAATGCCAAGGGGAACATCTCGAAGGCGGCGGAGACGTTGCGCGCGTCCTCGGTTGAGGAATAGCCCATGTGATAGCGTATTGCAAAGGCTTCCTCGCGCGAAAGCTTCATGTAGCCCGTTATCATGTAGACGCTTTTTTCGCCGTGCCCGTAGGGGAGCTTATCGTCGTACTCGTAGGTTTCGACGCGCTGCCAAACGCCCTTTTCGTCCTTGACGTTGCGGAAGCCCTTCTTGTAGACGTTGACCTTACAGAGGTCGTGGAGGAGGGCGACGATGGCGATGGTTTCCTCCGAATAGGCGAAGCCGAAGGTCTCGCGAGCGCGCTGGGTACAGAGATAGCTATGAAGGCACTCGTAGACGTTGACGGAATGCTCGCAAAGCCCGCCCTCGAAGGAGGAATGGAAGCGCGAGGAGGCGGGCGCCGTGAAAAAATCGGACGCGGGCGAGAGCAAAAATTCAAGCAACTCTCCCGAGCCCTCGCGCGTGATGAGCCCCTTGTATATATCGATAAATCTATCTTTGTAGTTCATATTGATATCCTTTCTACCATTTGCTCGCTTGCACTTGCGGCGACGGCACGTACTGCCGAAGCAAAAGCGCTATGTAAACAAAACGCGTCATTGATTTAACTCGGTGTTTTTGTACTCGGCGATTTCCCGCTCCGTGCCGCCGCGCCTGCCGAGGGAGCGCGCGTTGGCGGCGGCTCTGCCGTTGAAGGCACTTCGCACTATTCTCCAAACGTAGAGGAAGGGGAGAAGAATGGGGCATTTTTTTAACACGGGGAAGGCGCGCCGCATGTGGGAATAAGGGGGAAAGATGCGATGGAAAACGAATTTCAGGCGCCCGCCCTTGGAATGTAGGCGAACGCTGTTATCGAGAGTGCCGTACGTGCCGCCGCTGACGAGGTAGAGCTCAAAATCGACGGTGCTCTCGTCTGCCTCGCCGCCCGCAAACCAGACGCTTTGCAGGGCGGTTAGCCGCTCGTAGATATCGGAAAGCCCCTTGCGGCGGAGCAAATCGGCGAACTCCTTCGACGAAAACGACGCGCCGTACTTTTTCGCGAAGAGGTAGAGGTCGAACACCGTTCTCATGCCGCACCCGCCGCTCGAATAGTGCTTCTCGGCGTGGCGAAGGAGAAAGACGAAGAGCTCGTCGCGGGGGAGGAGGCAACGAAAAGCGTACCCCGCGGCGCGCTCACAGCCGCGAAGCGGGAGCGGGGGCGCGCCGTGATAGAGCGCCTCGTGCAGCTCGAGCTCGATGAAGGGCGGCTTTTTCAGCACGTGGTGCACCTCGTTTTTAGACGCACGGGTATAGCCCGCGTTCTCGGCGAGGCGTAGCGCCGCCTCGATGCTTTCGGGCTCGACGTAGATATCGATATCTGTCATCTCGCGAAGCTCGGGGCGGGGATAGAGCTCCTTTAAGAGGAAGCCCTTCATGGGGAGATAGAGTATTTCGTTTTCCTCGAAGAGGGCGGAGAGCCTTGCAAACTCGGCGCACTGAGACAGGTGCTTGGCGTTCAACACCTCCGCCGTGCGACGCCAGCCGAAAAACTGCTCCTCGGTCAGCTCCTCGCGAAGGCGCTCTTTGAGCGCGAAGAACACGAGAGCCGAGAGAGAATGTGCCTTGGCGACGGCGGCGACGGCGTGCCACGGGAGCTCGGCGGGCTTTTCGGGAGCCGCCGTCCCCTCGGAAAGCGCCTGAAAGGCCTTGGCGATATAACGTGCGGCGGCTATTTGTTCCTTATACGTCATGTTTTTTCTTTCTCCGAAATATTTTTACATAGGCGCGGCGAAAAAAGCTCGCCACGGAATGGAGGGCGAAGCGCACGGGGTAGATAAACGTCCAGACGCGAGCGTACACCGCTAAGCGGCGGGAGCTCGCCTCGAAGCGTTTTCCCTTCCTGTCAAACGACGCCAAAACGCCTATTATCTGCGTGGGGGCGACGTGCTCACGAAAATAGGTGTTGTCGCCGCGCATTATGTACTCGGTGCTCTTAACCGCGACGACGCGGTGCAAAACGTAGCGCTCACGGTCACGATAGAGGACGACGTCGTACTTCTTCGGCGGCGCACTCGGCGGCACGATTATCACCACGTCGCGCCTGTTGCCCAGCATGGGGCGCATACTGTTTCCGACGGCGCACGTGGCGTAAACTCCGTGGCGGCGGAGCTCGGACTCGATGACGGGCTCACTCACGCTATCCGTCATTCTTCAAGTATCCCAGCCGCGAGAAGTTTTTCGCGGAACGCCTCGACGTCGCGCACGATGACCTCGCGCGGTGCGTCGTACTCCTTCATTGCGGCGAGAACGAGCTCCTCGGCGCTGACGTCCTTATCCTTGGCGAGCTCCCAGAAGAAGGCGCCCGTGGCGTTCATACGCACGAGCCCCGAAAAGATTTTCGTGCGCTCTCCTACGGCGACCGCCAAAAAAGAGCCGCCGACGCTTTCGAGAACGAATCCGTCTTTTATCTTCATATAGTCTCCATTCCGCCGCCTCTGCGGCATAAATATTTATTAAAACATGTCTTTGCTATAAGTATAACATAACACGCGCGGATTTGCAAGAGAAAAGCGCGAAGAAAATACAGAAAACGGAGACCCGAGCGAGAGGTCTCCGTTTAAGATGCTTTATCGCGCGAACGGCTATACTCCGAAGCGGGGAGAAAACAGCTCGCTCTCGATTTGGAGCAAACGATTATACTTCGCGGTACGCTCGCCGCGGGCGGGCGCTCCCATTTTGACGAAGGGGCAGGAAAGCGCAACGGCGAGATCGGCGATAAAGCTATCCTCCGTTTCGCCGCTTCGGTGCGACATCACGGTGCGATAGCCGACGCCGCGCGCGAGGCTCACCGCCTCGAAAGTCTCCGTCAAGCTGCCTATCTGATTGGGCTTGATGAGGACCGCGTTTGCAATTCCCTGCTCCGCGCCGCGACGTATACGCTCCGCATTTGTTACGAACACGTCGTCTCCCACCAGAGTGACCTTTCTCGCCGCAAGGCGCGCGCCGATCCGCTCCCAGCCGTAGACGTCGTCATCGGCGACGGGATCCTCGATGCTCACGAGGGGATAGCGCTCGGAGAGCGCCGCGAAATACTCGACGAGCTCGTCCGACGTTTTTGAAATTCCGCGCTTAGGCAGGTGATAGGCACCGCCCGAATACCATTCGGAGGCGGCGGCATCCAAGGCTATCGAAACGTCGCGCCCAGCCGCGTAGCCGCTGTCGCCTATCGCACGCACCAAAAGCTCTATCGCCTCCTCGTCCGACGCGAGGCTCGGGGCATAGCCGCCTTCGTCGCCCACGGCGCGCGAATACCCGTTTGCCGCCAGAATGGCGCCGAGAGTATGATATATCTCGGCACAGGCACGCACCGCCTCGGAAAAAGAGGAGGCACCGACGGGAACTATCATAAACTCCTGAATATCAAGATTATTGCCCGCGTGCGCACCGCCGTTCAGTACATTCATCATCGGGACGGGCAGAGAGTTGACGAGGGCGCCGCCGAGATAGCGATAGAGGGGAATGCGGAGCGCTTCCGCGGCGGCGCGAGCAAGCGCCAAGGAGACGGCGAGGATAGCGTTCGCACCGAGCGCCGATTTATTGTACGTTCCGTCCAAGGCGAGCATCACCTCGTCGGCCTCCTCCTGATCGAAGGCGCTCATTCCGACGAGAGCGGGAGCTATTATTTCATTGACCGCCGCCACCGCCCCCAAAACGCCTCGTCCAAAATAGCGCTCCCCCGCCCCGTCTCGCTTTTCAAAAGCTTCGTTCTTCCCACGCGAGGCACCCGACGGGGCGCTGGCAAAGCCCTGCGCTCCGTTCGACAGCGTGACGCGGCAGGAGACAGTCGGAGCGCCGCGAGAATCAAGCACCTCGATGGAGCAAATTTCTTTGATTTCTACCATTTATCAACATTTCCTTTCATTTTCTTTTTCCTTTTTGTCGTCCTAATCTGACAAGAGTCAAGTGATGAGTGCTTTGCGAGCGCATCGCACCGAAAAATCGACTCCGCGACGGAATAATTCTTTGTTTTTTACCGTTTTTCGCTACATATCGCACAATTATTATTTGCATTTATATAAAAAAGATACGTAAAAAACAAATACAAATATACCAAAGGAAAAGCTTCGGGACAAAAAGCTTTGGCAAAGAATAAAATACAATGAATGAAGAACGCGAAAAAGCTTTGCCAAACAGCAAAGCACAATGAATTAAGAGAACGAAAAGCTTCCACAAATAACAGAATACAATGAACTAAAAAGCACGAAAATCTTTGCCAAATAACAGAACACAATGAACTAAGACTGCGAAAAAGCTTCAACAAAAGCAGAATACAATGAACGAAGGCACGGAAGGAGAGCTATGCTGATACATAACGTTACAAAAGGGGAGACCGCTTGGAGCATTGCGCACCTCTACGGAACGTCTCCCGAAAAACTTAGCGAATACAACGAGCTTAGGCAAAACGAGCCGTTATGCACGAGGCGACGGCTCGCGGTGCTGTTTCCAACGAGGACGTACAGGGCGCGAGGCGGCAACGAGCTTGAAGCGCTTGCGCGCCGCTTCGGAACAACGCCTGCCGCCATTATATCCGCCAATCCCCGACTCGCGAGCGGTGCGCGGATTCCTCGCGACTACGAGCTGGCGATAAAATTCGACGCTCCGCGCTTCGGCTCAGCGATAGCGATAGGCAGCTTCTACAAGGGCTGCGGACGGGATAAGCTCCGCGAGGCGCTTCCCTACCTCGACTACGTCAGCTTCTCGGCGTACAGACGCGAAGGAGGGAGGACGGTGCGCTTCGCCGACCTTGGGCGCGAGATGGAGCTTGCACGAAGCGCGGGAAGGGTGACTCTTATAAGAATTTTGACGCACGAGAGCGCCGACGAGCTTTTGGCGGGCGGCGACGGGCTTTGCAAAGAGCTTTCGGAGCTTGCAAAGAGCGAGGGCGCGGGAGGGCTCACGCTGGCGGCTTACCGCGCCGCCGAGGCTCCCGCGAGCTTTTCCCGCTTCCTCGAAGCATTAAAAAAAGAGCTCGACGCGAACGGGCTTTTCCTTGCGGTCGAAGCGGACGGGAACGGAAGAGCCTACGAGGCGGCGGCGCGCTTCGCCGATCTTACCTTGCTTCAATACGAAAAATGCCATCGTGAAGCTCCGCCGAGCTTCGACGCGGGAGAGCGGCGCCTTTTGACGAGCTACGGCGCGCCGCGCGAGAGGACCGCCGTGGAGCTCCCCTCTCTCGCTTATGCGGGCGGCACACCCGTAAGCCTCACGGAGGTCCATCGCGCGACATGCGGCGGCGAAATGAGCTATGATGCTGCGACGCTTTTACAAAGCTTTAAGAGGAGCGAGGGCGATGTTGTTTCCTTTGAAGCTCCCGACAATATAAAAGCCAAGCTCGAGCTGATAGGCGAGCTTGGCTATGCGGGCGTGAGTTTCGACATAATGCGCACACCGAGGATACACTATTTAATGTATTACACGAGCTTTCACTGCACCGCGACGCGCACCTATGTGCGCGAAGGGGCGCTATGACGGCTACGGACCGATATAGCTTCTTACGCGGAGCGGAACGCCGAGGCGCCCTGCGAGGAGCTTGCACTCCTCCCTCTCGCGGTCTGTCAAAAAATCGCCAACGACGGTGAGCACCGTTTCGGGGACGCATTTTTTAACGCGCTCGACGAAGGCAATGATCGCGTCGAACGCCGAAGCACCAAAGACGGAGTGACAGATCGCGTCGTACCTCGCCGCGTTCGGCGCGTTCAGGCTGACCGAAACGACGTCGAAGGCGCCCTCATACATAGCGCTCGTATCACAGCCGAGAATGAGATCGGACTGACCGTTCGTATTTATCCTTATCCGCATATCGGGGTGACGCTCCTTGACGGCGCGCGCGATACGGGCGGCGGCAGCTAAGCGATAGCTCGGCTCACCGTAGCCGCAAAAGACGAGCTCGGAATATTTCCCGAAGTCATGGGAGAAGATATCCGCAAGGGCGGCCTCCTCGCTCGGCTCCTCTTTCAGCCACAGGCTATCGGAGCCGTAAGCTCCGTCGCCGTTATTCCTTATACAAAACTCGCATTGATTTGAGCAGGCGTTCGTCAGATTTACGTAGAGCCCGTCACCGACGACGTAGGTGATACACGTTGACTTATTCATATTCCGAAAAGCCTCCTCGCGTTTTCCTCCGTGAGCCGTGCCGCCTCCTCCTCGGAGATACCGATAGCCTCCGCGAGCGCCGCATTCGTCAAGCGGAGCTTGCCCGAATGGTTAAGCGTTCCGCGCTCAGGATGTGGGGCGAGGTAGGGGCAGTCCGTTTCGATGAGTATATGCTCGTGCGGCACTGCGGCGAGCGCTTCCTTGGGGCGGCGAGCGTTTTTAAAGGTGAGCGTTCCCGAAAAGGATATCATAAAGCCCATCTCGACGAGCTCGCGCGCCATTTCGGCGCTACCCGAAAAGCTGTGCATAACGCCGCGCACACCGCGGTGGCGGCGCAAAACGTCCATAACGTCACCGTGGGCGTCTCTATCGTGAATGGAGACGGGTAGCCCGAGGCGCTTCGCCAAAAGCAGCTGCTCCTCAAAATAGCGGAGCTGGAGCTCACGGTCCGTATCGGGATAATGATAATCGAGCCCGATTTCTCCTATTGCTACGCACTTGGAGGCGGGCGAGGTGGCGAGAGCCTCGATATCGGCGATGGCGACCGAAAGGGGCTCGGAGAGCTCCTGGCAATCGCTCGGGTGAATGCCGATGGCGGTATACATATTTTCAAAGCGCGCCGCCTGAGCTATGGCGAGGCGCGAGGTAGCGGGGGACGTCCCGACGTTGACGATACCCGAAACGCTTTCCGCAAGAAGGGTGCCGATGAGCTCATCGACACCCCCGTTAAGCTCTGAAAAGCGCGCGTCGTAATAGTGCGCGTGAGAATCAAAGTAACGCATTAGTGTATTCTATCTCCGTTTTTCGCGTCCTTATCAAGGAAGATGACCTTGACCTCGTCCTCTCCCGAGGCGAGCAGCATGCCGCGGCTTTCGACGCCGCAGAGCTTGGCAGGCTTCAAATTGGCGACGACGGCGACCTTTTTGCCGATAAGCTCCTCGGGCTTATAGAATTTTGCAATGCCCGAAACGATCTGCCGCTTCTCGTAGCCCATATCGACGATGAGGCGAAGGAGCTTTTTCGCCTTGGGGACGGGCTCACATTCAAGGATTTCGGCGACGCGAAGCTCGACGGCGGAAAAGCCGTCAATACCTATCTCCGCCTCGTGCTCAGGCTCGGGAATACTCTCGTTCGCCGCTTCGGCGGCGAGGCGACGCGCCTCCACCTCTTCGAGGTACTTCTTTTCATCGACTCGCGCGAAGAGGGTGAACGCCTCGCCGAGGGGCTTGCCCGATACGAGCGCGCCGAAGCTCTCGACGCTATTCATCTCCGTCCTATCCGTTCCCAGCTGGGAGAAGATACCATCCGCCGTTGCGGGGATATAGGGCGCCAAGAGGACTGCCGCGACACGTATTGTTTCAAGCAGGTTATAGAGCACCGTGCCGAGGCGCGACTTATCCTCCTCGCTCTTTGCCAATATCCACGGTGTCGTTTCATCTATATACTTATTTGCGCGGCGGAGCATGGAGAATATCTCGGAGAGAGAGTCGGCGACGCGGAGCTCCGACATGAGGCGCGTTGAATTTTTAACGGCGGCGGCGACGCTTGAACGAAGGTCGTGATCAAGCGCGGTGGGCTCGCCCGCCGCGGGAACGATGCCGCCGAAGTACTTGACGGTCATTGCGTGGGTGCGGCTGACGAGGTTGCCGAGATTATTGGCGAGGTCGGTATTATAGCGGGCGACGACGCCTTCGTGCGTTATGGAGCCGTCGGCATTATAGGGCATTTCCGCGAGGGCGTAGTAGCGCACGCCGTCAACGCCGAAGGTTTCGGCGAGTTCGTCGGCATAGACGACGTTGCCCTTCGACTTCGACATTTTATCGTTGGCGAAATTAAACCACGGGTGCCCGAATATCTTTTTGGGGAGAGGAAGCCCGAGAGCCATCAGAAAGATGGGCCAATAGATGGTGTGGAAGCGGAGGATATCCTTGCCTATTATATGAACGTCACAGGGCCAGTTCTTCTTGAAGAGCTCGCACTGCCCGCTCTGCGGGAGGTCGGGGTCATAGCCGATGGCGGTGATATAATTGGCGAGCGCGTCAAGCCAGACGTAGACGACGTGCTTTTCGTCAAAATCGACGGGGATACCCCATTTGAACGAGGAGCGCGAGACGCAAAGGTCTTGGAGCCCCGCTTTGAGGAAATTATTCACCATTTCCTTTTTGCGGCTTTCGGGCTCGATGAACTCGGGGTGCTCCTCGATATGCTTGATGAGGCGATCGACATAGTTGCTCATCTTGAAGAAGTAGGCTTCCTCGCGAGCGCGGGAAACGGGGCGGCCGCAATCAGGGCACTTACCGTCCGTTACCTGAGTTTCCGTGAAGAAAGACTCGCACGGGGTGCAATACCAGCCCTCGTAGTGTCCTTTATATATGTCGCCCTGCTCGTAGAACTTGCGGAATATCTTGCGCACGGTCGCCTCGTGATACTCGTCGGTGGTGCGGATAAAGTGATCGTACTTAACGCCGAGCAGATCCCACATCGCGCGTATCTCTCCTGCAACACCGTCAACGTACTGCTTCGGCGACACGCCCGCCTCGGCGGCGAGGTTTTCTATCTTCTGCCCGTGCTCATCCGTCCCCGTGCAAAGAAAAACGTCCTTACCCATTCTTCTTTGAAATCTCGCGAAAGCGTCCGCAAGAATTATCTCGTAGGTATTTCCGAAATGCGGCTTACGCGAGGCGTAGGCGATGGCAGTCGTAACGTAGAATTTTTCCATAGCTTTTCCTTTCGTAGTGAAGCTTACGTTTATTTTATACTATTGTAGCATATTTTTTAAAAGAATACAAGATTTTACGCTAAATTCTTTTAAATTCAACCAAATACCTTGCAAATGATATTATAAACTTTTCGCGCGAGGTACGCCGCGCTTGACTTTTGCAAAAAAAGGTGATAGAATATATATGTGATAAGATTTTTAGCGGGAGGGCGCATGAGAGACTATTTCCCAAAGCTCGTCGGCAACGACGATAACAAGAAGCGCTTATGCGCCGCCGTTCTGAAAGGGACGCTTCCGCACGCCCTGCTTTTCGCGGGCGCCGCGGGCTCAGGCAAGCGGACGCTCGCCCGCGAGCTTTCCGCCGCGATAAACTGCGAAAACAGGCATAGCGAGGCGCACTCGCTCCCCTGCCACACGTGCAACACGTGCCGCCGAATAGAGGCGGGGCTTTTCACGGATATCCACTACGTGCGGCGGGAGCCCAAAAAGATGTCGCTCGGGGTGGCGGAGATACACGCCGCCTACGAGGATATGATACTGACCTCGACGGAATCGGAGCACCGCGTCTACATCATCGAAGAAGCGGAGCGACTGACGCCCCAGGGGCAGAACGCACTTTTAAAGACCTTGGAGGAGCCGCCCGACGGCGTTATCATCATTCTTTTGGCGAACGAAACGGACAAGATACTTTCCACCGTTAAAAGCCGCGTTCAGACCTTGACGATGGAGAAATTCGACACGGGGCGCCTTTCGGCCGCCGTCACGAAGCGAAGCGAGGCGGCGCGAAGAGCCGAAGCCGCCGACGCGGAGAGCTTCCGCGGAATGCTTTTGACTGCGGACGGGCGCATAGGACGAGCCTTGCAACTCTTCGACGACGGGCGCGAGGCGGAGCTCGTTCGCGAGAGGCGGGAGCTGACGGAGCGCTTCGCGGCGGCGCTGGCGCAAAGCACCCCGTACCGCGAGTTTTACGCCGTTCAAAAGGAGCTTCCGACGGAGCGCGGCGCGCTCACCGAGGCGCTCGAAGAGATACTTACGGCGCTACGCGACCTTTTGGTCATAAAATATGACGGGCGCGCGCCGCTTATATTCTTCCCTTCCGCCAAAAGAGCGGCGGAGCTTTCCGAGAGGATAAGCGCGAAGCGGCTCATCGCCGTTTCCAACATTATCAACGAGACGCTGGCGAGCAACGCGAGCAATGCGAACGTCGGCGCGGAGCTGGCGGCTCTCGGGGCGCGCATTCGCTTGATATAGCGAGAGAGGACAGGAGACAACGCCCTCGGGGCGACTACACGAAAGGATACACTATGGCTGAAAACAACAAACGCGAGCAGGAGCTTTCCCCCGCGGGGGGAGAGGAAGCGCTCGTCGAAATAGTCGGCATAAGCTTCCGCGAGGCGGGAAAGATATACTATTTTTCTCCCGCAAAATTCAAATTGAAGCTTGGCGACAAGGTAATCGTTGAGACGGCGCGCGGCGTTGAGCTCGGCACCGTCAAGATCCCCAACAAGACGATACCCGTCAAGGACACCGTTTCTCCCTTGAAGGCAATAACGCGCGCCGCGAACGCGGATGACTTGAAGCGCGACGCGAAAAATCACGAGCGCGAGCTCGAAGCCGCGCTCATCTGCAAGAGGAAGATAAAAGAGCACCGCTTGGAGATGAGCCTCGTTGCCGTTGAATACACCTTTGACAACTCGAAGCTGATATTCTACTTCACCTGCGAATCGCGCGTGGACTTCCGCGAGCTCGTCAAGGACCTCGCCTCAACGTTCAGGACGCGCATTGAGCTTCGGCAGATAGGGATACGCGACGAGGCGAAGATGATGGGCGGGCTCGGAATATGCGGAAGGAAATTCTGCTGTGCGGGCTTTCTCAGCGACTTCGTTCAGGTCTCCATCAAGATGGCGAAGGAGCAGAACTTTTCGCTCAACTCCTCAAAGGTATCGGGCGCTTGTGGGCGGCTGATGTGCTGCCTGCGCTACGAGCACGAGACTTATGAGGACGCTTGGCGACGCACGCCCTCCGTGGGAACTCTTGTGCGGACGGCGGACGGGAACGGCACGGTCATTGAAGCGCGCCCCTTGGCGGAGGAGGTCAAGGTGCGGCTCGAAGATCGCGAAAAGGATGCGGAAAAGCTCTACAAGTGCGCCGAGGTCAAGGTTTTACGCACGAAAAAAGGAAAAGAGACGGACGAGGCCGACGAGCAAAACGCCGACGCCTGATTATCTTTTTACACCGCGGCGATACTTTTTTTGAAAAACCCCTTGATTTTTTCTACGAATGTGTTAAAATAGATACACGATACAATAAATATGGAGGTATCCGAACATGGCATACAAGATTAGCGACGAGTGCATTTCTTGCGGTGCTTGCGCAGATGCTTGCCCCACTGGCTGCATCTCCGAGGGCGACGGCAAGTATGTTATTAATGCAGACGAGTGCGTTAGCTGCGGAAGCTGCGCAGACGCTTGCCCCGTTGGAGCTCCCTCTGAGGACTAATCATAGCTCGGCGGCTTTGCCGACGAAGCGTGACCGAGCGGAATTTCCGCTCGGTCCTTTCTTTTAACACTCTTTTGCGAATGGAAAACGAATGGATATATATGAAAACGAGCGCTTAGACGAGGTGAACGACGCGCTGAGGCTCATACAGAAGACGGACGGGCTGACCTTTGGGACGGACGCGCTCCTCCTCGCCGCCTACGTGCGCGGGCGCTATGCAAGCGGCGTTGAGCTGGGGGGCGGCACGGGCATAGTTTCCTTTTTGCTTTTGGCGCGTGAGAAGCTTGGTCGGTGCGAATGCATTGAGCTTCAAGAGGAATACGCGGAGCTCATCGAAAGGAACGCGCGCCTCAACGGCCTAGACGGGCGAATGGAGACGATATGCAGCGACGTTCGCCGCGTGCGCCTTCTCTCAGAGCGCGAGATGGCTTTTACCAATCCGCCCTATATGAAGGCGAGCTCGGGGCGGGAAAACCGCGAGCTCAAAAAAAATTTGGCGCGCCACGAGGTCATGGGCGATATCAACGATTTTATGGAGGCGGCGCGCCGAAGCGTTAAATACGGGGGCGACGTGTATGCGGTTTACAGGCCCGACAGGCTGACAGACCTCATCACCGCGATGAGGCGCGCCGAGATAGAGCCGAAGCGCGCGAGCTTCGTTCATGCGGACGTTTACTCGGAGCCATCGCTTGTGCTCGTTGAGGGGCGGCGCGGAGGAAGGTGCGGAATGCGGGTGACGCGCCCCTTCATCATCTACGAGGACGCGGAGCATCGCAACTATACGAGGGATATGAATTATGTTTTGGAGAAGGGCTCCTTCCCGACGAAATACGAGAAGAGATAGGACGAAGCCCCATAACCACGACACACGGCGGAGGAAGAAAAATGAGCCTTGAAGAAAAGAACAGGACGGAAGGCGGGACGCTCTATCTCGTGGCGACACCCATCGGCAATCTTGCGGATATGACGGAGAGGGCGCGCAAGGTGCTTTCCGAGGTGAGCTTCATTGCCGCCGAGGACACGAGAAATTCGATGAAGCTCCTCTCGCACTACGGAATACGCAAAGAGCTTGTTAGCTACTACGAGCACAACAAGCGGGCGAGCGGCGAGCGAATCGCGGCGCGCCTTGCGGCGGGAGAATCTTGCGCCCTGATAACGGACGCTGGTATGCCCGCGATAAGTGATCCAGGCGAGGATCTTGTTCGGCTTTGCGCGGAGCGGGGGATACCCGTCACCGTGGTCCCTGGTGCTTGCGCCGCGGTTTCCGCGCTTGCGCTCTCCGCGCTTCCGACGAGGCGATTTTGCTTTGAGGGCTTTCTGCCCGCGGCGAGCGGCGAGCGGCGGCGCGCGCTCGAAGAGCTGGCGGAGGAGCGACGCACCATGGTGTTCTACGAGGCACCGCACAAGCTCCGCGCGACGCTTTCGGATATGCGCGACGTGTTCGGCGCGGACAGGCGGATAGCACTTTTGCGGGAGCTGACGAAGCTCAACGAGGAGGCGACGCGGACGACGCTGGGAGAAGCGACGGAGCTTTTTGGAGAGCGCGAGCCGCGCGGAGAGTTCGTTATCGTTTTGGCGGGGGCGGAACGCGACGCGAGGCGGGACGAGCTTCTTTCCCTCTCGGTTGAAGAGCACATTGCAAAATATATGGCGGAGGGCTACGACAAGAAGGAAGCCGCCAAGGCGGTTGCGAGAGACAGGGGCGTTTCAAAATCGGAGATATACAAATACACGATAGAAAAGTGACGCTTTAAGCTTTATTTTTGAGTTTTTCTGCGTTAATGTGAAAAGCTGTCTCATCGCATTAACGAATTACGACTGCTGTGTATAGAGGGCGTCACATTAAAAATTCAATATTAAAACAGGGAAAATCGTAGGTTTTAACCTTGATTTTCCCGAAAAAAACACGGTAGAAGCAGAGATTCTTCTTTACTTCTACCGTTTTTCGTTTTTTTCTGCCTAAATGCGACAGTCTCTTCGCTATAATTCTATCTCAAAAATTCAATTTGCGACAGCCTCTTTTGCGAACGCTATTTATTATTTATTGAAATACCTTGCGAGAAGCCCTGCAAACGCCTTACCGTGGCGTGCTTCGTCACGCGCCATTTCGTGAACGGTATCGTGAATGGCGTCGAGCCCGAGCTCCTTGGCTCTCTTGGCGAGATCGCACTTGCCCGCGGTTGCGCCGTTCTCGGCTTCGACTCTCATTTCGAGGTTTTTCTTGGTGGAGTCCGTTACCACCTCGCCGAGAAGCTCGGCGAACTTTGCCGCGTGCTCCGCCTCCTCAAAAGCCGCCTTCTCCCAATAGAGACCTATCTCGGGATAGCCCTCGCGATGAGCGACGCGCGCCATGGCGAGATACATACCGACCTCGGTACATTCGCCCATAAAATTGGCGCGAAGGTCCTCCTTGATATCGTCGCGAACGTCACGCGCGACACCGACGGTGTGCTCTGCCGCCCAGCTCATGCTTCCCTCCTGCTTCGTGAACTTGGAAGCGGGCGCCTTGCACTGGGGGCATCTTTCGGGAGCCTCGTCTCCCTCGTGGACATAACCGCAAACCTGACATACGTACTTCATTTTAATTCCTCCGTTAATTCCTATTATTTTTGTTTATTTGAGCATTCACGGCACACGCCGTAATAGAGGACTGCTCCGCCCTCGGCTTGAAAACCGCTATCCCCACAAAGTGGCGGGAGAGCGCCGCACGTTTCAACGTCCACCACCGCGCCGCATAGGCGACACTTGGCGTGGCTGTGCGGAACGACGGTGATATCGAAGCGGTCTGCTCCGTCGTAGACGGGGACCTTGATCGCCTGCCCGCTTTCGACGAGGGCGTTCAAAATCCTATACACCGTGGCGCGGCCTATACGCGGATCGCGGCGAGCGACCTCGGCGCAGACCATTTCGGCGGTGGGATGATTGCGCAGGGAGGCGAATACCTCGCGCACCGTTTGCTTCTGGTGCGTATTGCGCTCGCTCTTTTTGGGCTCGCTTTGCACGGCTTCTCCTTTCGGAAGCGTTTTCTTAATGATATTATATCTCATTAAGCGTCACTTGTCAATAGGTTTTTGAAAAATTCTCAAAAAATTTTTTCGCGCTGCTTATAACAGCTATTTATATCAAACGCCGAGGATTTCGAGATTCCTTTCGACGGTTTTGCGCTTGCGCCAAGCAAAGGCGCGGGAGCGAAAGTCTTCCTCGCTCATAGCTGCAAGCTTTTCACTCGTCAGCTCCTCTATGCGCTCCTCGCGAAAAAAGGCGATGGGCGTTTCGAGCGGGTCTTTATTATAGGGGCAATGCGCCTGACATTCGTCACAGCCCCAGACGGTGTTATAGCGGCGCATAAGCGCCTTTTCTTCTTCGGCGAGCTCGCCCTTACGCTGGGTGATGGCGGAGAGGCAATCGCCGCCGCTTCCGCCGAGAATACCCGTCGGGCATGAGCGCTTACAAGCCCCGCACCCGAGGCAGCGGCGAAGCGGCTTAGGAGCGACGGCGCCCGCGAGTTCTGGTGGAACGTCGCTAACGACATCGGCGATGAAAACGTAGGAGCCGTACTTTTCATTTATTAAGAGCCCATTATCGCCGAGAATGCCCAACCCTGCCGCGAGGGCGGCGGAGCGCTCGTCGATGGGAGAGTGGTCTCCATAGCCCTTGAAGGAGCTTTCGGGGAAGGCGCGCGCGAGGCGGGCGATGAGGCGCGAAGTTACGTCCTTTATATATATATGATAGTCGCGAGAGGCGGCATAGCGAGAGAGGTTGACCGTTTCGCCGCCGTAGTACGGAATGAGAAATATAAACACGCTTTTTGGCTCAAAGCTCTCGCGGCGCATTATCTCGGGCGCGGTCTCACGGCAATCGGAATATGCGAGGGCGGAAAAATACTCTATTCCCTCTTCTTTGAAAAAAGCTTTTACAATATTTTGCATGGCTTCTCCCTTCTCTTGGGTATATTATACACCCGACGCACCGCTTTTGCAAGATATTCCTTGACTTTGGACGGCGAATGCTGTATAATGTACTTATAAATAAAGTTAAGAGGGATAATCTATGTTTCATATAAACGACGGCTTGCTTTCATATCTTTTTTCGGGAGAGACGCCGATAATCGCGGAGCGCTTCTACTATCCGCTTGTCATTGCCACGCTGGTGCTCGTTATTGCCGCCTCGTACCTGCTCGGGAGCATAAATTCCTCCATAGTTTTTTCAAAGCTCTTTTACGGCGACGATATAAGAAACCACGGCTCGGGCAACGCGGGGCTGACGAATATGTTCAGGACCTACGGCAAGGGGGCGGCGGGGTTAACCCTGCTCGGCGATATTTTAAAGACCTTCATCGCCGTTTTCCTTGCGGGGACGCTTTTCGGCTTCGGCTACGTTGCAGGTGTCAGCTGCGGCGGGCTCGGGCTTTGCTATGTGGCGGGGCTCTTCGTTGTTCTCGGGCACGTTTTCCCCTGCTTCTACAAATTCAAGGGCGGCAAGGGCGTTCTTGCCACGGCGGCGATGGCGCTTATGCTTAGCCCGATAGTTTTCCTTATACTGCTCGTTATATTTATCGCCGTCGTCGCCGTTTCCAAATACATATCGCTCGGCTCCGTCACGGTGGCGATACTCTACCCCGTCGTTCTCTACGGCTATTTCGCCGTTCTCTTCCCCGAGCGGGGCATACCCGCCTTCGCCGCACTCGCCACGATAATTTTAGCCATTCTCATCGTCTGGTGCCACAGGGGGAATTTGCAAAGGATATCGACGAGGACGGAGAGAAAATTCTCTTTCAGGAAAAAGAGCGAAGATGACGAATAAATTCATCAAGCTGGCGCTCCTTGCGGCGGAGCAGGGGCAATTTAAAAAGCTCGTTTTCTCCCGCCCGAGCTCGGAGACTGCGGCGCGCGTCACCGCGCGACTTTGCAGGAATGGAGAAAAGGAGCTTTTGAGCTTTGAATACGCGATAGACGACACCGTGCGGCAGGTGAACAAGGCGCTCGGAGACGCGAAGGAGCTACTTCAAGAGCTGACCGCGGAATACCGACAAGCCAACCTCATAACGGCGCTCGGAGACGCGGAGCTTAAAACCTCCAAGAAGGGAGCGACGGTGCTTCTCGGCGGCGACGCGCTCCTTAGGAAGCTTTCGGAGGAAAGACCGCGCTTTGAGGCGGCGATAGAAGCACTCGACAAGGAGAAGAGCCGCCTGCTTTCGGGGAGCGAGCCCTTCCTCTCGGCGCTCGGCATTTCGGACAAGAGCGGCAGAGTTCACGACAAGAGGCAAGGCAAATTCAGGCAGATAAATCGCTTTCTCGAACACGTTGAGGATATTTACGCGCACCTTCCCGCCGAGGGGACGCTGAACGTATACGACCTCTGTTGCGGCAAGAGCTATTTAAGCTTCGCCGTTTATCACTACTTAACGAGCGTTAAGGGGCGGCGCGTTTCAATGCTCGGGATGGATTTGAAGCGCGACGTTATAAGCCACTGCGCGGCGCTGGCGGGAGAGCTCGGCTTTTCGGGAATGCGCTTCGTTTGCGGCGATATACGTGAAACGCCGCGCGACGTGCGCCCCGACCTCGTTATATCGCTACACGCCTGCGACGTGGCGACCGACGTTGTTCTCGAAGCGGCGATAGACTCGCGCGCGGGGGTCATTCTTTCAACCCCGTGCTGCCACCGCAATTTAAAAGCACACCTCGACTGTGCGCCCCTCGACTTCATCACGCGCTACGGGCACTTGAAGAACAAGCTTTGCGAGGTGATAACGGACGGTCTACGCGCGGCGCGGCTCAGGGCGGCGGGATACAACGTTGCCGTTCTGGAAATGACGGACCCCGACGACACGCCGAAGAACACCCTGATACGAGCGCTCCGCACCGACGGGCTCGGGCAGGGCGAGCTCGACAGGCGGCGCGCGGAATACGAGGCGGCGAAGCGCTTCGCCCTCGGTGAGCACGCCGACGAATATCTCACGGAAATTATCAAGCACGGGTAAATGATATGAATTACGTTTCAAAATGCGCCGAGGACACGGAGCGCGCTGGCGAGAGCTTAGCGCGAAGGCTCATCGAAGGCGGCGCAAAAAAGGCCTTCATCGCGATGCGCGGCGAAATGGGCGTCGGCAAGACTGCCTTCGTGCGCGGTTTTGCGCGAGCCTTCGGGATAACGGGCGTCAGGAGCCCCACCTACGCGATAGTCAACGAATACACGAACGGGCTGGCGCGAATTGTCCACTTCGATATGTACCGAATAGCGAGCGAGGACGATCTTCTCTCCATCGCCTACGACGACTATCTGGCAAAGGACGCCTACATTCTCGCGGAATGGAGCGAGCGTATAGCCGATTTTATACCGCGCGGCGCCATCACGGTGACAATCTCGCGCACCGCGCAAAGTGAAACGGAAAGGACGATAGAGGTGACGGGCGATGATAGTTCTTGCATTTGACAGCGCGGCAAAGGTGGCGAGCGCCGCCGTTACCGACGACGAGCGACTGCTCGGGCTTTGCACCGTGGAAAACGGGCTCACCCAGAGCGAGCTCCTACTGCCCATGATAGAAAACCTTTTAAAGACCTTGAAGCTCGGCTACGAGGATATCGGTCTTTTTGCCACCGCGACGGGTCCTGGCTCGTTCACGGGCGTTCGCATCGGGGCGGCTCTTCTAAAAGGGCTCGCCTTCGGGCGCGGTGCCCCCTGCGTCGGCGTTTCCACCCTCGAAGAGCTCGCCGAAAACGCGCGCGGGCTCGACGGACTCATCGTCCCCGTTATGGACGCGCGGCGCGGGCAATTCTACAACGCGCTATTTCGCGCGTCGGGCGGCGAGCTTGAAAGGCTAACCGATGACAGAGCCATCTCCGCCGACGCTCTGGCGGAGGAACTTTCCGCATATCGTGGCGAGCGCCTATACCTCCTCGGCGACGGCTACGAGCTCGCGAAGGGACTGCTTCGCGAAAGGGGCGTTGCCACGGAGGAAACGCCCCCGCTCCTCATCGGCGAAAACGCCTACTCGCTGGCACGGGTCGCACTTCGCGCCTTCCGCGCGGGGCACTTCTCCACCGACGCGGAGCTTATGCCCACCTATCTGCGCCTTCCGCAAGCGGAGCGCGAGCGCCTTGAACGCGAGGCGAAGAATAACGATACGCAAGGTCAATAATTTAAAATGCCGCCTCGGCGGCGGAACGGAGATTAATATGAAAAGAAAAATCTACATAGGCGCTGACAGCGCTGGCTTCGCGCTCAAAGAAGAGCTCAAAGCGCACCTCGAAGGACTCGGCTACTCGGTCACCGACTGTGGGACGGACTCGGACGTCTCGTGCCACTATCCCATTTTCGCCTCTCGCGTTTGCGAGGCGGTGCAACGCGACGGCGACGCCGCTTTCGGCGTTCTTATATGCGGGACGGGCATCGGAATGTCCATCTGCGCCAACAAGCACAACGGCATTCGCGCGGCGCTCTGCTCCGACACCTATTCCGCGCGTATGACGCGCGTTCACAACAACGCCAACGTCATTTGCCTCGGGGCTCGCGTCATCGGCTCCTGCCTTGCGACGGAAATTCTCGACAGCTTCCTTGCGGCGGAATTTGAAGCGGGCGGACGGCACGAGGCGCGCGTCAATATGATAAAAGATATCGAGGACAGGCAGAAATAACATAGCTTCTATATCCAAAATAAAACGGAGACCTTGAAAAGCTCATCGTCTCCGTTTTTGCTTGCATATTTTTCCGCGTTTTGCGGGGCTTTTTATTTGCTTTTCCCTGCTGGCAATCCTTATACAATACTGATTTTGCTCGTTTTCGGCGCTTTTTATGATACGCCTTTTTTCTTCGCCTTCCCCGCCCGCACGCTTTATACAATACTGATTTGATTTGTACTTGCTTTCGGCGTTTTTAAGCTACGCCTTTTTTATTTGCCTTCCCTCTCGCGCATTTGACTACTCCGCCGCCTTTAAGAGCAGGGCTTCTGCGGCGCGCAAGCCGTCCGTTGCCGAGGAGACGATGCCGCCCGCATAGCCCGCGCCCTCGCCGACGGGATAGAGCCCCTCGACTCCTTGCACCTCGTAGGCTTCCGTGCGCAGGATACGGAGGGGCGAGGTCGTTCTCGTTTCGGCGCCCGTGAGTATCGCTTCGGGGGCGGCGTAGCCCGCGAGCCATTCGCCGAAGGCGGAAATGCCCGCCGCAAGAGATTCGGTTATATAGTGTGGGAGATATTCGCGCGGGTGCGCCGCCACCGTTCCACGCGGGTAGCTCGGCACCACGGGCGAGGCGAGCGAGGGGGCACCGCCGCCGCTAAACGAAGCGAGGCTTATCGCGGGGGCGCGATAGGTGCCGCCGCCCGCCTTGAAGGCGGCGCGCTCGATGGCGCGGCGATAGGCGAGCCCCGCGAGGGGCGACGACGTGGGAAAGTCTGACGGCGTTACGGAGACGAGGAGCGCCGCGTTGGAATTATCCGCCGCGCGCGCGTACTCGCTCATACCGTTCGTGACTATGCCGCCCAGCTCGGAGCTCGCCGCGACGACGGAGCCGCCAGGGCACATACAGAAGCTATAAACGCTTCTGCCGTTCGGAAGGTGAGTGACGAGGTGATAGCTCGCCGCGCCGAGGACGGGGTGCTCCTCGACTCCGTAGCGAAGGCGATTTATAAATTGCCTTTTATGCTCGATACGCACGCCGACGCCGAAGCCCTTGGCGACCATGGGGATACCGAGGCGATGAAGCTCCTCGAAGGTATCGTTCGCGCTATGCCCGAGGGCTAAGATGACGCGCTCCGCGGCGAGCTTCACGCGCTCGCCGCCCTTTTCATATTCGGCGCTCATCACCCGACCGCCGCGAATGCCGAGCGTGACGAGGCGCGCGCCGAAGATGAACTCGCCGCCGAGGGATATTATCTTTTCGCGAAGGCGCTTAACTATGCCGTGGAGCCTATCCGTTCCGAGGTGGGCGCCGACGGAATACATTATATCCTCGTCTGCCCCTGCGGCGACAAATTCGGAGAGCACCGCGTGCTTATACTTATCCATGGCGCCGACCTTGAGCTTGCCGTCCGAATACGTTCCCGCGCCGCCCTCGCCGAACTGGACGTTGCATTCGGGATCAAGGGGCGCGCCGAGCTTGAAGGCTTTTATCTTCTCGCGCCGCAAATCGACGGGGAGCCCACGCTCCAATACTATGGGGCGCGCACCCGCGCGAGCGAGGAGGAGGGCGGCGAAGAGCCCAGAGGGACCCGCACCGACGACGAGGGGGCGCGAGGCGAGGTGCGCCTGTGGGACGGCGAGCTCATAGTGCTCAGCCGCCGCCACCTTGTTGCGTATTTTAAGGAGCCCCGCCTCTCGCTCGGCTCCGAGCGAGAAGGCGACCGTTGCCTTATAGCGAAGGGCAGCGGGCGAGGCTTCGAGCGAGCGCTTGACGAGACTCACAGAGCCGAGCTCGCTTTCCGCGATGGGAAGGCGAGCGGCGATGGCGCGCTTGACGTCGGCGCTTGTGTATGCTATTGGCAGATAGACGTCGGTCTTTATCATTTCATATCCTTTCGCGAAGGGTCTCGCGCCGTGACGCGAGGGCACGCTTTCGGGCGGCGCACTTCGCCGCGAATTTCATCTTATATTTTATCATCAAAAGCGAAAACTTGCAAGATATATTACGAAATTCGGTATAAAATCGGGCGGGCGGCGAAAAATAGCAACAGCACACGGCGGCACGACTTTTTGGCGGGAACGAAGCGACCAGAGCGCCCATCGAGCGAGCTTTCCTTTATTGCCGCCGAGGAATGGAGATAGCGTGAAAATTCACTGATTTGAAACGATAAGCATCTTTATTTCACGCATAAATTCACCTTAAAAACGGGACCCGACCCCGTTTTTATCGCAAGCGACGCAGGTGAATTTCATTAAACTTTTGTGCCGCCGCTATGGCGGCGGAATGGAGATCAATATGAAAAGGCTGATTTTTGCATTGCTCGCCTTCGCCACGGCGGCGGCGACGCTAACAGCTTGCGACGCGGGAGACGGGGAAATCTCCGTTCTCTATTACACGTACAGCGACACCTATATTTCGAGCGTTCGCGGCGCGATGGACGCGGAGCTCAAAGCGGCGGGCTACGAATACAACAACTACGACGCGAACACCTTGCAAACGACACAGACGGAGCAGGTCAACACGGCGATAACGAAGGGGAGCCGACTGCTCGCCGTCAATCTCGTTGACACGGGGTCTGACGATGCGGCGCTCAACGTTATTGCGAAGGCTCGGGCAGCGAACATTCCCATAATATTTTTCAACCGCTCGGTGAGCGACGAGATATTGGAGAGCTACGAAAAGTGCGTTTTCGTCGGCACGGATTACGAGATGGCGGGGCATTTACAGGGGCAGATGATAGGCGAATACATCAAGGAGAATTTCGCCGCCTGCGACATCAATGGCGACGGGAGGATAAGCTACTGCCTATTTAAGGGGCAACAGGGGAACGCGGAGGCGGAGGCGAGAACGCGCTATGCGGTTGAGGACGCGAACGCGATATTAAGAGAGGCTGGGCTCGGCGAGTTGGTCTTCTACGATGCGAGCAACAAAAACGGCTATCTTCTGGATCAGGACGGCGCCTGGTCTAACGCGGCGGCGAACAACTATATGAAAACGATACTTTCGGCTTACAGCGAGAGGAACGGCAACATGGTGGAGCTCGTTATCGCGAACAATGACGAGATGGCGCTCGGCGCTATCGCGGCGTTAAACGAGCTCGGCTACAACAGGGAGGGCGGGCGCACGATACCCGTTTTCGGGATCGACGCGACGGAGGCGGCGAAGGCGAAGATAGCGAGCGGGGCAATGACGGGCACCGTGAAGCAGGACGGCGCCGAAATGGCGCACGCCATTGCCACGATAGCGAAGAATTTCATTGAGGGGCGAGAGCCCTTCGACGGGCTCGACGAGGAGATGAGAGTCGGAGAGCGGCGCATCAATATTCCCTATTCAAGCTACACGGGGGCGGAGGAAAATGACGAAAAGCGCTGATGCACCGCTCCTTGAAATGCGCGGCATATCGAAGAGCTTTCACGGGGTGCGCGCCCTTGACAACGTTTCCCTTTCGGTGCGCGCGGGGACGGTGCACGCCCTGATGGGCGAGAACGGGGCGGGCAAGTCCACGCTGATGAAGTGCCTTTTCGGCGTTTACACGGCGGATGAGGGACGAATATTTTTAGGCGGGCGCGAGGTCAGCTTCAGAAGCTCGAAGGAGGCGCTTAACGAGGGCGTTGCCATGGTGCACCAGGAGCTCAATCAAGCCCTATCGCTTTCAGCCGCGGAAAATCTTTGGCTCGGGCGCTTTCCGCGCCTACACCGCGCACTTCCCTTCACGAGCGACGCACGCGCCGTGCAAATGACGAAGGCGATATTCGATGAATTGGAGATAGACACCGCCCCCGAGGCGAAGATGAGCACGCTCTCGGTCTCGCGGAGGCAGATGGTGGAGATAGCGAAAGCCGTTTCTTACAACTCGCGGATTATCGCCTTCGACGAGCCCACCTCGTCGCTCTCCGATGCGGAGGCGAAAAAGCTCTTTGCCATTATAGAAAAGCTTAAAGCGCGCGGCTGTGGCATAATCTACATTTCGCACAAAATGGAGGAGATATTGAAGCTCTCCGACGACGTTACCGTGATGCGCGACGGAAAGCTTATTGCGACGAGGCCAGCGCGGGAGCTGACGACGAACGAGCTCATACGGCTCATGGTGGGGCGCGAGCTTGACGATAGGTACCCCGAAAGGCGAAGGAGCCCCGCCGAGGAGCTGCTTCGCGCCGAAGGGCTGACGGGAGTTCACTCCATTTTGAAGGGGGCGAACTTTAAGCTGATGTGCGGCGAAGTGCTCGGGATAGCGGGGCTTGAAGGCTCGGGGAGGAGCGAGCTCGCCGAAGCGCTCTTTGGGCTTTCGGAAAAGCGGGGCTCGATACGCCTTTTGGGGCGCGAGATACGGAACGGAAGCCCGCGCGAGGCTATGGCGAACGGCTTTGCACTCATAACCGAGGAGCGGCGCAAAACGGGCATATTCGCGGGGCTCTCCATAACGGCGAACACGGTGATAGCGAGCTTGAAGCGCTATGCGCGCTTCGGCATTGTTTCGCGGCGCGAGACGGAGACGGCGACGGACGAGAGCATACGAGCTCTTCGCATTAAGACGCGCTCGCGCGCGGCGAAGATGGAGGAGCTTTCGGGGGGAAATCAGCAAAAGGTGATACTCGCGAGGTGGCTACTCACAAACCCGAAGCTACTCATTCTCGACGAGCCGACGCGCGGAATCGACGTTGGCGCAAAATATGAGATATACAAGCTGATAGGGGAGCTGGCGGAGCGCGGCACGGGGATAATACTCATATCCTCGGAAATGCCCGAGCTACTTGGGCTTTCCGACCGTATCCTCGTTATGTCGGGAGGGCGGATCGCGGGTGAGCTGACGGCGCGGGAGGCGACACAAGAGCGCATCATGGAGCTGGCGGCGCGCTTTGCGTGAGGCGCGGCTTCCACAAAGAAAGGCGCAAAGGAGATAGAATTGGAAAACGAAAACAGAGGCGGACTGCCGAAGGCGGTGCGCGCTAAAATGCAAGGGGTGCGCGAGGGCTTTTTGCGCTTCCGCGCTCTTGAAGCGAGCGAAAAGCGGCGGCGCATTACGAATTTTCTGCTCGACAACGCGATGTATATCATAATAGCGCTTGCTATAATCGTTATAAGCATACTGCGACCACGCTTCCTTTCCGCCGCCTCCGTCATAAATATAATCTCGCTGACGGCGGCACGCCTTCCCATCGCCCTCGGCGTTGGCGGCGCGATAGTGCTGAGCGGGACGGACATTTCGGCGGGGCGCGTCGTCGGGCTTTGCGCCTGTATCAGCGCCTCCCTCTTACAGGCGACGGGCTACGCGAACAAGATGTTTTCGGGGATAGGAACGGTGGCGATACCGCTTGTTATTCTGACCGTTGCCGCCGTTGGCGCCGTCATCGGTCTCATCAACGGCTTCTTCGTTGCCAAATTCAAGCTCCACCCATTTATAGTGACGCTTTCGACGCAGCTGCTCGTTTTCGGGCTCGTGCTCCTCTATCTTCAAATAGGCGACAACGGGGGGCAGACGCTCTCGGGACTCGACGCGGGGTATCTTGAATTTATCAGCGGAGCGCTCTTCACGGTGGGCGGAATTGCAGTCCCACGATACGTGCTTTATTCTGCCGTCATCACGCTCATCATCTGGGTGGTATGGAACAAGACGATATTTGGAAAGAATATGTTTGCTGTCGGCTCGAACGAGGAGGCGGCGCGCGTTTCGGGAGTCAACGTTTTTGGGACGATACTCGGCGTTTTCGCCTTGGCGGGGGCGCTCTACGGGGTGACGGGCTTTATAGAAAGCGCGCGGATAGGGTCAAGCGCCTCGTACACGGGCTTGAACTACGAGAGTGATGCTATTGCCGCGTGCGTTATCGGCGGCGTTTCCTTTGTGGGGGGAACGGGGCGGATTGGCGGCGTGGTCATCGGAGTTCTTCTCTTGCAGATAATCTTTGTGGGCTTAAATTTCCTTTCGGTGGACCAAAATATGCTCTATATAATAAAGGGGCTCATCATTCTTTTGGCGTGCAGCGTTGATATGAGAAAATATTTGAAGAAAAGGTAGCGAGAAACGTAGGTTTGAGCTTGCTTTTCACAAAAATACGGTAGAAGCAAAGGAAGTCTTTGCTTCTACCGCTTTTCGTTTGTTTCTGCCTAAATCGTCAGCCTCGGGAGGCTTGGCGAATTTAGTGCAAAAATCGACGGCTGACGAGCGACAGACGTACAAAAGCACGTCAAGCGCGGAAACGTCGATAAAACGGAAAGCAAAATAAAAAGATAGGTTTTGAGCTTGCTTTCCACAAAAAATACGGTAGAAGCAAAGGAAGTCTTTGCTTCTACCGCTTTTCGTTTGTTTACGCCCAAATCGTCAGCCTCGGGAGGCTTGGCGAATTTAGTGCAGAAATCGACGGCTGACGAGCGACAGACGTACAAGGGTACGTCAAGCGCGGAAACATCGATAAAACGGAAACCGTGGTTTTCGTTTGTTTACGCCTAAATCGTCAGCCTCGGGAGGGTGGGCGAATTTAGTGCAGAAATCGACGGTTGACGAGCGACAGACGTACAGGGGTACGTCGAGCGCGGAAACGTCGATAAAACGAAGACCGTGGTTTTCGTTTGTTTCTGCCTAAATGCGACAGTCTCTTAGCCGACAAGACCCGAACGCTCGATACCCTGAACAAGATACCTCTGACAGAAGAGGTAAACTATAACGAGGGGCGCGATTATCATCATACCCGCGGTATTGTTGATAACGTTGGTGTAGAGCGTTTTCGCGTGGTAATTCACCTGCATGAGCTCCTGCAAGGTCTGCGGCGGTATCGTATAGATATCGGGCATAAGCCACATACGATCATTACCCGTAAAGAAGAGGTTGGTATAAAACTCGTCCGTCCACTGCCACGAGAAGGAGAAAAGGAAGATGGTTATCATCATGGGAATGGAGAGCGGGAGTATTATCTGGAAGAAGGTACGGAGCGTACCCGAGCCATCCACGTAGGCGGACTCTTCCAGCTCGTCGGGAACGCCCTTGAAGAACTGACGCATAAGGTAGATATAGAGACCGTTCTTGAAGGCGAGACCGAAGAGAGACATAACGATGAGGGGCCAGAAGGTATTGCCGAGGGAGATGGACTTTCCGAAGATGAGCTCCAAAATGCCCTTATAGTCCCACGCGAGGACCTTCATAAAGTCAAAGCTCGTGAAGTGCTGTTGAAGCGCGAGCTTCAAGGTGCCGTGCGGAATTATCATCGTTACGACGACGAGCACCATGATGAGCTTATTGCCCTTGAATTTGAATTTTGCCAATCCGTAACCGACGAGGCAGGATATCATCATCTGAATAAAGGCACAGCAGAGAGATAAAAGAAGCGTATTCAGAAGTGCCTCGAAGTAGTTATTTTCGATGATGAGGTACTTATAGATATCAAGGGTGAAGTGCTTGGGTATCAGGGAGACGGTGGGGTCGAGCACGTCCTCGATGGACATGAAGGAGCCCGCTATTCTCGCGAAGAAGGGATAGAGAATGACGTAGGAAACGCCGAGCATCAAGATGAACTTGACGACGGTGACTCCCGCCTTAACCCAGGTGTTGGAGGCTTTGAGCTTTTGAGCCATTCTCTCCTTGAAGGAGAGCTTACCCTCATAGTCAACGCGGATCTTGTTTTTCGTTTGCTTGGTTATTACCGTGTTATCCATGCTGCACCTCCTTAATCCCTTCTCTGGTAGAACACGAAGGATGAAATTATTCCCGCGACTGCCGCAATTATCAGCATAACTATCAAGAAGTATATCCAAGCCATGGCGGTTGCCGTTTCTCGGAACGACTTATAGAAGTTGGAGATAAAGCTCATCGTCGTGTTCGTTGAGCGAGTGAAGGCGTCGATTATCGTGTAGATGGCGTTGACGAGGATGATGGGCGATATCATCGGGAATGTGACCTTCCAGAAGGTTTCCCAGCCTGTTGCACCGTCTATACGGCACGCCTCGTAGATGGAGGGGGATATGGATTGAAGCCCCGAGAGGAAGATGAGCATCTGAACGCCCGAATAGTTGATGATATTGTAGACGTTGTTTACGAGCTCAACGACGTAGGTGACGAGATCGCCGCCCACCTTCATGCTACCGAAAAGCTTCTCCACGTCGAGCACGGAGATGATGTCCGATGCGCCGCTACCCGTTCCGTCTTGAATACCGTTCTGCATATCGTCGGAAACCTTATCGTTGGCATTGATGCTGTCCATAAGGCCCGTGGATATGATGACGGGGATGAAGAAGATGGCGCGGAATACTGCTCGCCCGAGCATCTTCTGGTTGAGAACGACCGCGATGAAGAGGGAGAAGATGATGATGGCGGGAACCTGGAAAACGAGCTCCTGGATACCCGAGAGCAGGCTCGTTACGAAGTCCTGATTCGAGAACGCCTCTTGATAGTTGGTGAAACCTGTCAAGACGAACTTCTGCACCGTCGTTTGCGTGACGGGGTCAAACTCACTCGTTATGGAGCTGAAGCTGAGCCAGACCGAATCGATGAGAATGGGGAGATAGATGAGAATGATACCGAGAATGAAGGGGGCGGTAAAGAAGTAGCCCGACCTTGCCTTTCTCTTATCGAGGGACGCCGAATGGCGCTTCTTGGAAAGCTTTATCGTTTTGTTCATTTTTCATCCCTCCTTATCTTATCTCTTTGTACGTGTACGCTTCGAGAACGAACTCGGTGTCGCTATCGAGCCTTACGGTGACGGGGTAATTATTGTAGTTGAGAACGAAGCTGACCTCGGCGCTACCCTTGCGATACGTTACCATTGTTACTTTGCCGTTATCGATGGTGTAATCGGTCCTGACGTAGTTCTTATCAAATGCCGATGAGCTTGTGACGTAGCTGTACTTCGAGGAGTATTCAAGCTCCGAGAAGCTTACGAGGTAATCGCCCTCCGCCGCCTCTTTACCGAAGCCGCTGACGCCCGCGTACTCTCTCATATAGCTATCCGCGAGGTCGGTGAGCGCCTTACCGAAGCGCTTGCCCGAAGCGAGCTTTATCGCCTTCATCTCGGAGACCGAGAGGCGAACTCTTTCCGCGAGCTCTTCAAATATGGCGTCGGTATCGACGGCGAGCTTGACGCGAAGGCGATAATTTTCGGGGTCTCCGCCGAGCTCGCCGAATGCCGCGTCAATTGCGGCTTCAAGCTGAGAATCAAGCATTTCAAGAGCCTCGGTGAGAAGCAGGACGTAGTTTGCTTCCATTTCCGAGTCCTCGATGATACGCTCGCACACTATCGTTTTATGATCCGCGAGCTCATAGTCTTGAAGGTCTCCTATCGCGCCGTTTATCTTCGCGTAGGTGGAAACGATATCGTCGTACCAGTTTTCATAGGCGACGCCGTAGTAGTCGTTAAGATCCTCGTCGTCCTTCAAGTAAGAGGAATTACGGTAGCAGAGAATGTAGTAGGGTGCGGCGCCGTTCTCTATCGATTTAAGTATCTCGTAATTCATATTGCCCGAATAGTTGAGCGGCGTTCCCGTGTAGTTGACGTAGCTGTGGAGCACGAGCCCCGTGAACGGAACGGCGTAGGACGCATAGCGCAGGTGGCTCGAATCGGTTGCCGAATTGAGTATGTGAGCCGCGTATTTCACGGAGTAGATATTACCCGTATCCACCATAAGCTCGTAGCCGTCGTCCTCCGTCATTCTCTCGAAGAGCGAGGTGATGTAGGAGATGGACGTTTCACGGTCTATGGGATTGTCCTCGTCAAAATTAGAGTTGGCGGTTGAGCCCAGCGTGGAAACGGAGAGCTTGTCGTAGCCGAAGGACGAATACTTGGTGTTGAACTTGGAGTAGAGCCTATCGAGAGCGTCCGATGAGATGACGAGGCTGTTGTCGCTCTTATAGCTACGGGATATGGAGCTATACACCTGCTTCGACGCGTAGCGGTTGTCGACCTGGCGCGAAACGTTGCCGCGGTTGCCGATGCCGTCGAACATCGAAGTGTTATTGATATAGAGGAAATCGAAATCGGGATAAATGCCGAGGTTGGTTCCCTCCTCCTTGGAGACCTTTTCCGCGTAGGAAACAAGCTCCTCGAAGCCGCTCGCTCCGCCGCAAGCGCGCTCCCATCTGAGCTTGACGGGATAGGTGGATTTCATACCGCCGTTGGCAAAGCCCGTGAGCCTGAAATTGATATTGCTTATGTTTTCAATCGAGGAATAGAGCTCGCGATACTCCGCCGCAAGCTTTTCGTAGCTCGCTTTCAGCTCCTCGTCACTTTCCTCGGCGGCAAGCTTCTCGTTTTCAAGTGCTCTTTCAAGGACGAGCTCCTTGCAACCCGAGAGCTCCTTATACATCGTTGCAACGTCGTCAAAGCTTGTGAGAGCGATGGTTTTCGTTACGGGGAAGGTGAGCACCTTGGTGGTTATATCCATGGCGCCGAGAACTTCGATATAGAGAGGAATATCGGAGCTGACAAGTTCAAGCGCGGAAAGCGTGCCGTTCCCTTTCAGATAGTCTCTGTAATACGCCGCCATTCCGACGTAGGAGGAAGCGTAGAAGGCGTTTTCGCCGTAGACCTCGGAGCCTATCTCTTCATCGCTGAGCATAACTATGCGCGTCACGTAGGAGCCCGTATACTTGGTCTCGGCGACCATCTTGTACGTTCCCGTTGCACCGACGCTTATCGTTTCCGAAAGGTCTATCTCGTCGGCGGGGTACGGAACGTAGGTGGTGTACGCGGAGGCGAACTTATTGGAGGCACCGCCGAGGTAGAACTTGAACTCGGCGAGGGACGAGCCCTCCTCCATGATGGCGAAGTATCCGTTCGTTACGGTGTCCTTACCGTAGAGAAGCTTCGTCGTGGCATTGGCGTCTACCTCGGAGACGACGCCGAACACGGGCATCGTTACCTGCTGGCGGCGAGCGCCCGTTATTTTGGAGTAGCAATAGTCAATTCCGTAGATATCGAAGCCAGCTCCGAAATCGACGTTGACACTGTTCGCATAGAAGTCCTCAAACTCGATGACCGTTCCGCTACCGTCGGGATAATAGATATATCCGTCACGCGAGGCATCGGCGGCGCCGAAGAATCTGAGGGGAGTTATTTCGTCGAGCGTATAGAGTGTTTCATCGAAGCTTATCGAGCTTGCGGGAAGCGATATCGAAATGCTACCGTCGGCATTGAAGATATATTCGAGAGCGCAGCTGAGATAGGGCTCGGAATTTATCTGGGACTCGTAGCCGCATGCCGCCTCGTCCTTATACATCTGCGAGAAGCTGTACTCGGGGCAATAGGTTTTGATTATGTTAGCGAGGGAGCGCTTATTCGCCGAAACGGAGTTGCCCGTGTAGGCGTATACCGCGACGCCCTCCTTCAATATCGGATACTTTTCGTATTCCGCGGAGCCTTCGGAAAGCTTCTGCGGGTTTTTGAGCGTATACGCTCTCACCATCATTATAGCAACCTTCTGAATCTCGTAGAGATTGTTATACTCCTTGCTATTCGTGCTATAATATTTCTGGCAGAGGGCGTCGGTCTGCTTAAAGTAGTAGTTCAAGCCCTTTTTAGAGGCGGACGACGAGGTATTCAGGAAGCCGTACTCATCGGTGGCAACGTAGTTTTCGTTGTCGTAAAAGCCGAGAGGTTCGTCGGTCTTATCGCCGCATATCTCTTCGAGGTATTCGACGTACTTATCGACGATGGGCTTGATGATATTGTTTTCGTAGCTCTCGGCGGGCATAAGACCTGGGAGCAGGAAGCGCGTATCCGTATCGCCTATCGTATAGCTTACGCGCACGCCGTTCGTTATCGGAGTTACCGAGATCTGCGAGCGAAGCGCCGCCCATTTATAGCTGGTGTAGGAATACGTATCGGTGTTGGAATGGAACTTGATCTGTATCTGGCTCATGAGCTCCTGGCGCGTTCCCTCGATGAGCCCGCCATACCCAGGGTTTATCGGGTTACTCGTCAATATCTGACCCGTCAGGTTATTTCTATAAAAGACGAAGCCCGTATACTTATTGACGAAGAGCGAATAGAGATCGTTCGCGGAATTTATCGTGTAGAGATAGCCTGCCGCGAGCTCATCGTTCAGCATTTCCTCGGCGGTTGAATAATTGTAGCTTAAGTAGGCTTTAAGATATGCTTCAAGCTCCTCGTTGCCGAGCTCGGCGCTTGCCGTTGAAGAGGAGACTGCCGATCCGACGGAGGAATAGGCGGCGGACGCGCCGATGGGGAACGCCGCTACGCCTACCGCGAACACGGTGGCCGCTAACAAAGCAGACGATATTATTTTTTTCAATTTCATTATTTTACCCCCTGCTTATAGCCTGTTTCCGATTTCAGTGAATATCGCGATGATGAAAGTGAGCATTTTCGCGACGAGGCTGAAAAACAGAATGATGATGAACATTATGACAACCATGGCGAGTATCGTTCCGAGAGTCGTTACAATGCTCTTATTCATCGAATAATCGTGCGTTACGAGCATTCCGAAGAAGAGGAGGATACCTACCCAAACGTAACCGAGGGTTACGAGAAGGCTGACCATCGAGCCCTCGGAAGCCGTCAAAACGTTAGTGAGTATCGTTGAGGCGATGACGAAGACGGGAAGAGGCGCGAGCGCATAGCCCGTTGCCACCACGATGTCTTTAAAGCTTCCTTCTCCGTCAAACAACGTTGTTAAGCACCAGTTGGAGACGCACCAGAGCGCGACGGGAACAATGACCGCCAACACCTGAATGAATATCGTCGAATAGTCTCCACGCGGGTTGAAGGTGTAGCCCTGACCTATTGCCTGATAGAAGAAAGCCAGAACGGTGAGCCCCATTATCGTGAGCGACGCACGAACGGAGCCGCGCTTTTCGTGCTTCAAGTCCCAGAATCCGTCAAACGGGTGGAACACGAGGTGGAACGCATAAACGAGCTCTTCCCAATAGGACTTGCGCCCGACTTTGAGGGAGACCGCCTTGTTCTTTCTCTTGGCGTAGCCGAAGAATTTAAGAATGAGAACGATGAGGACGATGATACCGATGATGAGCGGAAGCATCCACTTGGAGATTATATTTTTGCGTATCTCGTTGAACGCCTTGGAATAGCTATCCGTTTCATACGCCTTGGAGAGCATTTCCTGCGCTTCCTCGTATTTACCCTGATTGAGAAGCGCCTTACCTATACCTATATAGGCTAAGTCGAAGTTATTATTCCTCGTCAAGACCTCTTGCCAGCACTCGATGGACTCGGCATACTTATAGAGGTTTTGATTTCGGAGCGCGTTGATTATCGTATCGTAATACGGGGTCGGCGAATAGACCGTTACGCGGTAGCCCGCGCCCGAATTATCAAGCGCGACAAGGTGATAAACACCGTCTATTACCTGATAGGTCATTCCGACGAACTGCTCGCCGTTACCGAGCTGGTCGGCGCCCTCCGTTGCGGCACCGTCACTCCTCTTTGCGCCCTCACCGAAGGCGAAGAGCAGGTTGCCGTCGCTATCGTAGGTGAAGAATCTCGATCGCGACTGGTCAAGCAAGGTCCACGTTCCCTCGGGGCCAACCGCCACGTCGATTATTTGCGAAACGTCCTTGCTCTCAACGTCAACCTCTCCGCCAGGATCGAAGAAGCCGTTACGGCTCATTATCTCGTCACCCTTGGAGTTCAGCTTTTTGACGGGAGAATAGCCCGCGGACTTCGATTTTATCGCACCGTACTGTGATTTCATATCGTCGGCTTTCGTGGAGTTCGACGTTACATAGACGAAGCCCTTATCGTTGACCGTTATATTATTATAAGGAATAGCGAGCTTTTTGACCGACGCCTCGCGCTGCTCCTTGGACTGGAAGCGCCGCCATATCCTTTCGATGAGGCTGTACGTTACCTTCTGCGCGCCAATGAATCCCGTGAAGTCACCTTCACTCGACATAACGATGACGCCCTCGTAGGAAGCAGACGAGGTGATGAAGATACGACCGTATATATCCACCGCGATGGCACAGGGCTTGAACGACGACTCGTTCAAGAGGGAGCTATCGGGCTTTTTGATCGTTCTCACGTAGTTATACTGTCTATCGAAAACGACGATTTGAAGATTATCGGTATCGCAAACGTAGATATAGCTGGTCTTATCCTCCGTCTCGTTCTTCGCCTCGCTCGTCACGTATAGCCCCTGCGGGCCTTTAAGGCTTTGGAGCTTACCGTACTCGTCGATATACGTTGAGATTATCGCCTTCGCCTTGAAATACTTATCGAGGACGACGATACGGTCATTTCCCGTATCGGCGATATAGATATTACCCGCGTCGTCGGCAAAGATATCCTTCGCCGTATTCAAGTTGGGCTTTGCGGGATCAAGCTTATCTATCCCCATATCGAGGTTAGTATAAACATCGTCCGCGGAATAGGCGGCGGGAGACTTCATCGCCTCGCCGTCTATCGAATAGGTGTAGGTATCGTAGGGCTCGAATGCGAAGGAGTAAACCGTTCCGAATAGCATCACGAGAACGAGGGCTACAACTATTATTTTAGTCAGCTTTTTCATTTTCTCCTCCTATTAGTCTTTCATACCCGACGAGCCCATCGTTTCTATTATCTGGCTCTGGTTAAGCACGAACACGAGAATGGGGACTATCATCATAACGACGGTCGCCGCCGCGCCCGCACCCGAACGGGCAATACCGCCCGTTACGATCTGCTGTATCGCATAGTTAAAGGTTTTCAGCTCCTCCGAATGGATATAGACGGATGAGCCCGTGTTCCAAAGCCCCTTGAAGGACTCTATGATAAGCGTCAGCCACGCGGGCTTTACCATGGGCATCGCGATGGTTAGATACGTGCGGAACTCGCTGGCACCGTCAAGGCGGGCGGATTCAAGCACCGTATCGGGAACGGACGTTTCCATAAACTGCTTCATGAGGTAGAGACCCATAGTTCCCGCGAGGGAAGGAACGATAATTGCGAGATAGGTATCGATCCAGCCGAAGGCGGAAAGAATGATGAAGTGCGTCATCTGGTTGACCGTTGAATGGAACATGAGCGACATAACGATGAGCTGGAAGATTGCGTTTCTCCCAGGGAAGCGGAGCTTCGCGAGAGCGTACGCCGCCATCGAGGCGAAGATGAGGTTGCCGAGGGTACCGCAAATGGTGATGAACACGGTGTTGAATATGTAGCGCGAGAAGGGCACCCAGGAATCACTCATAAGAGTTACGAGATCGGAGAAGTTATCGAAGGTGGGATGAATAACGTAGAAGCGCGGGGGGAACATGAAGAGCTCATCGAGGGGCTTCAAGGATTGAACGACGGTGTAGTACATGGGAAGGAACATGAAGAGCCCGAGGATAACGAGAATGATGGTTATACCCGTATCTCCGCCCGCGGAGCGGTTTAGGACGACCTTGTGGCCGCGAGTTCTCAGCTTTTTCGACACGTCATTCACCTACCTTTGAAAGTGCCTTCTTTATAATAATGTTACTTGCGAACATTATCACGAAGAGCACGACGGCGATGGCGGAGGCGTAGCCTATCTCGTAGCGCTGACCGCCGTAATCGCTCAAATGATGCATTATCGTATGCGCCGCATAGTCGACCGACGGGAATCCGCAAAGCGCATCAACCACGGCGCCGAAGCCGAAGGACTGCGTTATCGCGAGGACGGCACCGAACATGAGCTGCGGGCGCATCGTGGGAAGGGTGATATACCAAAGCTCCTGCCAACGGTTTTTGATACCGTCGACTGCCGCCGCCTCGTACATGGAGCGGTCTATCGTTTGGAAGCCCGCGATGAAGGAGAGGAAGGCGGTTCCGAGCGACGTCCAAAGGGCGACGACGATACAGAGGGGCATAACGTAGTCGGCATTATCGAACCAAAGGATGGGGCTGGAAATTATTCCGAGATCCATAAGCGTGGCGTTCGCCCAGCCGTAGGCATCGGACGAGAAGAGCGTTTTCCATATCAGGTAGACCTGACCCGAGATGGATGGCGCGTAGAAAATAAGAGTTACAACGGCGCGAATCTTCGGGGGAAGCTCGTTGATAAACCAAGCTATGAGAAGCGAAAGAAGGTAGGAAACGGGGCCTGTTATGCAGGCGAAGATGAGCGTGTTCTGGCACGCGAGAATGAATATCTCATCTTCGAGGAAGAGGCGCGTATAGTTGCTGAGCCCTTCCCAGCCTGGCATTTGAAGCATATTAAAGTCCGTGAAGCTGAGGATGATCGAAAGGAATACGGGGAGGACGGTGAAGATGATGAAGAGAATGAGGAACGGGGCTATCATAAAGTACGCCGTTTTATTATTCTTCATTTCCTGCCAGGTCCAGCGCAGCTTCGAGACCTCGGCGCGCTTGACGGGGCGCTTTGCCTCTGAATTTGTCTGTGACATGATTATTCTCCTTTGGTGTTGATCATTTCGAGGATTTTAGCAGATAGTCGGGCTCCTCGTCGGCTTTGAGCGTTTTCAGATCGAACTCCTCGCGCTTACGCGTTATCTCGGAGTTGATGGCGTCGATATAGCCCGTCAGCGCCTCGGTGGGGTTAGCACCGTCGTTAATAACGTCGAGGAAGGCGAACTTCATATAGCGAGCGATGATGTAGGAGCCAGGATAGTTGACGATGGACGACATGTGCGCCATCTGATCTTCGATGGCTTCGCGCTCGGACGCCGTCCAAGAGAGATTCTTTATCGCGTTGACGTTCGCCGCCTCGTACTTGGCGGAAGGACCGATGAGGGCGACCATGCGGTTGCCGTAATTTGCCTGAACGTCTGCCGAGGTCTGCCACTGGACGAACTGCCATGCCGCGAGAAGCTGATCGCAACCGTGAAGAATGACTGTTGCGGATATACCTGCAAGAGAATTATAGTTTATCGTTCCGTCGTCACCCTCGACACCAGGGAGCGGACAGAAGGACCACATACCGTCTATTTCCGTCGCGTACACCGTGAGGGTGTTATAGATGCCCGAATAGCCGCCGACGATGATGGGCATTTCACCCGTTCTGAAACGGTTGGAGGCATCGTAGGAAACGGGGAAGGAATAGTCGCTATAAAGGCTACAAACGAACTCGAAGGCTTCAAGGGCGACGTTGGAATCAAGGTCCACCTTGGCGCCCGCGTACTCGGGATTGTCCGTATACTTCCACATATTGCCGCCGTCCTGATAGAGCATAAAGTCGAGGGCGGAAATGTAGTCAACACCTATGGACATATTGTTTGATTGAAGGACGGGGAGAATGGAGAGCATTCCCTCCCAGGTCTCGGGGACCTCGATGCCGAGGTCGGCTAAAACGTCCATACGATAGAACATCATGGCGAAGGTCATCGTTTGCGGTATGCCGTAGGACTTTTCAAGAAGTGTGACTGTATCCATTGCGGCGTCGACGTAGTTGCCGTCCACCGTATCGTTAAAGCTTTCGGAAACGTAGGTACATTCGTAATTTTCGTAGACCGTGAGATCCACCTCGTAATTCTTTTCCGTGCCGCTCACGGTGTAGTAGCCGTTTTCATCCTTATATAATAAATGAATCTTATCGTTCTCGTCCTTGAAGGTGTAAACGATGCTGGTGAATATCTCGTTCTCGATATCGCTAAGCTGCCTATCGTTGCCGCTGAGGCCTATGACCGCGTCACGTATCGCATAGTTGATAACGTCGGACGCGCCGAGCCCTATATAGACGTCGGGGCCCTTACCCGCAAGTATCGAAGGAAGAAGCGTTCCTCCCGTGACGAGCTTCAAGGTGACCGCCGTTCCCGTGCTCTCGGTGAAGCCGCCCTTCGCGTCTATCATTGAGCGCCATATCTGCGACTGGTCACGCCCCGAGGCGAGCCACACCTCGATGGTGGTGGTATCGGCATCGGGAACCTCGGTAAGGCCCATCGCGTCATAGTCCGTGAAGAAGGAGCAGAAGAAGGAGCGCACTTCAAACCAGAGAGACTGGAAGAAGTTTGCATTGGCGCGCGGGATCTGTTTGAGCTCCGCCTCGTCCGCCCCCGAGGGGACGATGGTGATGGAGTCAACTACGAGGGTGCCCTTCTTGGAATCGTTAACCCAGGTGCCCAGCGTTCCGAGATAGGATTTAAGGTTGGAAAGGTTGGATGCTATCTCGTCTCCCTCGTCCGAGCCCATCTTATCAAGAAGGATGGCGACGGTTTCAAGGGTGGCGATATGCGAGCCGTTCGTTCCGCAAAGCGCTTCGAGCTCCGCCTTGACATCCATAAGCTCGATGGCTTGGAGAAGGAGCTCAACGAGAACGTCGGGCATTATCGTATAGAAATCGTAGGTCGCATTCTCATCGGGAGAAGAGCCCGTGAGCTGAATTATCTTCAAATAGCACTCGTTGAGCGTGTTGACGGAATTTTCGACGCGCTGAATGAGCTCTTTAAGCGAGCCGAGAGAGCATTCGAGGCAAAGCGTATACTCAACGCCCTCTTCAAAGTAAAATTCAAAGACGTTGCCGTTGCTATCCGCGACGTAGTCGGACTGCCACGACTTGTTGTAGTTGAACTGTGCGTCGTAGGCTTCCTTGAACGGAACGGAGGGAGTTCCGTCCTCGAGCCCGTATATACCGCCCGCAAGCTTTATCGCACGGCAAACGTACATACCTTGCAGGGTTGATTGGAGGTATCGCATCGAGAGCTTGTAGAGCCCCGTTTCATTGACGGTGAATTTATATGCCGCCCACTGCCCGAGGGAGTTATAGCTGTTCTCGCCTATGACGTTGTAGAGCTGAGCCTTCGGGATAGAGGGGTAGGTGGCGGAGGAGGTATTATCGTTGGTGGCGGAAACGGAGGAGTCCGATATATAGTCGGGGAACTCCGCCTGAATAACGTTTATCGAGCCGCCCGCGGGCTTGTAGCCGTTCGCCTCGTACTCCGCCTTGACGTCCTCGTAGGTCGGGAGCTCGTTCACGGCGGGGTCGTAGGGCACGAGCTCTATCGACTTGATGATGACGGGCTCGCGCTCGGCGGAAAGGGTGATCTGGCGGGTACCGTTCAAGAGGTAGAAGCGGAAGTAGCCCTCGTAGTAGCCCGTAGAATCCTGAACATAGTAGGTGTTCCACGACGGCGTTTGCACCGAGGTGGGCGCCATCGAGTTACCGTTTATATCCTGCGAAAGCTTATACTTCGTCACCGTTTCCATTCCGTTCTTGACGCTGGATACCACCTTGTAGTATCCCGTATCGTCACGCGGGTAGGAGACGGTCACTCCGTCCTGCTTGTCTGTTGCGACGGGGGGAAGCACCTCCGCGTCGTAATCGTAGCTCCAATTTTTATTGAGCGTTATGTAGCTCGCCTCGGAAAAAGGCGCCTTACCGTCAATGAGAAGCTTGCGCTCTATCGAGCTTATACTGCTCTCCGACGTGCTACAACTATAATATTCGAGTTTGATATAGTAGTAGCTCGCCGCACCGTCAGGAACGGTGAAGCTCCACGTGGTCGAGCCCGTGGCGGGGAGATACACGGAATTCTCCCAGTTGTCCCCAAAGCTGCTCCAAAGCCTTTGATCCTCCTCAAATGACTCCGTGCATTCGTCACTCTCCGCGGCGATAACACCGTTACTGCCCGCAAGCATCTTGGTGAGATCCACGGAGATGGTGGGAAGCCCAGAAACGTAGCTGTCGCCCTTCGATTTAAGATACTCGTCGTACGACAAGACGCCGACAAGATTTTTCATCTCTTCGAGGGTTGCGGCAGTGTCACGATTCGAGCCACGAGAGCCCGACGCCCCTGCTGCGCTCGCCGAAACGGCGACGATGCTGAACGCCACTGCAACGGAGAGGAAGAGACAAATCACCTTCCGAAACGTTTTTTTCTTCATGAAACGATTTCCTCCAAAATTTGTGCTTACCTGTTGCAAGCCCGCCAACAAGACGACGAAACCGACGAATGGGCATAGCTTGCGCATTAGTACGTATAAAATTATAGCATATTAAAAATTAAAAGTCAATACGAAAAAGTTGCTCGCAAATTTTGCGCGTTTCATTTATTTCCAAGGCATTTTTTCAAACGCAAAGCAAAGTTTACACAATTTTCGGCATGGCGATTTTAAAATTTCAAAAGGTCAATCAAATTTACCCTGTTTTAGCTGGATTTCGCGGCTTTTTGAACGATTTTTGAGTTCTGGGTAAATTTAATTTACTTTTTCGCGACGTTGCTGCGCTTTTTGAGAAATAAAGGAAAGCTCGGCTCGTTGTGTGCATTTTGCACAAAACGAGCCGCTTTTTTTCTACACTTCGTACAATAGCAAAAGCGCCCCGAAAACGGTCGATTTTTCCGTTTTCGGAGCGCTTTTTACGCTTTCAAAATGACTTTTCAGTCTGCTTTTCCACGCACGAAATCGCGCATACAATGAAAAAGCTTTGCTCACGGCGCGGTGCGTATACCGTCAATGAAGCCGCCCGCCGCGACGACGCCGTCCTCATCATAGATGACCGCGGACTGCCCCGTGCTGACGAAGGCTTGCGGCTCGTCGAAGCGGACGCGTGCTCTGCCGCCCCCAGCAAAGGTCACGAGGGCGGGAGATGTCGGCGACTGATAGCGCGGCTTCACCGCGAGCCGAAGCGAGGTGCCGACGGGGGGCTCGGAGAGCCCCGAAAAGACCATGTCGGAGAGCTCGAGCTCCGCGGCGGCGATGGGCTTATCGGAAAGCGTTACAGTGTTCTCCGCGACGTTGATGTCGGTGACGAAGGCGCGCGCGCCGAGGGCGATGCCGAGCCCCTTGCGCTGCCCGAGGGTGTAGCGAATTATGCCGCGATGGCGACCGAGGATGGTGCCGTCGGGGGCGATGAAATTTCCCTCCTCGCTTTTTCCACAGCGACCTTCGATGAAGGCGGGATAGTCGTTGTCGGGGATGAAGCAGATCTCCTGGCTTTCGGGGCGGTCAAGCGCCGCGAGCCCGAGAGCGACGGAATCGCGGCGCACCTCGGGCTTCGTCATCGACGCGAGCGGCAGAATGAGACGCGAGAGCACCCCTTGATCGAGCCGCCACAGCATATAGCTCTGGTCTTTTTTTGCGTCTGGGGAGCGCCTGACGGCGAATCTGTCGCCTTTTCGCACCACGCTCGCGTAGTGCCCCGTGGCGATTTTTTCAAAGCCGTGCGCGTCCGCGTAGTCGGCGAGGGCGCGAAATTTAACCTCGCGGTTGCAGACGACGCAGGGGTTGGGCGTTCTGCCGCGGCGATATTCGCTGATGAAATTGGAGACGACGTGCTCCTCGAAAAGCGCCTCGGCGTTTATCACGTGGAGCGGGACGCCGAGCTCCTCGGCCGCCTTCTCGGCGGCGGAGCACTCGGTGTAGGCGTGCATTTTGATGACGGCGCCCTCGACCTCGAAGCCCGCCGTGCGAAGGCGCGCGACGGAGTAGGAGCTATCGATGCCGCCACTCATGCCGAGCAGGACCTTCATGGCTTTTTCCTCACAGATATCTGACACGGGTGGCTCCGCTCAATCCTCGTGCTCGCTTTCAAGCTCGAAATCGACGGGTCTTCCCATTTTCTTATAGTAGTCGGCGACGGCGGTTTTTACCGCTTCCTCGGCCAAGACGGAGCAATGGACCTTGACGGGCGGCAGACCTTCAAGCGCCTCGACGACGGCGCTGTTGGTGAGCTTCAATGCCTCGCTGACGGGCTTGCCCTTGATGAGCTCCGTCGCCATAGACGAGGTGGCGATGGCGGCGCCGCAACCGAAGGTTTTAAACTTACAGTCGGTGATTATATCGTTGTCGTCGATTTTAAGATATATCTTCATAATATCGCCGCACTTGGCGTTGCCCACCGTGCCGACGCCGCTCGCGTCCTCGATCTCGCCGACGTTGCGCGGGTGCGTAAAGTGATCCATTACCTTTTCGCTGTATTGCATTTTATCTTCCTCTTTTCTATTCTTTTCTGTTTTCTGTATATCCTCGCGGTGGAACGAAGCCGCGAGGCGTGGTTTCGGATTTCGGTATCAGCTTAAAGCACGGGCAAAGCATACAAGCCTTGGGGCGGCTTGAAGCCGCCGTGCGGAGCAATACGCGAGTTCTTATGCGCCGCCACTCGTAACACGTGTTTATTTTTCATCCTTATCGCGCACGTTTTCCCAAAGGGGGCTCATCTCGCGAAGGCGCTTAACGATGGCGGGAAGCGTTTCGATGATATAGTCGATATCCTCGTCCGTCGTTTCGTGCGATATTGAGAGGCGAAGCGAGCCGTGCGCCTTTTCGTGCGGAACGCCCATGGCGAGGAGCACGTGCGAAGCTTCAAGGGAAGCCGAGGAACAGGCGGAGCCCGTCGATGCGCAAATTCCCGAAATGTCAAGCCAGAGGAGCATACTTTCGCCCTCGATGAACTCGAAGCCTATATTGACGTTACCAGGGAGGCGGCGCGTTCTATGCCCGTTGAGCTTAGAATAGGGTATCTTTGTCAACTCGTCGATAAGCCTATCGCGCATTTTTGCGACACGGGGGTTGTCGCTCATCTTATCGCGAGCGATTTCAAGAGCCTTCGCAAGCCCGACGATGTAGGGGAGGTTTTCCGTTCCGCCGCGCTGCCTTCTTTCCTGCCCGCCGCCGTCAATGAGCTTTTCGATAACGACGCCGCGGCGAATGAAGAGCATACCTATCCCCTTGGGAGCGTGTAGCTTATGCCCAGAAAGCGAGAGCATATCGACGCGAAGCTTGGAGAGGTCGATATCGACGTTGCCCACCGCCTGCACCGCGTCGGTAAACATGAGCGCGCCTTTGGCGTGAGCTATCTCGCATATTTCCTCGATGGGCTCTATCGTTCCCACCTCGTTGTTGGCGTACATCACGGCGACGAGCGCCGTCTTCTCCGTGACCGCGGCGCGAAGCTCGTCCAGCTTGACGAGCCCGTCCTCATCGACGCCGACGTAGGTGACTGTAAACCCGTCACGTTCAAGGGCTTCACAGGTGTGGAGCACAGCGTGGTGCTCTATCGCGGTCGTCACTATATGTGTTCTTCCCTTTTTGCGCATACGGTAGGCGGCGCCCTTTATCGCCCAGTTGTCGGACTCCGTTCCACACGAGGTGAAATATATTTCGTTGGCACTGCAATTAAACACGGAGGCTATTCTTTTTCTCGCATCGTCAAGCAATGCCGCCGCCTCCCTGCCCTTTGCGTGCTGGCTCGACGGGTTGCCCCAGGCTTCACGGAAGCAGGGCTCCATCGCCGCGATGACTTCTTCGCTGACAGGCGTTGTTGCCGCATTGTCAGCATATACAAATCTTGCCATTCGACTTTAACTTCCTTTTTTAGATTTCATATCAATTGTATACTCTTTTTGTGGATATTGCAATAGCTTATACGATTTTGCTTGTTAATTTTTTGTGAACAACCCATTCGCGCCCGAATTAACATAATCTTTTCAATTAGTTTAAGCTTTGTTATAGAAAAAATTATAAAATATAATGAAACGATACGCGGCGGCGACTTCGGCGAAGCGAAGCCGCACAGCTTTCGGATTTCGGAATTGAAGAATTTAAGCTAAAAGATATGCTCACAGCTTTGAAGCCGTTCAATTTTAAGACGCAAAGCTCATTTCAGCTTGAAAGGCAAGGTTATGATATGAAAAAAACCGTGGCACTTTTTCTGGTGCTCATTCTGTTTGCTTCGACGGTGCTCTTCACCGTTTCCTGCGGCGACGAGCCGAGGGGCGATGATCCCGTTGGAGACGGCGGAGGCGACGGCGGCACGACGGACAAAAAAGACGAGCCGAATGAGGAGGAAGGCGGGATACGCGTTCCCGAATACAAGGACTACGGGCGCGGCACGATAGATTTCACCGACATGGTCTACGAGCGGCCGAGCTTTGACGAGGCGGTGGCGCGCTTCGACGAGGTGACGGAGCTCATCGCGGCGAATGAGCTGAGCTACGAGGAGCAGCTGGCGCGCCTCGAAGAGCTGGACACGCTGTACGTCACGGTCACGACGATGGGGACGCTTGCCAACATCTACAACTCGAAGAATGCCGCCGAGGAATTTTGGGCGGAGGAATTTGAATATATATCGACGGGCTACCCGCGATTTTCACAAGCGATAGAAAAGCTTTTCGTGGCGGCGGCGCAATCGCCGAACGAGGCGCGCTTTGAAGAGGACTACTTCGGGGAGGGGGCGCTCCTCGAATACGAGGACGGCGGGATATATACGGACGCGCTCGTTGAGCTTTTGGCACGCGAAGCGGAGCTGGAAGCGGAATACTCCGCGATATCGACGGCGAACACCGTTATCACTTATGGGGGGCTGACGGACACCTACGACAACGTTGTTGCCTACTACCTTGAAAAATACGGCGAAGGCTCGCGCCAATATTTATCCGCAAAGGCGCAATGCGATATCCTTTACGAGGCGGCGACCTACGAGAAGAGCGTGGAGCTCTTCGTGGAGCTCATACGCGAGCGCCGACTCATCGCGGACGAGCTGGGCTACGAGAGCTACGAGCTCTTCGCCTACGAGACGCTTTATCACGACTATGACCCAAAGAGCGCGCGCACTCTGGTAGGAGAGGTGGCGGAATACATCGTTCCCGTCTATTTGCGGCTCTACAACTACGTTTTTTATCCCTACATAAGCGAATATGAGGCGACGACGAAGCAGACGAGCGTTGCGACGAGCGAGCTGATAAACAAGACGCACGAGCTTATGACGGAGATGGACGGCGAGCTTGGGGATATATTCTCGTATATGCTCCAACACGGGCTCTATGACGTTGCGCCCTACTCGCAAAACCGCTTTGAAGGCTCGTTCACGACTTACATCGACAAGTACGAGGCGCCATACCTCTTTGTCAGCACCGAGGGGAAGGCGACGGACTATATCACGCTGGCGCACGAATTTGGGCATTTTACGGACGCCTTCATCAACTACGACGCTTCGACCTCGCTTGACCTTTCCGAGGTTTCAAGCCAGGCGCTCGAACTTTTGCTCCTAACGCACATTGACGATCTGCTTAACGACGATGAATACAAGTACCTCGTCTACACGGAGCTCGACGACATTTTCGGCGTGATGATATACCAGAGCTTTTACGCGAGCTTTGAAATGGCAGCCTACGCCCTCGAATACGAGGAGATAACGGAGGAAAAGCTCAACGCCATCGTTGCCGACTTGGCGAAGGACTTCGGCTTTTCGGAGAACTGCAACAGCATTTACTACGTTCTCATACCGCACCTCGTTCTCTACCCGTTCTACGTTCAGTCCTATGTTTCATCGGTGGTTGCCGCCACGGAGATAGGCAATCTCGAATACGAAAATGCGGGAGCGGGGCTCACGGTCTACAAGGCGTTGATTACTCGTGACGATGACGATGAGAGCTTTGAAGAAGCGCTCGTCGAAGCGGGCGTTGCCTCCCCCTTCGCCGAAGGAACGATAAAGGAGCTTGCGGACACGGTATACTACAAGCTCCTCGGCTCGCACTACTTCAACAGCTACGCGCTTGGCGTCGCGTAACGCTAAAACTCTCTGCAAGGTACGGCGGAGCACGTTCCATTATGGTAAAAAGCAAAGAAAAACAGCATTTTTGCGTTTTGTATTCAAAAAAAACGTAAAGCGTCCGACCATTCTGCTTTTTAAAATTCAAAGAAAAGCCGCGCATTTTGAATCTTTGGTTTAAAAACGCGCAAAGCCGCGAGTGCCTTTTTCGGCGAGCTAACATTGCCGAGGGTTTCATTCCATTATGGTAGAAATCAAAGAAAAATGTCGATTTTTGCGTTTTCTCTTCATATATGAAAACAAAAAAATCAAGGTCATTCAAACGTTGACCTTGATTTTTTATTGCTACAAATTCATAATTTGCAATCTATGGAGCTTTTGTTTCGGCGGCGCACTTGCGCCGCCTCGTTTTTCGTAGCTACTTACGCCTTGGGAGCGGCATCCTTCATAGAGAGATTCTGCCTTCCCTTTTCATCCGTGCCGAGGTACTTGACGCGAACGGTATCGCCGACGTTCACAACGTCTTCGACCTTCTCCGTTCTCTCCTTTTGGAGCTTGGAGATGTGCACCATTCCCTCTTTGCCAGGAGCATACTCGACGAAGGCGCCTATCGGGATTATTCTCGTTACGGTGCCCTCGTAGGTTTCGCCGACTTCGGGTTCAAAGACGATGGCGTCTATTATCGCCTTCGCCTTATCCGCGCTATCGCGATCCACTGCGGCGATGAACACGGAGCCGTCGTCATTGATATCTATCTTAGCGCCCGTATCGGCAACTATCTTCTGAATGACCTTTCCGCCCGTGCCGATGACCTCGCGTATCTTATCGGGGTTTATCTTCATCGTCAGCATTTTGGGAGCATACTTGGAGACGTTTTCTCTGGGAGCGGGGATAGCCGCAAGAAGTATCTTATCGATTATCTCGTCTCTTCCCTTATGCGTCGTTTCAAGAGCCTGCTTTATTATCTCGGGCGTCAAGCCGTCGATTTTAAGGTCCATCTGAATGGAGGTGATACCCTTATGAGTTCCAGCCACCTTGAAGTCCATATCTCCGTAGAAGTCTTCAAGCCCCTGAATATCTATCATCGTATCCCACGAGCCGTCCTCCGCGGTGATAAGGCCGCAAGAGATACCTGCAACGGGAGCCTTGATGGGAACGCCCGCGTCCATGAGCGCCAGCGTGGAGCCGCAGATGGAGCCCTGCGACGTGGAGCCGTTCGAGCTCACGACCTCGGAAACGAGGCGGATAGCGTAGGGGAACTCCTCTTCGCTCGGAAGAACGGGAACGATGGAGCGCTCCGCGAGAGCTCCGTGACCTATCTCGCGCCTTCCAGGGCTTCTCTGCGCCTTGGCTTCACCCGTCGAATAGCCAGGCATATTGTAGTGGTGCATATATCTCTTGCTATCCTCGTCATCGAGGCCTTCGAGGCGCTGAGCGTCCGAAAGGGTGCCGAGGGTAGCTATCGTGAGGACCTGGGTCTGTCCACGAGTGAAAAGACCTGAGCCGTGAACACGCGGAATCACGCCGACTTCGGCGGCGAGGGGGCGAATCTCGTCCATTCTTCTGCCGTCAACGCGCTTTTTGTCCACGAGGAGCCAGCGGCGAACTATCTTCTTCTGTATCTTGTAGATGAGCTCGGGGAGCACCGTTTTTATATCGGGGTATTTTTCCTCGAAGGTGGCAACGATATCGTCCATTATCGGCTGCATTCTCGCGTCGCGAATGTTCTTATCGTCCGTATCAAGGGCGAACATGACGCGCTCCTCGCAGAATGCGAATATCTCGTCGAACATATCGTGATCGAGCTCGCCAGAAGCGTACTCGAACTTGGGCTTACCTATCTCGGCGATTATGCCGTTGATGAAGACGAGGAGCTTCTTTATCTCGTCGTGCGCCATCATGATGGCGGCGTACATATCCTCGTCGGAGACCTCTTTGGCGCCCGCCTCGATCATGACGACCTTCTTCTCGGACGCGGCAACGGTGAGCTCGAGCGTACTCTTTTCGCGCTCAGCCGCCGTCGGGTTGACGACGAGCTTACCGTCAACGAGGCCCATGAACACGCCGCCGATAGGTCCATTCCACGGAATATCGGAGATGGAGAGGGCGACCGAGGCGCCTATCATCGCGGTTATTTCGGGGGAGCAATCGGGGTCCACCGACATGACGGTGAGCAGGATGGATATGTCGTTGCGAAGATCTTTGGGGAAGAGGGGGCGAATGGGACGGTCAATGACGCGGCCCGCGAGCACCGCCTTTTCGGTGGGCTTGCCCTCGCGCTTCAAGAAGCCGCCAGGGATCTTGCCGACGGCGTACATTTTTTCATCGTAGTCGACCGAGAGGGGGAGAAAATCTATGCCCTCACGGGGTGCGGCGGAAGCCGTGACGCACGCGAGCACCGTCGTTTCTCCGTAGTGTATCATCACGGAGCCGTTGGCGAGACCTGCCACCTTACCCGTTTCGATAACGAGGGGGCGACCTGCAAGCTCGTACTTATAAACCTTGTAGTTGTCAAATGTTTTAAATTTTTCTACCATTTCTTTTCGTTTATCCTTTCTGTTTCTCATTTCCTTTTCGCGCCACCTTTGGGACTTTGCGAAGCGCGCGTTTTGCCGAAGCCCTGCCCTCCGACGCTTACACCCGAGCGAAGGAGCTACGCGGCTATTGGCTGATGTACCAGCGGGGGCAAAGCCTCTCCCGCGGCTTTGAGAAGCGAGCTCGACCTTGGTGAACGTCGAACATAGCACTTAGATAAACGCTTCCGAAAGAAACGCATATTTAACTGCTACTTTCGCCGCACGTGCCTCGGCAGCTCGCTTGTGGGGCGACTCGCAAGAAACGGGAACGAAGCGCTCCGTTCCCGTTTTGCAAAAGAAAGCTATTACTTTCTAAGTCCGAGTCTCTTGATGACGCTTCTGTATCTCTCTATATCCTTCTTGGCAAGATAGTTCAGAAGCTGCTTTCTGTGGCCGACCATTTTGGAAAGACCGCGCTGCGAATGGAAGTCCTTGGGATTCTTCTTCATGTGCTCGGTGAGAGAATTGATCCTATCCGTGAGAATAGCAATCTGCACCTCGGGCGAGCCCGTGTCCTTCTCGTTGATCTTGTACTCTTCGATGAGAGCTGTTTTGGTTTCCTTGGATATCATTTTTTCACCTTCCTATAATTTCTCCCATCCCCCGTGCGGCGCGGGTGAAATGCGTGTACTACGCAGAGAGCTTCGTCAAAGCGGAGTACAGCCGAACGCAACACCGAAGTATGGGTGTTAGTATTATATCATACTATTTGCAAAAAGTAAAGGGGTTTTGGCAAATTATTTTGGATTATGCGAAAAACCCGAACGCGAAAGTGAGCTCGCCGAAGCAAGCTTTGCCGAAGCGCAAAAAGCACTTAGGCTTCAAAGGTTAAGCGGACGGCTCGGACGCTTGCCGAGGCGCGAAAAGCACTTAGGCTTTGAAGGTTAAGCGTGATTGCCGAGGCACGCCCCCCTTAGGCTTCGAGAGGAGCGCGCGACGACTTGCGAGAGGCACGCGCCATCACGTCTTATCTATCGGATACATGGTGAGATATTTTTTCGTGTTTTGGAGCATCTCGCCGAAAAGCTTTCTCGCCTCGGAGTGTGAAACGGTTACGAGCGGATCGTTCGCAAAGGCATTAAAAGCAAGCTCGAGGTCACGCGTGTGCCCCGCTTCGACTATCATTTCCTGCTCGCCCACGATGCGGGAGATGAGAGGATATATTTCGCGCGGAATCGCACCCGCCATAAGGGGCGTTACTTCGTTGGCGCGGAATACGGCGTTCGTCTCAACGACGGCGCCGAGAGGAAGATTCGGAATTTGTCCGACGTTCGGCAGGTTGACGTTCGTAACCAAATCTATAAGGCCGAGCAGGGCGCGCATTTGGCGAACGCCGTCCTCACCCGTTTCGGTGAGCTCGACGGGCACCTCTCCGCTGATGAGCGCGCGGCTCTTTGCCAAGCGCTCCTCGAGATCGTTCTTACGCCACGAAACGGGCGTCAAGGCGAAGCGCCATTCGTCAACGGTGGCAGGATCCTTCAAATACCATTTTCCCTCGCAGAACTCGGCGAGATGGCGATCTCCTGCCGCGGCGATATAGCCGTAGCGGCGGAAGAGGTCCATCTTCACGCGCTCCATGGGAAAGAATTTATTGTTAAACCAATTGGCATCTTTGTTAACGCTGTATCCGCACTCATGGAAGCGCTCGCAAAATTCGCGATAGACATCAAAAAGGTCTACGCCTTGATACTGCGCCTTTGTCAACCAGGTGAAATGGTTAACGCCGACAACGTTCACCTTTATATCCTCGCGCGTTGCGCCTTCAATGCCCTTGATTTCTTCGAGCGCGCGAGCGAGGAGCTTTTGCGTTGCGAACACTTCGTGGCAACAGCCGAACGCTTTGATCTTCGGGAAAACGCGATAAAGCGTTGCCGTGCAAACCGTCATCGGATTCGTATAGTTTATTACCCAAGCATCGGGGCAGCAGTCGCGAACGGCTTCGGCGATCACCTCGAACATGGGGATCGTACGAAGGGCGCGGATAACGCCGCCAGGGCCAGTGGAATCTCCGACGGATTGATAAATACCGTATTTTTCTGGTGCGTGAACATCAGATTCCATCTCATCGAAGGTGCCTGGAAGAATGGAAATGACGACGAAATCCGCGCCCCTCAATGCTTCCTCGATGGTTTTGACAGCGTGATAATTCCAAACGCTCTTTGCGCCCTCGGCGCTGTTGAATTTGTTTCCGATGATCTCGTTATGGCGTGCCGCCTCGAAATCGATATCGTAGAGATAGACGTCGCCGCTCATATCGTCTGCCGCAACGAGGTCACTCATCAACCCCCACGCCCAGCCGCGAGAGCCGCCGCCGATATAGGCGATCTTCACGCCGCGCGCCTTCCCGTTTTCCACAATAGCCATTTAAGCTCTCCTCCGCCGCCGCAGCGGCCGTACAATATTATGAGCTCCGAATCACTTCGTTCGCTCACAAAAACATAATACCATATCCGCGAACGAAAATCCTTGATTTTTTTGACGCGATGGTTTTGAAAGCTTTGTTTTTTTGATATCGTTTCGATGCCGTGGCGGCGAAGGCGCTCGAAGCTGAATTTACGGCTTTTCGACGAGGAAGAAATACGGCGACGTCGGAGAATTGAGAATATGTATCTCCGTCGGGCAGAGCTTGAAGCGGCTCGTCGCTTTGAAATACTCGCGCAGCATTTCGCCTTCGAGCCTTCCCTCCTCGTGCCCAGGATAAACCGCCACGATGAGAACGCCGTTTGGAGCAAGCAGCTCTATTGCCGCCTCCACTGCCAGCATCGTGGTCTCCCTCATCGTGGTCAGCGCCTTTTTGCCGCTTCCAGGCAAATAGCCGAGATTAAATATGCCCGCATTGATAGGCTCCTTGACATATTCGCGGACTAAGTGGTGAGAGGCGAGAATGAGGGAATAATTTTTAGGGGCGTTTGCCTCGGTGAGGCGCTTTTTGGTGGACTCCAACGCGAGCTCTTGTATATCGAAGGCGTATACCCTGCCCGAGGCGCCGACCGTTTCGGAGAGGAAGAGCGTATCGTTGCCGTTCCCCATTGTGAAATCCACTGCTACGCCGCCTTTGCTAAGGTGCTCGCGGATAAAATATTTATGCATTTCCTTTAAATCTATCATTTTGGTCCTGTCCCGCTATCTTTTGATTTTTGAGTTTCCTAAGGCTGTATTTCAAAAAGCTCGCTTTCGTTTTGCCGCCGTTTTGCCGCGTGTTTACGCGTATCGTTTTGGCTTGCACGTAAAGCTACCGTTTCTGAAAACTTTGCTTGTCCGTATTTTTCCCGTGCTACGGCTGGCGAAGCTCGTTTTGAGCGTGGAGCTATCTCGCGGGGCGCGGGTCCTTCGGCTCAACGTAAGCCGTATAATTGGTCTTATACGTTACGAAGCCTGGCTTCGCCCCTTGCGGCTTTTTGAGATTTTTAACGAGCGTATAGTCCACCGCGACGCGATCTCCGCCCGCCTTCGAGAAGAACGCGGCTATCTCCGCCGCCTCGGTATAATCGCGCTCGGCGGGCTCCTTACCCTCCGTCACGAGAATGACGTGCGAGCCCGCGACGTTTTTTGCGTGAAACCAAACGTCGCGCTTATCCGCGACGCGGTGGCTCAAATGGTCGTTCTGCATATTGTTTCTTCCCACGAGCACCGTATATCCGCCGCTCGTTTTAAATTCCCCGTGGCGCGGCTTTCGCTTTTTTGCGGGCACGTAGCCGCGCATACGTGCGGCGTAGCCCGAGGAATAAAGCTCCTCGCGAATATCAAGGATATCCTCCTCACATTCCGCCGCCTCTAAGAAGGCGGAAACGCTCTCCAAATAGACGAGCTCGCGCTCCCATAGCGCTATCTGTTCGGTGAGTATCGCCTTCGCGTTTTTGCACTTATTGTAGAGCTTATACATTTTTTGCGCGTTCTGCGCGGGAGAGAGGCGCGGGTCGAGCTTTATCTCGCGCTCGCCGCCGTCCTCGCTATAATAGTCCACGGTGCGAAAGGCTTCCATGCCGCGCTTCAAGCGAAAGAGATTGGCGGTTATCAGGTCGCCCGCGCGCTTATACTCCTCGCCCTTGGCGCTCTCCGCGAGTGCTTCCCGCTGCGCCGCGAGCTTGCGCTCCGTTCTGGCGACGGTGGCGGACAGAAGGCGCTCCACGTCGTGCGCGCGCTGGTGAATACGCTCCGCCCTATCCTTTTCGGCAAAATAGAAATCGAAGAGCTCGCGGAAGCTCGGAAACTCGCGATGGGAAAAGCCTCCCCCGAGATGCGACAGGCGCATATACGAATAATCGAGGGGCTTACCGTCCGCCGCGATGGCGGCACAGGGCACAAGGCGCTCCGCCTTCAAAGCGCTCTGCCATTCTGAAAAGGTCTTGTAAAGCCTCGCTCCGTCGACCTCGCCCACCGTCACATCATGTACCCCCGAGGCTCTGAAAGCGAGCTCGCGCGCCGTGCGCGTCGCTATCCCTGCAAATGTAGCGGTTATAAATTTTTCAACGCTTCTACCCGCGGAAAATTCCGCAAGGCGTGCAAGAAAAACACCTTCGTCCGCGTCGAGGGGCGAGAGTTTATCCTGCCCTTCGGGCAAACGATACGTCAGCCCCGCGAGTATCTGACGCACGGAGCTCGCGGCAAAGTCAACGAATTTCAGCGCCGTTATTATCCTGCCGTTCTCCTCGGTCAAGATGAGGTTTGCGTATTTGCCCATTATCTCGCAAACGAGGCGCTTCTTCGATTGAAATCCCATCTCGTCATACGTTGCGAGCTCGAAGAAGGCGATACGGTCAAAGCGCGGCTGAGAAACCGCGACTATCTTTGCCCCCACCAGGTGCTTGCGAAGCTGCATACAAAACACGGGTGCCACCTTCGGGTTTTCCTTGACCACGTCCGAAAGCTGCAAGCGCGGCGCATTCGCCCCCACGTTAAAAACGAGGCGACGGCTGTTCTTTCCATAATGAATGAGAAGATCTATTTCATCGTTTTGCGGCTGATATATCTTCTCTATCTTCGCCTCGGGGAACTCCCGAACGAACTCCGCCAGCACCGTGCGAAGCATACAAGCGTCAAAAGCCATAATAACTCCGTTCCGCCGCCGAAGCGGCACGTAACACTGCGAGCTTATCGCTCGCCTACTCATCTGTGCTATATTTTATCACAAAGAAAAAGAATAGTCAAGCCGAGAGGCGACTACTCTTTTCCGCGAAAGGTTTATAATATCATTTGCAAGCTGACAACACAAATAAAACAAAAAGTAAAGTGGTAAGTCTTTTGCTTGATTTCCATTATTAGCACTACTATTTTTGTTTTTTTTTGTAAAGCTTTTTAGGCGAAGTGTTCGCTCCGAAAGAAGCCAGCTCACGCTTTGCGAAAGCTTAGTACGCGCGGCTCTGCCACGACCGTATCCGCGCCGCTATGCGCCGCGAAGACCGTAACGAGCTCTCCGCCTTGAAGCTCGAAGCTCTGCGGTGCGCCAAAGCGCGCAATGCCGCACCGCGCCCTATACTGTGCCACCGCGAGTGCCGCCGCAAGGCTCGGGCAAAATCCCGTACCCCGCGCATCGTAGGTGAGGATTCGTTTTGCCACACCCTCCTCGGAGAAGGCGGCGGCGATACAGATGGGCGGCGGCGCTTGTGCTACTGCCGCGCGAAGGAGCTCGGGCGAGAGCCCGAAAAGCGACTCCGCGCACAAAATGCAAAGCGAGGCCTCGGCGGTGGCGACAAAGGAAAAATCGCGCTCGAAGGCGTGCGAATGTTTATTGGTAAATGAATATTTACATTTATCGGTGTTTAACGAAAGCTTGGAGCCGCACCTTTCAACGCGGAGCTCACCCGACGGCGTTTCAAGCTCGATTTCGGAGAGCGGCAGCCCCCGTGCTTCAAAAATGAAGCAAGCGAAGGCGAGTGCGGCGGAATAGTATTCCACCCGCGAGAGGCGAAGCGAGCCGCCAAGTTCGATGAAGAAATCCCGCTTTGCACTCGGGCGCGCGACGATGAGCGGAAAATTGAAATCGCCCGCCTCAGCCTTCGCCTCCGCGCCCAAAAGAGATACCAATGCGTATTTTTGACCGCAAGATAAGATATAAAAGCATTCCATATTTCACGCCGCAATGCGGCTCGTTATAGTATATGCTACTTTGCCAAATCCGCCAAAGCGCCGAGCAGCGCCTCTCTCTCGTTCGGGAGCTCTCCGAGGATAACGAGCTCGAGGAGCTTTGATAGGAGCTCGCCCACGTCGGCGCCGCGAACGCCGAGCGCCGTAACGTCACCGCCGCGAACGCGAAGCGCCGCAAGCGAATAGCATTCGCCCGAAGCTATCACCTCGTCGAGAAGCTCTTCCCCGCCCTCACTTATACCGAGAAGCGAGGCGAAGGCGAAGAGGGCGCGCGTCTTTTTCTCTCCGAAGGCGGCGAGGGCGCGCTTGACCGCGACGCGCGTCACCTCCAGCTTATCGACGTTTTCAAGCAAAATAGCGCCTAAATCTCTTATTTCGGAGTCGGTCTTTAAGCGAGCCGTGGCGCGCCAGAAGGCTTCCGCTCCCGCCGTGCGAAAGAGAGCAACGAAGCGGAGCTGTGCCGACGCGCCCGCGAAGCGGCGCTCCTCGGGCAGTGAGAGCACCTTCATCTCGGGAAGAACGGAGAGGAAGAGCTCGGCGTGGCTTTTGAGAACTCGGTACGCGCCGCGACCCGCGAGAAGCTTCATAAGCTCCGCGAAAATGCGCTCCACCGAGACGTGGGCAAGCCGCGGGGCACACTCCCAAAGAGCCTCCTCGGTTTTTTCTTCTATTTCAAAATCGAGCCGCGCCGCAAAGCGAAGGGCGCGCAAAACGCGGAGCGCGTCCTCGGTGAAGCGCTTTTTCGGGGCACCAACGGCTCTGACGCGGCGCGCCTTTAAATCATCGATGCCGCCGAAAAGGTCCGTAAAACCGTGGCACGGGCTGTACGCCATCGCGTTGACGGTGAGGTCGCGGCGCGAGAGGTCGTCTTCTATTCTGCGCGTGAAGAACACCTCGGAGGGGTGGCGCGAATCGAGGTATTCGCCGTCGACGCGATACGTCGTTATTTCGTATGTCGTATTATCGAGCAAGAGGGAAACCGTGCCGTGCTTCAAGCCCGTATCGATGGTGCGAAGCTCCGAAAAGACCGACTTTATCTCCTCGGGCGTTGCCGCGGTCGTAATATCGTAATCCTCCGACGCTCTGCCAAGCAAAAAATCGCGCACCGCGCCGCCGACAACGTCCGCGCGGAAGCCTGCGGCTTCAAGCTTGCCCAATATGTGAAGCACGGGGGCGGGGAGAGGCATCGCCGTTTTTTCCATTCTTTCTCCTTGATTTCGCCGCGAGCGCGGCTTTGATAGGTATGAATCGCAAAGGTGTTCGCCAATTTATGTCACTTGCTGCTTAACCGCCGCTTTTTAATAAGCGCGGCTATAAGACATTGCCACGCTTAAAGCTCAATATGCAGGGCTTGACGCGCCACTTTTGAAACGCGCTTTTGCGGGTTTGGGTTAAACCGATAAGTAAAAATCGACAAGCCTCGGTGAAGCTTGTCGATTTTTGGCAGGGGTAGCTGGATTTGAACCAGCGAATGCAGGAGTCAAAGTCCTGTGCCTTACCGCTTGGCTATACCCCTTTGGGCGGGCTTTACCCGACGCTTGACAATTATAGCACATTTTTTTCTTTGTGTCAATATTCAATTCGAGGTTTTTTCATTTTTTCATTTTTATTCGTTTTTATTTGCAATTTTTATTTAGCACAGAAGCTTTCTTAAAAAAGAAATAATGAAAGTAATAAATAAAAACCTCGGGCGCGCTGCTCCCGAGGTTTTTGGCGCAGAGGGAGGGATTCGAACCCTCGTGTGCTTTTGGCACAAACTGATTTCGAGTCAGCCCCGTTATGACCGCTTCGATACCTCTGCATTTAATGTGCGAACGAACTCGCACACGCTTAAATAGTATATCACAAAATTATCGTAATTTCAAGTCTTTTTGCGTTTTTCTTGAAATTTTTTAAAAAATGCGATTTTACCAGCGTGGGAGAGGCAAAAACGCGGCGGAATCCGTATCGGGTAGCGTGCGCTCAAAAGTCGTTGAGCGAACAGCTTGTGCGAGTTTTTAACTTCACGGACAGCAGTAAGTGTATTTTATAATGAAAGTTTGGGGGCGGTGCGATATTGGGGGCGCCTATGAAAACTCGCACTTTGGCGTATAACGCGCTGTTAATTCAAAGAGTGGGGTAATAATTCAATAAAGCAAGGTTTTTTGTGCTAAAACACGGTAAAATCAATAAAAAGCGAATTTTTAATGAGGCACACACGCGGAGGCTTGGCGGATTTAGAGCATAAATCGACGGCTGACGAGCGATAGACGTACAAGGGTACGTCGAGTGAGGAAACGTCGATAAAACGAAAAACCAAATAAAAAGAGAAAACCGTAGGTTTTAACCTTGATTTTCCCTAAAAAAACACGGTAGAAGCAAAGCTCTTTCTTTACTTCTACCGTTTTTCGTTCGGCTTTGCCTAAATGCGACAGCCTCACGGCTACAAGGCAAGCGTGAGCTTAGCCACAGACAGACATAATATAACGCGGCAAGAGGCGTAGGTTTACGCGCTATGAAAATTACGGTTGCGGCTTATAGCGCGAAGGTGCGTGACGAGCACGTTAATTGTAGCGTAGCTGGACGTTAT
>CAYSUO010000003.1:0-82691 GCA_964434325.1 uncultured Ruminococcus sp.
CTCGTCTATTATATCACTTACTTCACACTTTGTCAAGTCTTTTTATTAAAATTTTATCAGAATTTTATTATTTTTTGAATTTTATTTTAAAAATACGCTGACAATGCAAAAAAAGTTTTCAATAGAAGAGACTAAAAACAGCAATTTTGAGTATTTTCAAATACATTTAAGCTCATAATGTACTTAACTAAAACAAAAAGCCAACCGCAAGGCGTGCTATAAGCTTATCGCTTAATATATAAATGATAGTAAAGGGGCTTTGTCATACGGACGGCAACCGAAAACAGCTTTTCAATTGATATTTATATAATGGAAGAAATGCGCATTTCACAAAGCGAACGAAAGGCGCAAACGCCTTATTACTACGAACATTTCAAATTTTATCAACACTCCACAAATTTCCTGTTATAATGCCGAAAAAACAAGATAAAATAATAACAGAGTCGGGAAGCTATCGAGCCGTAGCGCGAAGGTTTCCGCGGCTCGATAATATAGATTTAAAAAATACAGGAGATCCAATCTTATGTCTAAGACTAAGGTAAACGTACCCGAGGCGAAGGCTGCTCTTGACAAGTTCAAGATGGAAGCAGCCAACGAAGTTGGCGTAACTCTCAAACAGGGTTACAACGGCGATATTACCGCCCGTCAGGCAGGTAGCATCGGCGGACAGATGGTCAAGAAGATGGTTGAGTCCTACGAGAACTCGCTTAAAACCAACGGCTAATTGACCGCGCCCTTCACTCCTTTCAAGTCGATCGCCGAGGTGCTGTGACTCTCGGCGACGGGCTGGCACGATAGCCCGAAAAGCGGCTGCCGAAGCTACGGCAACCGCTTTTACATATTTTATTATTCGGGCAATACGTTACAAAGACACAATACTGTTTCGCGTGGTTTTTTTACCTATTCCGTCGTCGCGAGACTTCTTTTTGAATTTATCAACGATGACGCTGGAATAAATTTACAAGTTAGAGGACGAAGGCGATGATTGCCGCAAGGCTTGAAGCGAAGAGCCCCGAAAAGAGATTGACGACGTCGTTATCGAAAAATTCAAAGCCGCGGTAGCGAACGGTGAGATTATCGCAACAGGTGCGGCGCTCCGTGAGCTTCGCGCATACGGGGCAACGGTATTTTATCTGGACGAGGGAGCCGAGAAGGCTATCGAAGACCTGACCAACAAATGCCGCAATGGCGGCTAAAAGCGCGAGGCGCCACTCTATCATACCGAAGCCGAGAGCTAAGAAGGAGAGCGCGAAGGCGGCGACGAGCGCCGAGAGCGTTCCAACGAGGGAGACACCGCCGCTCATTCCCTTCTCGCAACGAGAAAGGCGGAAGGGGTCGAAGGTGCGGCGCGAAAAGGCGCCGAGCCCCGAGGCGACGGTATCGGACAGCGCCTCGGCAAGGGCGGCGACGTAGGCGGCGATGAAGGCGGGAGCGAAGGTGAAGGAATAAAAAATCGCCATAAGCATTGCGGGCAAGCCGTTGGCAATGACCTGGATACCATCTCGCGCGGATTCTTTTTTGCTTATTCCGTCGTCGCGAAGCTTTCTTTTTTTCAATTTATCGACGATGACGCTGAAAACGAGAAAGGAGAGGAGAAGGAGAAATCCGAAATTTCCAAAAACGAGGGAGACGACGATATCGAGAATGACGGCAAGGAGGGTGGCTACGCGCGTGAGCGCCCCTTTTTTCAAGACGAGGGCTATCATAACGGGTGTCACGACGACGGGGACGATATATTGAGTGGCGGTGGGCAGAGCCACGAGCATATAGGAGAAAAATCCAGTGGAGAGCGTTACGCTTATATTATCGAGGCCGTGGGAGCTTATCAGCTCGACGGTGGCGGAAAGGAATCCTATGAGAACACAGTGCCAAACGCGAAGCGGAAGCTCGAAGGCGCTTACGGAAACGAGGGCGACGGCGAAGGAGACGATGGCGTTGGAGACGCAACCGAGCAAAGTCTTTTTGCCGTAGACAATCGGGTTGGCACGATGAACGAGCTGACCGACGAGCCCTGCGGCGCCGTCACCGAGAGAGGTGCAAAAGACGCCGATACCGAAGAAGGGTGCAAAGGCGGGAACGAGGTAGGCGACGAGCGACATAAAGCTCATCGCGAGCCCGTAGTAGACGGTGCCGAGCGAGTTGTCTGCCTCGGAGGCTATCATGGGGGTCAATTTTTTGGCGTGCGACAAGGCGAGAAGCGCCGTAAATATCAGGCAGACGATGAAGAAGTGAATACTGCTACCGAGGTAGTGATTGAGTATCACCCATTCAAAGCCGATACAGATGTGCACCAGCTTGCGCGTATATTTTTTCGGCGTACCGAGCTTATATAAAAGGAAGGCGACGGCGAGGCACAGCGCGCCGTAGAGCAATGAAAAAAGATAGCCTTTAAAAATCATTTTATTACCGTCCAAAATAAGGTGCAGATAGATATGCTTTGTGCGACGCCGTCACGTTATGCGGCGCGTGAAACGCGCGAGTGCGGCGAAGCCACACAAAAGCTTGGAAACAAGCTTCGACGCAAGTATACCAGGAAGCAAAAATGTGTGCTCGCACGGACATTTTTGCGACGCCGTCACGTTATGCGGCGCGTGAAACGCGCGAGTGCGGCGAAGCCGCACCAAAGCTTGGAAACAAGCTTTGACGCATATAGTATAACACGAAATCCGCACGCTGTCAACACGAGCTGTCACTTTTTTCAAATTCTCGCTTACGAAAAACGAGCCGACGCGGCTTTACTCGCGTCGGCTCGTTTAATTTTTCAGGCGCTCAAAGTTCTTCTGGCTCGACGCCTTTGAATCTTCCCTCTTCTTCCTCGCCCTCGATACCGAGATTTTCCTTACCAGGAATGACGATGCCGCGCGTCATCGCGCGGAGATTTTCCTCGTTTTTCTTATTGAGTATCTCCTGCTTTGCTTCGCGCGAGCTTTTGAGATCTTGCTCTATCTCTTCGGAAATGCTTCCGTCGGAAAGCGTTAAAAAGCTTTCAAATGCGTCGGGGTACACAAAGGTTTTTTGCGCCGCCTGGAACTTAACGGTCATATATTTTCCGTTCGTTGCGGTTACTACGCCGTCGCCAAAAGTTTTATGCTTAACTCCGAGATTGTCAAATACCATAATTATCCTCCAATCTTTACTGCTATATTCGTTATATTACTATTTGTGTTTTTACGTCACTTATACAAGGCGGTGATAATTGTAGCAGATAATTATTTCAAAAGTATGAACATTCGGAACGTTTTATTATTTATTTGCGCTTTTTTAAAAAACGTGAAACAGACACCACAAAAATATTGATATGTCGCGCACGTTGGAATTATGCAAATTTGAACGTTGTCAGGCTCGATGATGAAATTTGAACAAGCGCCGAAGCGATGACGACGTTGTCATAGCGAAAACGTGAACGCCACGCGCGAGATAACAAAGAGGCGTCTTATTAAAATTCAAAATTACCTTGATTTCACACAAAAGAACGGTAGAAGCAAAGTTATTTCTCTACTTCTACCGTTTTCGTTTGTTTCTACCTAAATGCGACAGCCTCAGGAGGCTGGGCGGATTTAGTGCTGAAATCGACGGCTGACGAGCGAAAGACGTACAAGGGTACGTCAAGCGAGGAAACGTCGATAAAACGGAAAACCGCAGGTTTTCGTTTGTTTCTGCCTAAATGCGACAGCCGCTTCGTGCTTTTGCGTATACTTAATTAGCATCACCATATACGAGCTATTCGTCTGCATTAAGAATACTTAAATGCTTACAGATTAAAGCTCTATCATCGATTCATCCCAGACGGAGGGAGCCTCGTAGCCGAGCATATTGACGGTGGTGGCGGCGACGGAGGAGAGACCAAAGTCGCTTCTGCCGAGCTTCACCGAGTAGGAGCCGCTTGTGAAATTATCGTAGATGATGAAGGGGACAGGGTTGAGCGTGTGGCTCGTTTTCGCCTTGAAGGAGCCATCCTTGTTCTGCTTCGGCGCCTTGGTCTTTTTATCTATCTCGTACATTTCGTCGGCGTTGCCGTGGTCCGCGGTGATGAGCGCGGCGCCTTCAAGCTCATCGACGACTTTGAGAAGCCTTGCAAGTTGAAGGTCGAGGGCTTCCATTGAGCACTCGGTTGCGAGGAAGGAGCCCGTATGCCCCACCATATCGCCGTTCGGAAAATTGACGCGCAAATATTTGTATTTGCCAGAACGAAGGCACTCTATCAGTTTATCGGTGATTTCGGCGCACTTCATCCAGGGCCTTTGCTCGAAGGGAACGACATCGGAGGGGATCTCGATATAGTCCTCGAGCTCCTCGGAGAATTTGCCCGATTTATTGCCGTTCCAGAAATAGGTGACGTGCCCGAACTTTTGCGTTTCAGAAATGGCGAGCTCGGGAACTCCCGCCGCGACGAGATACTCCGTCATCGTATTGGTGATGGTGGGCGGGTTGACGAGGTAGCGCGAGGGAATGTGGAGGTCACCGTCGTATTCGAGCATGCCCGCATACAGCACGCGGGGAGCTCTTACGCGATCGAACTTATCAAATTCCGCGCCCCCCTCGAAGGCTTTGGATATCTCTATCGAACGGTCGCCGCGGAAATTGAAGAATATCACGCTGTCGCCGTCCTCGATGGTTCCGACGGGGATTCCGTTTTCGGCGATGACGAAGGGGGGAAGATCCTGGTCTATGACGCCGTACTCTTTGCGATATGTGCTTATCGCCTCTTCCGCCGTTGCGAACTGCCTTCCCTCTCCGAGGACGTGGATCTTCCAGCCTGCTTCGACCATTGCCCAGTTTGCCTCGTATCTATCCATGGTTATCTTCATTCTTCCGCCGCCCGAGGCGATTTTGATATCGAGGCCGTCTGCACGGAGCGTATCGAGATATTCCTCGAAGGGGCGAATGTAATCGAGGGCGCTGGTTTCGCCGACATCGCGCCCGTCAAGCAGGATATGGACTCTTATCTTCTTGACACCGTCACGCTTTGCGGCGTTTATGAGGGCTTTCAGGTGGTCGATATGCGAATGAACGTTGCCGTCCGAAAAGAGGCCGAGAAAATGCAAGGTTGAGCCGTTCGTGCGAACGCCGCCTACGAGCTCCGCCCATGTATTGGACTTAAAGAGAGTTCCCTCCTCTATCGACTGTGATACGAGCTTGGCGCCCTGCGCGAACACCTGCCCAGAGCCGAGAGCGTTATGCCCCACCTCGGAGTTTCCCATATCGTCGTCCCCAGGGAGACCTACCGCCGTTCCGTGCGCCCGTATTGCGAGGGTGGGATATTCCTTCATCAATCGGTCGAGCGTCGGTGTATGTGCCGCCGCCACCGCGTTGGCTCCGTTATCGGGCGCGAGACCGACTCCGTCCATCACGATGGTGAGGAGCGGACCCTTAACGCCGCCGAATTTTTTCGATTTTTCAAGACTTATCATTTGTATTTATCTCCATTCCGCCGCCATTCGGGCGGCACTATTATCATTTGCCGCAAGGTCAACGAAGCTTCAAGCTTCAACGTGCATAGCGCGGCGCGTGGAAGCGCTTGTGCTATATATCCGCGTCCTTTATATAAAGATGACCGTATTCCGTTATGAATTTTTTTCTGTCCTGCAAAGCGTCTCCCAAAAGGACGTCGAACATACGAGCGGTCGCCTCCGCGTCCGTCGGCGTTACCGCGATGAGGCGGCGCGTTTGCGGGCACATCGTCGTTCGCCACATCATCTCGGGCTCGTTTTCACCGAGGCCCTTGGAGCGTTGCAAGGTAAACTTTTTGCCTTCGAGCTTTGAAAGTATCTCCGCCTTCTCCTGCTCGTTGTAGGCAAAATACGTTTCGCCGCCCGAATTTATTTCAAAGAGCGGAGATTCGGCTATAAATATTTTGCCCTTCTCTATCAGCGTGGGCAACAGGCGATAGAACATTGTGAGAAGCAGCGTCCTTATCTGGAAGCCGTCCTCATCGGCATCGGTGCAGATTATTATTTTGCTCCATTTTAAAAGATTATAGTCAAAGGTGCTTATATCCGACTTTTTCGACTTGACCTCGGCGCCACAGCCGATGACCTTCAAAAGGTCGACTATGATGTCGCTCGCGAATATCTTATCGTAGGAGCTCTTGACACAGTTTAGGGTCTTGCCGCGCACGGGGATTATCGCTTGGAACTCCGCGTTGCGCCCCAGCTTACAGCTCGAAGCCGCGGAATCGCCCTCGACGATGTAGACCTCGCGAAGCTCGGGGTCCTTGGAATGGCAGGGGACGAATTTTTCAACGCGATTTGAGACGTCCATCGAAACGGTGAGCTTCTTCTTGATGTCCACCTTGGTGCGCTCGGCGGACTCGCGCGCGCGCTTATTGACGAGCACCTGATTGACGATGACGTTGGCGCTCGACTGATTTTCCGTTAGGTATATTTCAAGGTTGGTCTTTATGAAATCCGTCAGCGCCTTGGCGATGAAGGCGTTCGTTATCGCCTTTTTCGTCTGGTTCTCATACGAGGTTTGCGTCGAGGCGGAATTTATTATGACGGAGAGATTATCAGCAATATCGGCGAAGGATATTTTCGATTCGTTGCGCGTATATTTATTTTGTCCCTTTATATATTTATCTATCGCGTAGGTAAAGGCGTTCCTGACCGCCTTATCGGGTGCGCCGCCATATTCAAGGAAGGACGAATTGTGATAATACTCTGTGCTTCCCGACTTGGCGAAGCAAAAGGCTATCTCCGCCTTGAACTTATAGTCGGGGAGGTCGGCGCGGTCTCGCCCCTTGGTCTCTATTTTCCAGAGGACGGGCGACGTCAGCGTCATTCCCTCCGTAATTTCGGCGATGTAGTCCGCGATGCCGTGCGCATAGTAAAACTCCGTCTTTTCAAACTTACCGTAATCTGTTTCGTTTTCAAGGACGAAGCGAATGCCCGCGTTGACGAATGCCTGCCGCCTGAGCGTTGCCGCGAGGAAATCGACGGGAATATCTATCTCCTTGAACACTTTGAGGTCGGGGCGCCAGCGAATGATGGTCCCCACGCGCTTCGAGCCGAGCTTCGGCTCTATATCCTTCACCGAAAGAGAGCCGCGCGGCTCACCGCCCTTGAAATTCATCTCGGAGACGGTTTTGCCGTTATACGACTTGACGTTCATATATTCGGACGAATACTGAGTTGCCGTCGCGCCGAGCCCGTTGAGTCCGAGCGAAAACTCATAGGCCGCGTTTCCGTCGTTATTATCGTATTTACCGCCCGCATAGAGCTCACAGAAAACGAGCTCCCAGTTCCAGCGCTTTTCCTTTTCGTTATAGCCGAGAGGCACACCGCGCCCGAAATCCTCGACCTCGATGGACAAATCAAGATATTTTTTGACGATTATTTTATCGCCGTAGCCCTCGCGAGCCTCGTCGACCGCGTTGGCAAGGATTTCTATGAAGGAATGCTGACAGCCTATCAGGTCGTCCGACCCGAAAATTACCGCGGGTCTTTTTCTGACTCTCTCGGCCCCCTTCAAGCTTTTTATGCTTTGATCTCCATAAGAAGCCTTAGCTCCCTTTACCGCCATTTCATCATCTCCGTATTTTACTTATCATAAATTATACCATACCGTTAATTATTTGTCAAGATTTTGCCGAGAGCGAAGTCCACTATTTCGCACCATTTCGCGAATAAAATCAAAAAATATGAGACGAAAGGATAGAAAATGAGATTCCTTCGCAAGGCGGAAGCGATACTTCCGCTCATTTTTTGGCTGCTCGTTATTTTCGCCTTCGACGAGCCCGCCTTTGCCGCGATGACCATTGCCGCCGCCGTAATACACGAGCTGGGGCACGTTGCCGCTGGGGCGGCGTGCGGCGAGGCGCGCCTTTTTCCAAACGCCGTGGCATCGGGCTTTCGGATACGCCCCCGAGGCACGCTTTCCTATAAGGACGAGATGCTACTCACCTTCGGCGGTCCGCTCGCGGGGCTCATCGCCGCCCTGCTCTCGGCGCTTCTTTTTCTCATTTTCCCTCATTTCGGTCATTTCCGAACATTTTCCGCCGTAAATCTGATGACCTCGCTCGGCAATCTTTTACCCATAAGGGGCTACGACGGCTATCGGCTCATCGAATGCTCCATTCTTCTTTTTTCGCCGAAGCCCGAAGCCTTACTTCGCGCCGCGGAGCTCGTATCCACACTGGCGACGACGCTCCTCACCTTCCTTTCCCTCTATCTCATCTTAAAGCTCGGCGAGGGCTACTGGATTTTTTGCGTTTTTTTCTCCTCGCTCCTCGCGCGGCTCGTTAAATTTCACGAAAGCGGCAAATTCAAAGAATAAACGAGTTTTTCAGAGCTTTTCGGAGCTTTTTGGAGCTTTTTCATTTTTTGAGCGAGCTAAATTGCGGATAAATTCGATAAATCGCGCCAAATTCCTAAAATTTTCAGAAAAAATATTTCAAAAACTATTGCAAACGCACTTCGTTTTTGCTATAATTACTCTCGCATACTTTTTGATGTATTTTTACAAATAAAGACACGGCGTGTTTAAAGAAAGGATCTGAGATTTTAAGAAAATGGCAAAGCTCATTGAGTTGAAAGGAATTTCAAAATCTTACGACGGAGAAAAGGTCATAAATTCTATGGATCTCTATATTCGAGACGGAGAATTTATAACGCTTCTCGGCCCGTCGGGCTGCGGAAAGACGACGACGCTCCGCATTATCGGCGGTTTTGAAAGCGCCGACGAGGGAAAGCTCTATTTCGACGGCGTTGAGATAAGCGACGTTCCCGCATACAAAAGGAAGGTCAACACGGTCTTTCAGAAGTATGCTCTTTTTCCTCACCTTAACGTATATGAGAACATTGCCTTCCCCCTGCGCCTGAAAAAGGTCAAAGAGGACGAGATACACACAAGAGTTACCGATATGCTCAAAATGGTTGCACTTTCGGGCTTTGAGAATAAAAGCGTCAGCACCCTTTCTGGTGGGCAGCAGCAGCGCGTCGCCATTGCACGCGCCCTCGTTTCCCACCCCAAGGTCCTCTTGCTGGACGAGCCGCTCGGCGCGCTCGACTTGAAGCTTCGCAAGGATATGCAAAACGAGCTTAAATCCATACAGCAAGCCATCGGCATTACCTTCATCTACGTGACGCACGACCAGGAGGAAGCGCTCTCGATGTCGGACACCGTCGTTGTTATGGCGGACGGCGAGATACAGCAGATAGGGACGCCAACGGATATATACAACGAGCCGAAGAACGCCTTCGTGGCGGATTTCATCGGCGAGAGCAACATCATTGACGGCGTTATGCTCTCCGACAAGCGCGTTCGGCTGGCGGCGCACACCTTCGATTGCGTTGACGGCGGCTTTGCACCCTCGGAGCCTGTTGACGTCGTTATACGCCCCGAGGACATCGACGTTGTTCCCCTCGATAAGGGAATGCTCACGGGGAAGGTGACTAGCGTTACCTTCAAGGGCGTTCACTACGAGATAATCGTTGATATAAAGGGCTTCAAATGGATGATACAATCGACGGACTACGTTGAGCCCGACGCCGAAATAGGCGTTTACATTGAGCCCGACGCCTTTCATATTATGAAGAAATCGAAGTACTCGGGAAAATTCGGAGATTATTCCTCTTTCTCGGACGAGCTCGATCAGCTTTCGGACGCGGACGCGGCGGAAGAATTTTAAACGAAGGCGAACGCCTCCCGAGACTTCGTTCGCACGTTTCTGACGGGACTGTCTTGAAAAAGATATTATCTCGGTGCTGAGTCTAAAAAACTTTTGTTTTTAAGACTTAAAGCTTATAGCTTTCAAAATTGAAAGGTACGGTCATAATGAAGAAAAAATCAATTATGCGCTCGATCGCGGCGGCCCCCCACATTTTCTGGGCGGTGCTGTTCATCGTCGTTCCCCTCTTCATAGTTGTTTACTATGCTTTTACCGACGCGGACGGCGCTTTCACCTTTGAAAATATCGGCTCGCTCAGCGACTATGCGCCGATATTCGGGCTTTCGATAGAGCTCGCCGTTATTGCGACGGCGATATGCCTCGTTATCGGCTACCCTTTGGCTTACGTTATTGCGAGGGCAAATCCGAAGCGGCAAAAGCTCTTTATAATGCTCCTTATGCTCCCCATGTGGACGAATCTGCTCATAAGGACCTATTCGATAATGGCGATCTTCGACGACGGCGGGTTTTTAAATTCGCTCCTCGGCACCTCGCTCCACGTGATAGGAACGAAGGGCGCCGTTATATTCGGAATGGTGTACGACTTTCTGCCCTATATGGTGCTTCCGATATACACCTGCATATCGAAGATAGACAAGCACATGTGGGAGGCGGCGAGCGACCTCGGGTGCAGCACGGTGATGACGCTCATCAAGGTCATTATCCCCCTCTCCACCTCGGGGATAATCTCGGGGGTCACCATGGTGCTCGTTCCCTCGATAAGCACCTTCTACATATCGCAAAAGCTCGGTGGCGGCACCTTTGAAGTTATAGGCGACACGATAGAGCGCCAATTCGTCAGCGGGGCTCTGAACACGGGCGCGGCCATCTCGCTCGTCATGATGATACTCATACTCATCTCGATGACGATAATGAACAGATTTTCAGATGATGACGGAGGTATCGTGGTATGAAATACGCCTCGCGCATCTATCTTTGCCTGATATTCGGCATACTCTACATTCCCATTCTGACGCTGATACTCTTCTCGTTCAACGCCTCGGAGAGTACCGCCGTTTTCACGGGTTTCAGCCTCAAATGGTACGTGGAGCTTTTCAGCTCGGCGGATGCCTTCACGGCGCTTAGAAATACGCTCATCCTCGCAACGCTCTCGGCGCTTTTGGCGACGGTGATAGGAACGGCGGCGGCGGAGGGCGTTTACAAAATGCGCTCGAAGCTAGCGAGCGAGGCGGTCAAGTCCGTTACCAACATTCCGATGATGAATCCCGACATCGTTACGGGTATGTCGATGATGCTGTTCTTCGCCGCGGTTATGGCAGTCCTCAAAATCGGCGATTATAACGATATAGGCTTCGCCGCCATGCTCATAGCGCATACCACCTTCTGCCTCCCCTACGTTTTCCTCTCGGTGCTCCCGCGAATAAAGGAGCTCGGCAACACGCTTTCCGAGGCGGCGCTCGACCTCGGCTGCACTCCCCTTCAAGCCTTCTTCAAGGTGAAGCTGCCGAACATTCTGCCCGCCGTCCTTTCGGGCTTCATCATGGCGTTCACCATGTCGCTCGACGACTTCGTTATCTCCTACTTCGTGGCACCGCCGAATTTCCAGACCCTTCCGCTTCTCATCTATTCGATGACGAAAAAGAAGGTGAAGCCCGATATGTACGCGCTTTCGGCGATAATCATCATCACCATCTTTATCCTTCTCGTCGCCTCCAATTTCAAGAGCGACAAGAAGCGCGCGGGCGGAAGGCGGAAAAAGACGATCGCCGTTATAGTTTCCCTCGCGCTGGCAACAATACTTATTGCTACGATAATTATAGGCTCCTTCGTTAGCGGCGGCGCCGTTGCGGGTGGGGCTACCGAAACGCTGACGCTCAACGTTTACAACTGGGGAGAATACATTTCAGACGGCTCCGAGGGCTCGCTCGACGTTAACAAGGCTTTTGAGGAATACTACTACGAGAAATACGGCGTAAAGGTCATTGTCAACTACTCCACCTATGCAACGAACGAGGATATGTATTCAAAGCTCAGCAACAGCGCCGTTTCCTACGATATCGTTATTCCCTCGGACTATATGATAGAAAAGCTGATAGCCGAGGACCTTCTGCTCTCCTTCGACGTTGAGAGCGAAATAGAAAACTACAAGTATATCGACGACGATTTTAAAAAACTCTACTATGACAGGGACGAGCAATACGCCGTTCCGTACACCTACGGAATGATGGGCATAATATATAACAAAGACCTCGTTTCCGAAGAGGATATAGAGGAACAGAGCTGGGGTATACTCTGGAACGAGAAATACGCGGGAAAGATATTGCAGTTCAACAACCCGCGCGACGCTTTCGCGACGGCGATGTTCTGGAAGGGTTACGACGTTAACTCCACGGACCCAGACGTTTGGGACGCGGCGCTCGAACTTTTGAAGGAACAGAAGCCCCTGCTTCAAGGCTACGTCAACGACGAGGTCTTCGACAAGATGACCTCGGGCTCGGCGGCGATAGCGCCCTACTTCGTTGGCGACTATCTGACAATGGCGAACACGGAGGGCGCCGCCGATCTCGGCTTCTACTACCCGACGGAGGGCGTCAACTACTTCTTCGACGCGATGTGCATTCCGAAGTCATCGAAGAATCCCGAGCTCGCGAAGGAATATATCAACTTTATGCTCTCCGAGGAGGTCGCAGTGGCGAACGCCATCTACATCGGCTACGCCTCCCCCAATCTCTTGGTCTCCACGAGCGAGGAATACGCCGAGGAGATGGGCGAGGAAGCGATGGAGCTCCTCTACGATAATCTGCCCTCCAAGGTCAACAAGTATTACAACGAGCTGTGGGGCGACGAGAACGCAAGCTGTTACAGAAGCTTCACGCCCGAGATACAGGCGCGCGTTAACACCCTTTGGGAGAACTTGAAGCTCACGGACTCGACGGAGATATGGATACACGTCGCAACCGTTCTGATAGTTGCCGCCGTTATCGCGCTCGCCGTCTACACCACGTATATCAAGAAGAAGCGCTCGCGCGAATACAGAAAGCGCGACGGCGCGAAGAAGACGACTTAAACAATCATGACGGAGCTCGCAAGAGCTCCGTTAATATTCCCCGCAAAGCGGGCTTACAGGTGCTATGACTGATTTTTTAATTAAAAGATTTATAAAAAACAGCGGCGACGTTACGGACGGCAGGGTGCGCTCCGCCTACGCCATGCTGGCGGGGCTCGTCGGCATAGTGCTCAACGTTTTGCTCTTTGCGGCGAAGCTGACGCTCGGAATAGTTTCCGCCTCGGTGGCGATAATCGCCGACGCTTTTAACAACATTTCCGACGCGGGCTCCTCGGTCATCTCCCTCATCGGCGTTCGCCTCTCGGCGAAGCCCGTTGACAAGGAGCACCCCTTGGGGCACGGGCGGCTCGAATATATCAGCGCCTTCATCGTCGATATGCTCATCATCCTCGTCGGCTTTGAACTCTTCACCTCGTCGGTTGAAAAGATAGCGAGCCCTGAAAAAACGGACATCGGCGCCGCCGTTTTCATTCTGCTCGGCGCCTCGGTGCTCGTTAAGCTCTGGCTGGCTTTCTTCTATCGGAAAATAGCGAAGAGGATATCCGCCGCCGCCATAAAAGCCGCCTCGGCGGACAGCCTGACCGACTGCATTGCGACGCTCCTCGTTTTCATCACCTCCCTCTTCTCCTATCTCGGAATATGGGAAAACGTCCCGCTGGACGGTATCGCGGGTATCGTCGTCGCCTGCTTCATCGCCTACACGGGTATCTCCGCCGCCAAGGAAACGATAGACCTCCTGCTCGGCGCGCCGCCCGAAAAAGAATTTGTCGAAAAGCTGAGCGGCTTCTACAAGGCGTACCCCGAGATAATGGGAATACACGACCTGATGGTGCACGACTACGGACCTGGGCGCAAGATAGTTTCCTTTCACGCCGAGGTCCCCTCGGACTGTGATATCAACGCGGCGCACGAGGTGATAGACCGAATGGAGCGCGATATGTTCGCCGCCTTCAACTGTATCGTTACGATACATCTGGACCCTCTCTCCGTCAACGACGCGCGAGTCAACGAGATGAGGGCGCTCGCCGAAAGCGCCGCGCGAGAGATAGACCCCGCCTTCACGATACACGATTTCAGGATAACGGACGGCGAGCGCGCGACCAATCTCATCTTCGACCTCCTCCTCCCGACGGACTGCCCCCTCGAAAATGCCGAGGCGGCGCGGCGCGTTGCCGAAAGGATACGCGAGAAGAATGCGAGTTGCTTCGCTGTTATAAACGCGGAGCGCCCCTTCGTTTAATCGAATACCGTGCCAAAAGCGCTTGCTTTTTCCTTCTGAATGAAATGAAGCTGTCAAATTACGGCAGCCTCAAAATCGTGCTGATGCTCTTGATTTTCGTTACGTGCAAGGATAACCAACAGCTACAAAAAAACTTAGCTGTGTGTCTCATTAAAGAGGCTGTCGCATTTAGGCAGAATCAAACGAAAATTAAAACTGAAAAACCGTAAGTTTTAACTTTGATTTTTCACAAAAACACGGTGGATGCAGAGATATTCCTTTGCTTCTACCGTGTTTCGTTTGTTTCTGCCTAAACGCGACGGCTTCCGTTTATAGAATACGCCCCGAGAAAGGCTTTCAGCCTTTCTCGGGGCGTATTGGGGTTTATATTTGTTTAATTGATTTAATCAAGAGCAAAGGCGCACGGCGAAGAAAACCAAAGCCGAGTTTATATTTGTTTTAATTTTTTGATTTGGTCAAGCTTATACTGTTAAATTTATTTTTTGATTTGCTTGTGTGTTATACCTGTTTAAGTTTTGGTTTTAGCCTATGTGCTGAAATTTGTTTTAGCTTTTGAATTATTTAGCTCTAAACAAGCCTTACCAATTATTCTGTTCCCTGCTCTTAGAATATTTCACTTAATTATTGCCCAGCATTTTCGGGAGCTACGAGCTCCTTTTCGCGGGCGCTCGCCGCGAGAGCGGCGGCTATCTCGGCATTCTTCGCGGACGGGGCGAGCTCGCCCGCCGCGGCGGCGCGGCAGAGCGCAAGTATCTCGGCGGCACAGGCTTCGGGGCTCTCGTTCTTCACGAAGGCGTCAAACAAGTGAGCGCGCTCGGGGAGAGAGATATAATCCATCGCGTTGCGAAGGCGCCGACGCTGAAAGGCTTCGAGCCCATCCACCGTGGGCGACGAGCCCAGCTCTCTTTGGTAGAGCCTACGCTCCACGACGTTGATATCCTCGTAGATATAGACGGCGAAAACAGAAAAATCGAGAGACCTTTTGCGAAGCGCCTCAACGCCATTTAAATCGAGGACGAGGAGCGGCGTTTTTCCCTCCGCGAATATCTCACCGAGCTCATCTGCGGGAGTTCCGTAAAGATTCCCGTTATACTCCGTATATTCAAGCATTTTGCCGTCGGCAACGAGAGCTCTAAATTCCCCCTCGCTGAAATACCTATATTCCGCGACGTTGGCGTCCGCGCGCGGCGGGCGCGTCGTTGCCGAGGCGACGTAGCGATAGTCGCCCGAGGCGCGCAAAAGGCTTTGAACCACCGTCGTTTTCCCCACGGCGCTCGCCCCCGCGATAACGATGACACGCTTCACGCTCTGCTCCTTCATCTTTTAGGCGTAAGCTTCTCTTTGCCGCCCATATAGGGGCGAAGCGCGAGCGGGAGCTTAACGGAGCCGTCCGCTTCGAGATTGTTTTCAAGGAAGGCGATGAGCATTCTCGGTGGTGCTACAACGGTGTTATTGAGGGTGTGCGCATAGTAGGTGCCCGCATCGCCCTTTATGCGAATTTTGAGGCGGCGCGCCTGTGCGTCTCCAAGATTGGAGCAGGAGCCGACTTCAAAATATTTCTTCTGGCGGGGAGACCACGCCTCAACGTCAACGGACTTGACTTTGAGGTCGGCTAAGTCACCCGAGCAACATTCCAGCGTCCTGACGGGGATATCGAGGCTCCTGAAAAGGTCGACGGTGTTCTGCCAGAGCTTTTCAAACCAGCACTTCGACTCCTCGGGATTGCAGACGACGATCATCTCCTGCTTTTCAAACTGGTGAATACGGTAGACGCCGCGCTCCTCGATACCGTGCGCCCCCTTCTCCTTGCGGAAGCAGGGAGAATACGAGGTGAGCGTTTTCGGCAGGGTGCTCTCGGGAATTATCGTATCTATAAACTTACCTATCATCGAGTGCTCCGAGGTTCCTATGAGGTAAAGATCCTCGCCCTCTATCTTGTACATCATCGCGTCCATCTCGGCGAAGGACATAACGCCCGTCACCACATTCGAGCGAATCATAAAAGGGGGGACACAATAGGTGAAGCCGCGGTCTATCATAAAATCGCGCGCATAAGAGATGACGGCGGAATGGAGGCGCGCTATATCACCCATAAGATAATAGAAGCCGTTCCCCGCGACGCGGCGCGCACTGTCCAAATCTATTCCGTCAAAGCGCTCCATAATATCGGTGTGATACGGAATCTCAAACTCGGGAACGACGGGCTCGCCGAACTTTTGAAGCTCCACGTTCTCCGCGTCATTCTTCCCTATCGGAACGCTGGGGTCAATAATGTTGGGAATAACCATCATTATCTTCGTGACCTTCTCTTCCAGCTCCGCGATAACGCGCTCCGTCTCCGCGAGCTCCGCCGCCTCGGCGGCAACTATCTTTTTCGCCTCCTCCGCCTCGGCGAGCTTCTTTTGCGCCATAAGCGCGCCTATGGACTTGGAAACGCGATTGCGATTCGCCCTCAGGTCGTCACACTGCTTTTTGTTGCGGCGAAGCTCCTCATCGAGGGCTATCACCTCGTCCACCAAGGGGAGCTTTTCGTCCTGAAACTTATTTTTGATATTCTGCTTCACGACATCGGGATTCTCTCTTAAAAATTTAAGGTCTATCATTTGTGACCGTTCCTTTCCGCCGCACTGCGGCACAGCTTTTGGTTTTATTTGGCTTTTGACATGGCAAACAAAAAAGAGCCTCTCCACGTATGGGACGAAAGCTCCGCGGTACCACCCAATTTGCGGGCAAGCCCGCCACTCTGAAATCTTTAAGGCAATAACGCCTCGGCTCATCGCCGAACGCTCGGAAAGCGGAAAGCGCACACCGCCAGCCGCTCTCACCACCGCGGCCTCTCTTGGGACGGAGCCTTGCGCATATTCTTTCTTCATAGCGCGAGCCCACAAGAGCTCGTTTTCACATATATTATACAACGGCGCCCTGAAAAATGCAAGCTTTTTTTAAAATTTCATCGTCTTTTCGCCGCGAATTTATAAATATTTGTTTTTTTGCCGCCAAATTCCGCTATTTCTCTTGATTTTTCCGTCAAAGTACAGTATAATTATAGCGATAATATTTTTTAGCCGCGTTTGCGGCGGAATGGAGTTACTATGTTAGTTTCTGCAAAAGAAATGCTGGAAAAAGCAAAGGCGGGGCACTACGCCGTCGGTCAATTCAATATCAATAACCTTGAATGGACGAAGGCTATCCTTCTCACGGCGGAGGAAATGAAGTCTCCCGTTATACTCGGCGTTTCCGAAGGGGCGGGCAAATATATGTGTGGCTACAACACCATCGTCGGCATGGTGCGCGGAATGATCGAGACGCTGAACATCACCGTTCCCGTTGCCCTTCACCTTGACCACGGCTCCTACGAGGGCGCCTACAAGTGCATCGAAGCGGGCTTCTCCTCCGTTATGTTTGACGGCTCGCATTACCCCATCGAAGAAAACGTTGCCAAAACCCGCGAGCTCGTTGAGGTCTGCCGCGCGAAGGGGCTCTCCCTTGAAGCCGAGGTCGGCGCGATAGGCGGCGAAGAGGACGGCGTTATAGGCGGGGGCGAGGTCGCCTCTCCCGACGAATGCAAGATGATAGCCGATCTCGGCGTTACCATGCTGGCGGCTGGAATCGGCAATATCCACGGCAAATATCCCGCCAATTGGCAGGGGCTCAACTTCGGCGTTTTAGCCGAGATAAGCGAGAAGGTGGGCTCAATGCCCCTCGTTCTTCACGGCGGAACGGGCATTCCCGCCGAGATGATAAAGAAGGCTATTTCGCTCGGCGTTTCCAAGATAAACGTTAACACCGAATGTCAGCTCGCATTCGCGGCGGCAACGAGAAAGTACGTTGAGGCGGGCAAAGATCTTGAAGGCAAGGGCTTTGACCCGAGAAAGCTTCTCGCTCCTGGCACCGAGGCAATAAAGGCGACCGTGCGCGAAAAGATGGAGCTCTTCGGCTCTGTGGGCAAGGCGTAACATAGTTCGACTGTCGATTAGCATAATTAAGCAGAACGGTAGAAGCGAGAAAAGATCTCTGCTTCTACCGTTTTTTCGGGAATGCAATACTTTGATAATAGCTATCAATAAAGCCGCGAAGAGCTCTTCGCGGCTTTATTTTACCACATTCGCCGCCTTCGCGGCGAATGTGGGGTGATAGTGCGAAAGGTGAAGCCTTTGCGCGTTGGCGCTTATTAGCCCATGTAGTCTATCATCGGCGTGTCATAGAGGTTGGGCAAGCCTTCGCGAACGGTGAGGTCGAAGAAGGCGCTGCCCGTGGCGGTCTCGGTGCTATCCAGGAAGTACGTAACTCCGTCCTGCTTATTCCTAATTACGACGAAATCGGGCGCGCAAATCGGATTCTTGTTTTCGACGGTCGTTCCGTCGCTTAGCGTGATCTCATCGGCGCCGATGAACGAGTAGCCGTCATTTTTACCGATAGCTTCATATTTTGACTTGTTGGGCTCGGAGCTCGATACGCCGAGGGAGAAGAGCCTTACCTTGGTGACGGTGTTTTCTTTTCTCGTTCCGTTCTTGAATACGGTGGCGAAGGAGAGGTTATCGACGACGAGGTTGGGGAGGTGCGTTTCGTAGCCGAAATCGTGGTTGCCCCAGGGCACCGTGGCGACGTTGACGGTGGTCATCGTTGAGGTGGTGTTGTCCATGTGCGCCTCGAAGGTGCAGTCCTTTATCGTTATGGTGCCGTCCCAGGTGCTACCGTAGTCGTCGCGAAGGTCGATGATAGAGCCCGTGGCGGTGTTACGAGCCAGGAGCGTGGAATTTTCGATGAGCATGTCGCCGCCGCCGATGAGGGTGAGCCTTGCGACGGTGCTGTTGATGATCTTGCCGTTGACGACGCCGCAGTGTGCGTCGTAGCGCGTGAGGGTACAGCCGTCGTAGACGATGTTCTTGCAGTAGTTGGAGCCCATGACGCCCCAGCAATAGTAGTTGTTCGGAAGGGACGTTTTTTCTGTTACGGTTTCGTTTTTCGGGCTGGCAGTCTCGTAGAAGTTCGGCTGGGTGCAATTTTTAAAGGTGACGTTGTTGGCGTTGCCGAGGATGATGTCGTAGGTGCCTTGGAGGTACCAGGTGCGCCCGTAGAACTCGCAATTCTCAATCGTGACGTTGGTGGTGTTGCCGACGTTGACGAAGCCGCCGTAGGAGTGACCGATGAAGGGGAGCAGGTCGTTTTGGATTGTGTCGCCAATCTTTACGTAATAGTTTCCATTGGAGTCCATGCCGTAGGTGTATACGGTGTCACCGCTCGTTGTTCTGGGTTGATCCTTAGACATAACACCTGGATCGGGATCAGTGTTCAAAACCTCCAAAACGTTGCCGTTTTCGTCGACTCTGACGATGGCGTACTTGGGGATCTCGCCCGTAACGAGGCGGTCGATATTACGCAGGGTGACGTTGGGACGGGTGACATAGATGGCGCGGTTTATCGAAATGTAGTCGCCGAGGGGGTTATTCGCGAGGTTGACGCGGCTCGCCTTCGTTTCAAAAGTTCCGCCTTCTATCGTGATGGGGGTTACGTCGGCGCGGTAGGCGACGATGGACGTTACCTTTTCAAAATCGAAGAGGAAGGGCGTTGACGGATCTATATTGCCCTCGGCGTCCACGAGGACGAGCTCGCTTTGCGCGGCGCCGCTGTTGGCGTTTCCGCCGAAGCGGATATACTGCGTGTGCTCCTCATTCTTAATGATGAGCATGGCGGGATAGCCGAGCCCCGTTTCTATCTTCTTCGTTTCGCCCTTGGTGAGTCCGCCCGCCTGATTGATGCTTTCAAGCACGGACGAACCGAGAGTGACTAAGGGATAATCGCTTTCAACCTTGAAAACGTGGTTGACGTAGTCTTGCGGGCCAGAGGCGGTCTTGGTTATCTTCGTGTCGTCGATGATGAACGTCGCGCCCGTCCAGACAGTGTTGGTCTTTATTGAGGCGGAACGAAGGGTGTTGTTTTCGTCGATACAGGTGCCGATGTAGTAGGTGGCGCCCGCGTCGGCATAGACGGTCAAACTCTTGGCGTTCGCCACGTCGTGCGTTGCCTTGATGGCGAAGAAGTCGTTGGTCACTCCGTCGCCCGTGGCGCCGAAGTCGGAATAGTAGACCTTGCTTGCGAAATATTCCTGTTTGAAGTCTTTCTCGAAGTTATATCCGCTCGTGCGCGACACGAAGCCTTCAATGAAGCTACGCATTCCGCTCGTGAAGAAGGACTTGTAGGAGCACTGCATGGTGAGGATTTCACCGTCACAGGTGACGTAGAAGTCCTTGGGGGAGTTTGACGGCAGGGTGCTTATAACGATGCTCTTCCCCGCGGCGCTTTCGACGATATCGAGCCCGACGCCGAACTTGACTTCTACGGCGCTCGACAGGAGCTCGGCGGCCGCCTTTTCCTCCGCCGTCTCGGCGACTATCACGTAGTCGGTTATCGGCGTGTCGCCGATGGTGACGTTGACGCCTGGGCGCGCGTTGGCGAAGTTTTTCGCCGCCTCGGAATAGCGCCAAATGTTTTTAACGAGCGCCACCTCTGTGGCGGAATATCCTTCGGTATTCACAACGGCGTACACGTAGTTGGCAAGCTTGTAGGTGATGGTGTCGTTGCCCACCGTCACCGTCATGGGTTTCTGCATCTCGGCGGCGCGGAGGGGGATATCGAAGTAGGTTTTGCCAGCCGCGAGGTTGTAGACGCTATCCGTTTTCACTTCGTTGTACTCGTACCAGCTCACGGTGGCGGCTTTGCAGGCCTCCTCCGTGGCATTATCGCTCAAATAGTATCGGAAGCTGAACACGTCGTCCATATTGCCGCTCGCCGATTTTATGACGGACAGAACGCCCGCGGGTACAGACTCCATAGCTTCGCCCGTATACATATCCTCGTCGATGGCTTCGGTGATAGAATACTTTTTAAATATCGCGTCGAAAACCGCGGTATCGGTATCGCCGCAATAGTCGTAGACCGCGTTGACGTAGAGGAGCGTATTCTTGACGAGCTCCTTGGCGCTATCGTTGTAGCCGCCTTCGAGGATGGCGACCGCGTAGTAGGGGATAGAGAGTGTGCAGGTCTGCGTGAAGTATTTGTCTTCATAGCCCTTTATTCTGAATTTGAAGGAGTAGGTGCTCGCGCCCACTGCGGGTGCGATACCGAACGAATACTTGTAGTGCTCCGCGCCCCAGATGGTGACGAGCTCGGGCTCGGAAACCGTGATGTTGACATTGTCCGCCCCGTCCCGTGTGACGGAAACGGAGCCTATGCTGTCCTTGACGGAGGCGGGGATATAGACGTTGTAGCGGAAATTATCGTAGAGGGAGAGGTTGAGCTTGATATCGAAGGCGGCGACCTGCGACAGGGTGTAGGTCTTATCGCCGTTTGCGGCGGTGACGTTGCCGAAGGTGAATTTATAGATGTCGTTGCCTTCGGGGACGCTCATCGGCGGCACGGGGACGACGCCGTTGCACCAGCGCTCGGTAACGGTTTCGTCGTCGGTCTTCCATGTTATATTGGACGATGCGCTCTCCGTCGTTACCACCTTTTTAAATCGGTAGGCGGACTCGACGGCGGGGGTCTCGAAGGAGGACGGGTCCATGGTGGCGCTCGACTTATCCTCGCTCAGGGTGAACGAGAAAACGTTCTTTGAGAAGGTGACCGCTTTTGTTTCCAGGATGCGCGCCCAGATGTAGCCCTCGGCGCACTCCTCGTCGGCCGCCGTGCGGCAGCCTTCAAGCAGGTTTATATTGCTCCGCCCCGTTGCGCCGAGCCCCGCGAGAAGATAGCAGTCTTTAAAATCGAAGAAGCAGCGCCCGTCATAGAACTGACTATCGTTCGGAGAAATTATCTTGTTTTGCGCGTAGAGGACGGAGTTTTCAACGCGCACCTTGAACTGCTTTTCGGAAGCCGTGTTCACCGTATTGGAAAAGCCGAAGAGGATATTGGCAGACCAGAGCTTCGCATTTTTGATGATGGCGGTGGTGCGCGATAAAGCGTTGTCTCCGCCAGCGTCACGCATTAGAATGAGGGCGATGTGATTGGAGCATGTACGGTAATATGAGCCGCCGCTGATATTGAGGTTGGCGCACTCGTCGCCGTCGTTCGTATCCGTGGCGTAGACCTCGGCTAAAATGGAGGCGTAGACGGAGAGATTATCACCGTCACAGAAGCCGTCGGTGCCCTCGGTGCCGTGGTCTCCCAAATAGAGACGCGAGTTCGCGCTCGTGAGCGTGAAGGTGGCAAAGGACATCGCGGCGTCCAATCCCGCATTCCCCTTACTGTCCAAATGCTGGTACTGCGCGTTGAAGATGCGTCCGCCAGCGCGCGAGGAAAAGACGTGGAGCTCCGCGCCGCTCTGCACCGAGAAGCCCGTCAAGCCGCTCGTCTGCGTCGTAGAATAGGTGATGACGAAATCGAAGCCGTTGAGGTCGAAATTGACGGTTTTGCCGCTAACAGCGAGCGAGTTGCTATTCTCTCCCGAGTACGCGTCGGCGATATCGGCGAGCAGCTTTATCGTGGAGCCGCTTGGGGCGGACGTGAAATCCGTGCGGAAGCGCGCGGTGCTATCGCGGAGCGTTACCGTGCCGTCGGATTTCGTTATGCTGTAATAGTAGGCGGTGGGCTCCAAGACGAGGGTTGCCGCGTCGCCATTGGCGGAATACGAGCTCACCTTGTAGCTTTTGCCGTCGAAGGGGACGAGCTCGCCCGCGGAATAGCTCGGGAGCTCTTCGACGGATTCGGTTTTAATCTTTGTTCCGTCCTCCCACTGCCACGTCAGCGTGGGCTTCTCTTCCCCCGCCGCCAAGGCGACGACCGCGGTGAGCGCGAAGAGCGCCGCGAGAGCGAGAGCGACGAGTATCAGCTTTTTTGTCCTTTTCATAGTGTTTCCTTCTGTCCTTCCTTTGCCGAAAAGCGGCGAGATTTAATGCCGAGGTGCTCCTAAAAAATCACGATTGCGAGCGCGGCTCGCGAAACCGAAAACTATAATTTTACAATTTATTTTAACACACAATCACTGATTTGTCAAGGTAAGAATTGCTTTTATGCTACATTTTTCCTATCGGCACCGAATTTCTTTTTGCTACAAGATTTTAAAGGCGACAAATGAGGTTTTTAGCCCGAGCCACGAAAAAATTACGGTAGAAGCGAGATTTTCTTTGCTTCTACCGTTTTCGTTCGGCTTTGCCTAAAAGCGACAGCCTCTTCGTTTTACAAAAAGAGCAAAGATACCGTAAAGAAACGGAAGCTTCGCTCTAATTTTGGCGCTTTTAAATTTTCAAACTTAAAATTCTCTAAATTCTTACAATTTATGCTATGCTCTTTCGTCTCCGTTTCCGCCTCTGCATAGCTCTTTACGGGCTTGAAAAATTGAAATGGAAAGGCCTCCCTTGTGTAAAGGGAGGTGGCATTTTCGCAAGAAAATGACGGAGGGATTGTAAAAACCAAAACCCCTTACAAAACAATCCCTCAGTCAGCTTCGCTGACAGCTCCCTTTACACAAGGGAGCCTTTCAACAAAAACATTTTGCGCTAACTATGCTAACTATTTATTTGTACTTTGTTTTTCGGCAGAGCCTTTTTTAACCTCGCGACTTTCGCGTGGGTTTCATTTTACAATGGAAAAGCGAGGCGGTGCACACACCGCCTCGCCAAGGTTATGCGAGTTGTCGCCGTTTGTTTTCTGCCTAAATGCGACATCCTCCAAGCTTATGCGAGTCGCCGCCGTTTTCGCGAGCTCGCTCGCGAAAAATTTAACGGTAGAAGCGAAGAAAGATCTCTGCTTCTACCGTTTTTCGTTTGTTTCTGCCTAAATGCGACAGCCTCCAAGGTTATGCGAGTTGTCGCCGTTTTCGCGAGCTCGCTCGCGAAAACGTGAGTTACGGAACGTAGTCCACGAAGGGGGTGTCGAACGGGTTTTTTGGATATCCCTCGCTCGTCGACGAGAAGAAGGATTCGGAGACGGAGCCTGTGTACAGATTGTAAGTCACGCCGTTCAGCTTATTCTTGATGACGTAGTACTCGGGCGGGGTATAGGGGTTATAGTTCTTGTTTTCGCCCGCCGCGTAGGACTCGTTAAAGTTGTTATTATTCATTGCTTCGCTTACCGACGTAATCGTCACTTTCGCGGCGCTATAATCCACGCCGTCGACGTAAATGTTCTTATCGTCCGCATTTTGATTCAGAGAATAGAGGTTAACGGTGGTCACCGTGGAGCTGCAATCGATATCCTTCAAGGCGAGGTAAGTGGAGTAGGCGGGAGAGGCTTCCGAGAAGGCGAAGCCCGAGCGCGCCGACATATCGCCCGAGAATTTGAGATTATCGACGACGAGGTTGGGCATGTGGGTGACGTAGCCGAAGTAGTGGTTTGCCCAGGTGGAGACGGTGACGTTGGCGGTGGACAACGCTTGGGCGTTCGATTCCGTTGCCTTTGAATAGTCGGTGATGTAGGAGACGTCCTTCATGGTTATCGTGCCGTCCCAGGTGCTACCGTAGTCTTCGCGCATATTGAGGACGACGCCGCTGTTGCCGTAGCCTGTGCCCGAGCGGGCGATGAGAAGCGAGTTCTCGATGGTCATATCGCCGCCGCCTGTGAGAGAGACGTGCTGAACGATGCTGTCGATTATCTTGCCGTTGACGAGGGCAGAGTGCGCGTCGTAGCGCGAGAGGGTGCACCCGTCGTAGACGAGGTTTTTGCAATAGTTGGAGCCCATGATGCCCCAATTGACGCTCATGCTGTACGGTCTGCCGTCCGCGTCGAGGAAGTTGGACTGGGTGCAATTCTTAAATGTGACGGCATTCGATATAGTTGCGGTTATATCGTAGGTGCCCTGAACGTAGTATGTCCTACCGACGAACTCACAGCCGACGATGTTAATATTATTGGCATATACGACGTTGACGAAGCCGCTGTATGAGTGGCTTATGAAAGTGTAAACAGTCGTTACATCTGTTTCAAAGGTATATGTATTATCTTTATCCTCGCTGTAAGACACGCCCAAGCTATTCGTTTTCACAACGGGGTTGCTCTTGCCGTCCGAATCCGTGTAAATTCTTACTTTATCCGCTTGTGTTTCATAATAATATTCTTTGTTAATAAAACCTGAGGTTTTAAGGGAAGACGTACTGTAATAGTAACTCGTAATATCATTCGCATTTGTCGCAACGATTTTGGCATTTACCGTTTTTGCCCCCTTCGCCTGCTCGCCCGTTACGGTGTGCTTAACGTTGGATATCGTGGTGTTTGCGCGATTGATGCCGATGCCGCGGTTTATCGAGACGTAATTATCAGCCGCCTTTGCTAAATTAACTTGGCTCGCACGCGTTTCCACATCGCCGCCCTCTATTGTGATGGGGGTGACGTCCGCACGGTAAACGGAGATGGAGCTGACTTTCTCAAAATCGAAGAGGAGCGGCGTTGACGGATCGATATTGCCGTTCTCATCGACGAGGACGAGCTCGTACTGTATTGCGCCGTCATTCTTATTGACGCCGAAACGAATGAACTGCTTGTGGTCTTTATTATAAATTACGAGCATAGCGGGATAGCCGAGCCCGAGGTCCAGCTTCTTATCCGTGCGGGAGATACCGCCCGCCGCATTGATCTTTTCGATAACATCGCTGGGGATCCAAGCCGTCGAATAATCGCTTGCGACTGTGAAGACGTCGTTATTATAGTCCTGCTTTGCGGGAGCGCCCTCGGACTGATCCTTGGTGATATTCGTATCGTCGATGATGATCTTCGCGCCCGTCCACACCGTGTTCGTTTTTATTTGAATGGAGTCTGGCTTGGTGGCGCCTTCGGCGATACAAGTACCTATGTAGTAAGTGGCACCCTTATCGGCACAAACGGTGTAGCCTTTGATGTTGGCATTATCGTGCGCCGACTTCATCGCGAAGAAGTCGTTGGTCGCCCCGTCGCCCTTGGCGCCGAAGTCGGAATAGTAGACTTTATTTGCAAAATACTCCTGCTTGAATCCGTTCTTGAAGCTGTACGATGACTCGACGGGAGCGATGTAGTCATTCACAAAGCTCTTCATCGCGCTCTCGAAGAGGGAGTCGTAGGCGCACTCGATGCGGAGCTCGCCGCCCGCACAGGAAACGCGGAAATCTTGCAGGGAGTCGGGGGAGAGCTTGGCAATCGTTATCGTTTTGCCCGTGGCGCTCTCGGCACTCGCGACGATGGTGGGCTTCTCGCCAAGCTTCGTTTCAATGGCGCTCGCCAATATTTCGGCGGCGGCTTGTTCCTTCGCCGTGGTGGCAACTATCGTATAGTCCGTCAGGGGAGTTCCCTCGATATCTATCGCGGGCTTCTGATTCACGAAGTTTTTCGCCGCCTCGGAATACCACCAGATATTTTTAGCGAGCTCCGTATCCTTGGCATTATTGCTAATGCCCTTAACGTACTTCGCGAGGTTATAGGTAACGCTCTTTTCGCTCACCGTCAGCGTGATATCCTTCTGCATATCGGCGGCGCGGAGGGCGATATCGAAGTAACGCCTGCCCTCGGAGTCCGTCGCGCCCGTCAAGAGGCCTTTGATATTTTTTTTTACCAGCATGCGGTTTTCGTAGTAGCTCACCGTGGCGCTCGCCGTCGTCAGCGCTTCGTCCGAAACGCCGCTTTTCAGGGTGAATCTAAACTTAAACGTATCGCCCATATAAGCCGACGCGCCAGCAATAACGTCGGTGACCGCCTCGGGTGCACTACCCATATCGGCGCCCGAAACGGCGGCGACGGCGGTGGGGTCTATATTATATCTATCAAAGAGCTTTGCGAGAGCGCCCGTGGAATCAGTTTCATCGCAATAGGTGTAGACCGCGTTTATATAGAGGAGAGTCTTTTCAACGAGGATTTTCGCCGAGTCGTTATAGTTTCCTTCCTTGATGGCGAAGGCGTAGGCGGGGATGGAGAGAAGGAGCTCCTGAGTAAATTCTTTGCCGCCGTAGCCCGAAATGGTCATATCGAAGCGGTAGGTATCCGCGCCGAGCTTGGGGTAGATACCGAAGGTGTACTTATAGTAGGGGGCGCCGTAGATGAGGACGAGCTCGGGCTCGGAAACCGCGATGTTGACATTGTCCGCCCCGTCCCGTGTGACGGAAACGGAGCCTATGCTGTCCTTGACGGAGGCGGGGATATAGACGTTGTAGAGGAAATTATCGTAGAGGGAGAGGTTGAGCTTGATATCGAAGGCGGCGACCTGCGTGAGGGTGTAGGTCTTATCGCCGTTTGCGGCGGTGACGTTGCCGAAGCTGAATTTATAGATGTCCGTCTCATCGGGGACGCTTATCGGCGAGGTGGGAACGACGCCGTTGTACCAGCGCTCCGTGACGGTTTCGTCGTCGGTCTTCCAGGTTATCTGCGAGGTGTTCTCCTCTTTCGCGACGACGCGGTCAAAGCGATAGAGCGACTCGACGGCGGGCGTTTCAAAGGACGAGGGATCGATGGTTGCCGACGATTTATCTTCGTTCAGAGTGAAGGAGAAGGTGTTTTTCGCAAAGCTTACGGAGTAGGTTTCCAATATCTTCGCCTCGACGCAACCTGACGCTAATACTTCGGAGCCGACGGAGCGACACCCGTCATTGAGCGTGACGCCGCTTTTGCCCACGGAGCCGAGATCGGAAAGAATATAGCTGTCGTAGAGGTCTATTTTGCATTTGCCGCCGATATAAGCGTTTACCATCTTACTCTCCGCATAGAGAACGGAATCGGAGACGGTGACGTTGAAGCTCTTCGTGGCGTCCGAGCCAGTATTATGATAGAAGGCGAACACGGAGGTGGCGGACCAAAGCTTTGCGCCCTCAATGTTCATAGTCGCCGTCGGAGAATTTTGATTGTGGGTTTGATTGTCGGCACGCAGGAGAAACATGGTGTGGTTGGTGTTTACGGTGTAATATGCACCACCCGCGATATTGAAGTTGGCAACGTCGTCGTTCGGGTTTGTGTCCGTTGCGTAGACCTCGGCGATAACGGTGCCGTAGACGGCGAGATTATCTCCGTCACAATATTCGGCACTTCCCTTTTCACCAAAATCGCCCACGAAGACGCGCGTATCGACGCCGTTAGTCGTGAAGACGGCGAAGGCAACCGTTCTATCCGTAACGGTTCCATCATTTTGCTTATGCTGATACTGAGCATTGAATATACGAGCGCCAGGGCGCGAGGAATAGACATAGAACTGTGCGCCGTTGGTGGCTGAAAAGCAAGACAAGCCGTTCGTTTGCGTGGTCGTATACGTTTTAACGTAATCGAAGCCGTTGAGGTCGAAATATATAGTTTTGCCGTTTACACCCGCCTCGTAAGTTTTGTCCACCGTCACGTCGGAAAGGAGCTTAACGGTAGAGCCGCTTTCGGCACCCTGAAAATTCGTATAAAAAGCGTCAACGGTGTAACTGTCGTAAAGCTTTTCCGTGCCGTCGGCTTTCGTGATGCTATAATAGTAGGCGGTGGGGTTTAGGGTGACGGTGGCGGTATTGCCGTTTGTCACAAAGCTTGCCACCTTATAGCTCTTGCCACCGAAGGGGACGAGCTCGCTCGCCGAATAGCTCGGAAGGCTTTCTACGGCTTCCGAGGTGGTCTCCCCGTTTAATACCCATTGGACGGTGTACCCTTCATCACCGCTTGCCGCGACAAGGAAGGCACCGAGGGCGAAGAGGATGACGAGGAACGCTGAGAAAATGACGATTTTCTTTGTCTCTTTCATAACTTCTCCTATATAAATTTTCATATTTAGATAAATCACCAAATTGCCACTATGATTATAGCACTAAACATAACGCTTGTCAAGAGAAGATTTTATTTTGACGCGGATTTGGCGCGGATTTCGTGATAACGTTGTCGTTTTTTTGTGGCAAGGCTCCCTTGCGTAAAGGGAGCTATCAGTGAAGCTGACTAAGGGATTGTGCAAGGGTTTTGGTTTTTACAATCCCTCCGTCATTTTCTTGCGAAAATGCCACCTCCCTTTACACAAGGGAGGCTGGCGTAAAAGTAAAGTAAGGCGGACGCGGCGCGGATAGACGAGAGGGAAAGACGAAGCGAGGCGGACGCGGTGGAGCATTGAGAGAGAAAAAGAGGAAGCAAGCTAAGTGTGCGGCGCGGAGTGAAAAGCTAACGCAAGAGGCTGGCGGGAAATCGAAGCCGCCCGCAGCGCACCGCCAAAGCCCGCGAAGCAAAAGCTCACCTCACCGAAGCCGCCCACGGCGCGGATAGACGAGAACGAAAGACGAAACGAGGCGAGCACGGCGGTGCATTGAGAAGAAAGAGAAAAGAGCCGCGGCTCTAAGCTATACGCGAGGGCTTCTTTTTTCCTCTCGCGAGCAAGAATTGTGCTCCCCTGCGAGGGGCTTACAAAGCGCCGTTTTTCCGCGAGGGCTTTAAGGGAAGGCTCTGCGCTTCCCTCTCGCTCACCAATAGAGCTTCCACGCGGGGTCTAACATTCTATGGAGCGCTTCCATATAGAAGTAATCGCCCCAAATATTCATCTCGTCCACCCCGTTATTCTGCGGTCTGCCATAGGTGGCGTGCAGGAGGAGCCCGTTCGCCTCGGGGACGTCCTTGGTGAGATAGCCGTCTATCAGGGAGTTCATTATCCGCTTTGTCGCGTTGACGTAGGTTTCGCGCAAGGGATCGCTCTCGCTCATATACTTTATGCCTTCGAGCATACCGCAAAGGGCGATGGCTGCCGACGAGGAGTCCTTCGGCTCACCGTCTCCATCTACAAACGAGAGATCCCAATAGGCGATATAGTCCTTCGGGAGATGATTAAGATAATAGTTCGTTGTCGCCTTAAAGACGGCGAGGGCTTTTTCGTCCTTCTTATAGACGTAGGTAAGGAGGGGACCGTATATCCCCCACGTTTGCCCGCGAGCCCACGCGGACTCATCGGATGCGCCCTGCGCCGTAACGCCCTTTTTGGGGGCTCCTGTTTCGGGGTCAAAATAGAAGGTATGATAGGTGCTGGCATCGGGGCGGCAACAGACCTCGACGGTGGTTTTAAAATGCTTATAGGCGACGGTGGCGTACTTCTCGTCTCCCGTCACCTCGCTCGCCCAATAGAGGAGCGGGATATTCAAGAGGCAATCGACGATGAGGCGATACGAGGCGGGGTCATCGACTCTGCCCCACGCTTGAAGGAACTCGCCCTTCTCCTTATAGCGCCCCATGAGATTATCCGCCGCGAGGAGGGCGGCGCGCTTCGCTTCCTCACAGCCCGTCAGCTTATAGGCGGCGACGCACGAGGGGGTATAGAGGAAGCCCATATCGTGGTGATCGACGCCGAGCTTATTTTCTATTCGATGAAGGAAGCTGGGAACGTGCCCGAGGGCGGCGGCTTTATATTTTTCATTGCCCGTGAGCTCGAAGGCATGCCATAAAATGCCCGTCCAAAATCCGTTATTCCAGCCGTCGTCATTCTCGACGGCGGGATAGACGTTATTGACGCTGGCGTGGTCTGGAAATTTGCCTTTAAGGTCAACTATCGCGAAGTCAATCTTTTTTAGCGCCTCGGCGAGGGCATATTCAAGCTTTTCCCTTTTCAGCTCGAAGGCGGAATATTTTTCTGGGTCGGCAATTTTGGGGATATTCGGAAGCATAGCTTTCTCTCCTTTTGCATATTCTACACAGATTGTAGCATTTTTTTCGGCGGATGTCAAGAGCTTTCGGCGCTTTGCTTTCTGCTCTTGCGCGGGCTTCGCGGCGTTGGGTGAGGCGATTTGAGCTTAGGGGTATATTTTTTCAGGAGATTTGAATAAGCCTTGCGTTTTTCGGCAAAAATCAAGCGTGAAAAAACAAAAATGAGGAAAAAAACAATGAAGAAGCTATTTTTACCCGTTCTATCCCTTCTCGCCGCAGCGCTAATAATGGCGGCGCTCCCCACGGAAGCCGAAGCGGCGATATACGACGACACGGTGCGCCTACATATCCTCGCCAATTCCGACAGCGCCGAGGATCAGGCCTTGAAGCTTCTGCTTCGCGACGCGCTCCTCGAAGAATACGGCGCGCTCCTTCGCGACGCCGAGGGGGCAGACGAGGCGGCGGCGCTCATTTCCGCGCGCCTTAGCGAGATAGAGGAATTTGCGGTGTGCGTACTTTCGGCGCGCGGCTCGGGCTACGCGGTGCGCGCGGAGCTCACCGAGGAACGGTACGAAACGAGGAGCTACGAGGGCTTCACCCTGCCGCGAGGGAGCTACCTCTCCTTGAAGATAACGATAGGGGCTGGGAGCGGGCACAACTGGTGGTGCGTTATGTTTCCGCCGCTCTGCCTCGACGCCGCGAGCTCCGACGCTGGGTACAGCGACGAGGAGCAGGCGCTCATCGCGGGGGGAAAATACCGCGTTAAATTCAAGCTTTTGGAGCTCGCCTCGGAAATATTCGATTGACGGCACGGAAATTGATTTCAAAACGAATATGCAAGATGAACTATTATTTGTTTTATAAGGCGCAAGCCCTTAATTTGATATTGAGTTGGACTTAATGAATAACCGCACAAAATTTGATTTCGTAAATTTTCAGACTAAACGCAACTTTAAATTGCACTGTTGCATTTACATTGAGAATTACTGAAAAATTGCTTTTCGCGCTTCGGGCGGCGGGATTTTCGTGCTTAGCGCGAGTTAGCGCGGTTTTTCCGTGCTTTCCGTGCTTAGCACGGCGGGGGCTTGATTTTCTCGCGCAAACGTGATAGAATAGAAAGCGGCTTATCCAAAAGCGAGGAACGGAGGAAAACGAGATGGCGGAGAAGACGACGGGCGACAAGACAATCGCCGAAAACAGAAAAGCGCGGCACGACTACTTCGTGGTTGAGAGCTACGAGGCGGGCATTGAGCTTTTCGGCACCGAGGTCAAATCGGTGCGCGCGGGAAGCGTCAATCTCAAAGACTCCTACTGCGAGGTGGAGGGCGGCGAGCTTTTCGCGCTCGGCATACATATAAGCCCCTACGAACAGGGGAACATTTTCAACAAAGACCCTCTGCGCCCGAAGAAGCTACTTATGCACAAGCGCGAGATAATGAAGCTTGCGGGGCTCGTTTCCCGCGAGGGGTACACCCTCATTCCGCTCTCGCTCTACTTCAAGGGCTCCCACGTCAAGCTTTCGCTCGGGCTCTGCAAGGGCAAGAAGCTCTACGACAAGCGCGACGATATTGCGCGGCGCGACGCGGACCGCGACATTGAACGGCATTTGAAATCGAAGAACGAGATAAAATTCTAAAACGCGAATATTTCAGGGTTATTTTTTTAAAAAAACACGGTAGAAGCAGAGTTCTTTCTTTACTTCTACCGTTTTTCGTTCGGCTTTACTAAATGCGACAGCCTCGCTCTAATTTTGTGCCGTGATTTTTCAATACCCTCATCAAGCCACCCAAATGGCGCATAGCTTACAGACAGGCAAAAATGCAAATACGCTTCGGGGCAAAGCCCAGTTCCGTCAAAGCCTATACCTGCAAACGTGGGCTTAGTAAAGCCCCGTTCCGTCAAAGGCGGGGACGAAGGCGGATGACGCCGTTCCCCACTCTTGGACGAAGGCTTGAACGACTCCGATGCGCTCCGCGTAGCTCACCAGCTCGCGGTATTCCTCGCGCGTCAAGGTGCGGTCAAGGGGCTTTGGGAGCCCTGCGCGCGGGGTATACTGATTCATCAGGCTGAAAAAGACCCCGTTTCCGTAGCGCTCAAAGAGGCTTTTCAGCGTTAGCTTAGCTTCCGCGACGTGAGACGGGAGCTCCAAGATACGAATTATGACGCCCTCGCGCATTATGCCGTTTTCAATAATGGGGTCGGGGTGCTGGCGCACCATTTCGTCAATCGCCGCCAAGGCGACGCGCGGGTAGCTCGGGGCGGCGGAGCAGGTGCGCGCCGTTTCCGAGCGCCAATACTTGAAATCGGGGAGATAGATATCGGCGAGCCCCAAATAGGCGCGAATGTTATCCGCGGTATCGTATGAGCCCGTGTTATAGACGATGGGGATACTGAGCCCGCGAGCGCGAGCGGCGACGATACTCTCGCGGACGCTCGGCGAAAAGTGCGTCGCCGTCACGAGGTTGATATTATGCGCGCCCTTCGCTTGGAGCGCGAGCATTATCTCGGAAAGGCGCTCGACGGAGAGTTCCACGCCCTGTGGCGCCCGCGATATCTCCGCGTTTTGGCAGAAGATACAGGAGAGGGAGCAACCCGAAAAGAAGATGGCGCCCGAGCCGCGCTCGCCCGAGATGGGAGGCTCTTCCCCGAAGTGGAGCGCGGCGCGAGCGGCGCGCATTGTGGCGCCCGAGGCGCAAAAACCGAGCTCGCCCGCGAGGCGATTGACGCGGCAGAGGCGGGCGCAAAGCTGACAGCACTTATATTCGGAAAGAGACATGGGAGACCTCCCTCAAAAAAACATTGACATAAAAAGGTTTACGTGCTATACTATATAAAATGGAACACGAGGCGAAGCGCTTTCGGCTTCGCGAAAACAAGCCGCGCGGCGGCATATGGAGGTTGCTATGTCCGAAAAGAGAACGGGCTACATAAGCTGGAACGAATATTTTATGGGAGTCGCCCTTCTGGCGGCGGAGCGCTCGAAGGACCCGAACACCCAGGTTGGCGCTTGCCTCATCGACGAGAGCAATCGCATTTTATCGACGGGCTACAACGGCTTTCCACAGGGGTGCTCGGACGACGATTTCCCCTGGAACAGGGACGCGGAGCGCGGAGAGACGAAGTATCCCTTCGTTGTTCACGCGGAGCTCAACGCGATACTCAACGCGCGCGGCGCCTCTCTCGTCGGCTCGCGGCTCTACGTGGGGCTCTTCCCCTGCAACGAATGTGCGAAGGCGATAATTCAGGCGGGGGTGCGCGAGGTGATATACCTTTCGGACAAATACAGGGACACGCCGATGACGCGCGCCTCGCGAAGAATGCTCGAAGCGGCGGGAGTCAAGCTTTCGCAATTGAAGCCTTCGCGCTCGCAAATTGTTTTAAATTTTGATATTGAGAAATAATTCTCGTTAAAATGCGGCGAAAATTTCGCCGCATTTTTAATTTTGCTTAGCCGAAGCATTGCTTCGGTGTTACGAGGGTGTATTTATACTATGCGTGCCACGGCGGACAGGACGCGCTGCTCTTATTTATGCGTGCTTTGGGAACGGGGCGCGCTGTTTTTTGTGTATTCTATTGTTTTTGCGGGCAATGGTGCGCCGATTTTCGCGCATTGTATTTAGGCGAGAGGCGATTTTTCGTTCATTCGCGCTTAGCTCGGTGCCGCAATGCTCCGCTCGGGGGCGATTAGGGCTCGGGAATACCAAAATACTTGCGAATGGCGGAGAGGGGTGCGCCGAAGCTGCCTTGAAGCGCCTCGGGCTTACCGCCGCCGCGCCCCGCGAGGCGCAAATTCATATCGCCCGCGAGCTGGCGAAGGTCAACGCTATGGGAGACAATGAGGTATTTGAGCGCGCCCTCCTCACCCGCGAGGAGGACGAGGATACCGCCGACGCGAGGCGCGGCGGCGTTTGCCAGCACGCGAAGCTCGTCCACAGAGGCGGTGCGGCAATGGAGGAGCGCGTTTCTCGCCGTCGTCTCTATCTCATTGGCGCGATGGAGAAGAAGCTCCTCGCGCGCCGACTTGACGCGGAGGCGAAGCTCCTCGCAATCGGAAAGGAGCTTTTCGACGCCGCCGACGAGCTCATCGCGCGGGACGGAGAGCGCCGCGGAGACGCGCCTTATCATCTCGTGCTGGGCGCGGCTCTCACGCAAGGCGCGATAGCCTGCGGAGAGGGTTATGCGAGTCCCGCCGCGGTGGGGGACGAAATCGACGAGGCGAATGATACCCACCTCGCCTGTTTGGCGGACGTGGGGCGCACAGCAGGCGCAAGCGTCGTAGCTCCCTATCGTGACGATGCGGACGTTTTCGGTGATATCAAGCTTGGAGCGGTATTCCAGCTTGGGAAGTTCTTCGGGTGCGGGGTACGAGACCTCGACGGCGACGTTTTCAAAAACGGCGCGATTGGCGGCGAGCTCCGCGCGAATTATATCTTCCCTTTCCAGCTTCACGTTGACGTCGAGGGTGACGAGCTCGCGACCGAGATGAAACCCGACGTTGTCACAACCGTAGAAGGAATGGAGAATCCCCGAAACTATATGCTCCGCTGTGTGGCACTGCATTTTTTCAAAGCGGTCCTCGAAATCGACGCGCCCGACGACGGAAGCGCCGACGGGGAGGTTTTTTTCGACGAGGTGGACGACGTTCCCGCCACGCTCCACGACGGAGAGGACGCGACTTTCGCCGAGGGTACCTTCGTCGCTATACTGTCCGCCCTCCTCGGGAAAGAAGGCGGTGCGGTCAAGGGTGACTTCATAGCCCGCCTTGGCGGGCACACAGGAGGTGACCGTGGCGGTAAATTCCTTGATGTAGGCGTCGCGGTAGTAGAGCTTTTCGGTCATCGTTCGGGCTCTCTTTCGCTTAGTTTATAGTCGCCTTCCGAGAAAAGAGACCAGGGGTATTGGTCAAGGGGCGGGAAGGCGGAGAAGGAATACTTTTTACCCCAGAGGGAAAATTCCAGCCGATGCGAAAAGAGGGCGGGGGTGCGCGCCGCGAGGTCACGGGCGCCGTACTTCTTATCGCCGACGAGGGTGAGGGAGCGCGAGGAGAGCTGGGCGCGGATCTGATGAAATCTGCCCGTTTTAAGCTCGAGCTCGACGAGGGCGCGAGCGCCGCTCTCCGTTTCGCACCGAGCGCGGACGAGGTATGAGAGCTCCGCGTATTTGGCGCCGCGCGCCGAGGGGGGAGCGACGAAGCTTTTCATCGCGGCGGGATCGCGACGAAGGAAGTCCTTCATCGTTCCCGCGGCATCTTGCGGCACGCCTTCCGTTACGGCGAGATAGGTCTTTTTGATCTTCCCTTCGGCGACGAGGCGCGAGAGTTCGGCGGCGCTTTTCGGCGTTCTGGCAAAGAGCATAACACCGCCGACGACGCGATCGAGGCGGTGCACCTGCCAGAGCTCGGGGCGCTCGCCCGAGGCTTTGAGCGCTTCCGCCGTCAGGGTGAGGGCGTTCGGCTCCCCTGCGGGGTCTCCCTCGGAGAGAATGCCGACGGGCTTTTCGATGACCGCGAAATCGCGGTCCTTATAAATCATTCTTATCATATCAATCATACAAAACGGCTATTCAAGGAGAATGCGGCGAAAAGATTCGCCGCATTTACAGCACCTATTCTTATTTGAGGCGCGCTATTTATGCTCGCGCTTAGCGCCACTGCGGGCGGCGATGCCGAGAAGCGTGACGATGGCGGGAGCGAGCAGGACGTTGAGCCCGAGCTCGAAGAGGAAGTTGCCCCCTGCGAGACCGAGGAATATATAGCTTGTGGCGTTCGCAAATCCGTAGGCGGCCGCCCATTCCGAGACGAGTTCCCAGAAGAAGAGGCGACAGCCGACGAGGAATACCCCTGTATTGACGACGGGGGAAACGACGGCGGCGGCGTAGACGGCGAGGTATTTATTGGTGCGAACGAGGAGCGCATAGACGAGCCCCGAGGCGAGACCTGCCAGAACGCCCTTGACGAGGACGGTGACGACCGTGCCGAAGGGGTTGAAGGTCAAGAAGGCGGCGGCGTCTCCCGTGGCGAAGACCATGGCGGCGAAGACGAGCCCGAGCCAGGCACCCGCGAGGGGACCGCAGAGGGCGGCGCCGACGATGATGGGGAGAAGGACGAGGGAGACGGAGAAGGGGCCGAAGTGAATAAACCCGCCGAGGAATTGAAGGACGACGACGAGCGCCGTCATCAGCGAGAGATACGTCAGTTTTCTTATATCGAAGGTTTTTTTGCGCATTATGAGCTCCAATGTGTGAATTGCGGGCGCGCCCGCGAGATGTGTGTATTAAGTGTAGCACATTATTTCCGTTTTGTCAACCTTTTTCGGGAAGGCTTTACGTCGGGCTCTCCTTGTGCATTTTAAGCCTTCGGGAACGCGGGAGCCTTAGGCGCACGGTGCTGACCTTGACGGCTTCGCCGCCCGTTAGGGCTATCATTTTGACCGCGGAGAGGCTGAAATCGTTCGCATATATTTTGAGGGGCTTATCTATCGTGCCGCGAGCCAAGACCTTGACCACGGCGGTGTCATAGGGGACGAGCCCCTTCCTTTTCATCAGATTGACGTCGACGTGCTCACCCGCCGAAAAGGCGGCGCTAAGGGTATCGACGTTGACGACGGCGCGCCGCCTCCCGAAGGTCTCGACGCGCTCCGCGCGGCGGAGAAGGTTCTTGGCGGTGCCGTCCGAAATGAGTGCGTCGGCGCGGGAGACGTTGACGGGATCGCAAGTGGGAATAAGCTCACGCCCTTTTTCCACCTCGGCGGGGAGCGGGGAGGGTACGCTCGGCGCTCCGCTCTTCTCTCCCCTTCTCCATTCAATGGGTGGCGCGAAGGAAAGGTGCGGTCGCGGCGGAGAGAGTACGGCAAAGCTATGGGGCGCGGGGCTCGCCGCGAGGTGATACGAGCCCAGGACGCCGCGCCCGACGCGCCGCCGACAGAGGAGGCGGCGAAGTTTATCGCGCTTCAAGAGGAGGGCAGTCAGCGCCAAGGCGAGGAGGAGAACGAGCGCCGCCGCCGTGAAGATACGAAGCCTGCGCTCGGGGGAGAGGGCGTTCACGTATTCTATATCGCCGCCGCGGAGGGTCAGCTTATAGTTCGAGTCATTCGTCGTGCAGGTGAAGGCACCGTTTTCAACCGTGAAAACGAGCTCGGGCGCCGCGAGCCCTTCGGGAACGCCGACGAGCGAATAGACGGGGGAACGAGGCTCGTCGAAGCGATAGACCTTGACGCTATCCATCACGACGACTATTTCCGCGGGAAGTATCTCGAAGGTGACGACGGCGACGGGGCTCCCCGTTTCAAGGAAGGCGTAATTCGCCGCGTCCTTCATTGAAAGCGTTATATAATATTTGCCACCATCACGGTACAAAATCTTTGAATAGTTATATAAATCGGCATTTTCTATCGTGACGGGCAGGGCTTCTCCGTTATAGACGCGCGGCTCGGGCTTTGGGGTGGGAACGAGGCGCTTTTCGATGGTGAGCGTTCCCTGTGGGAGGCTCGGCGGCTCGTAGTTGACGCTATCGTAGGAGACGCGCGCCTCCACCGAATAGATCCCCGTTTCGACGCGCGCGTTGCCGATGTAGGAGACTACCTCGACGCCCTCGGGAAGCCCTAAGAGCTCTATGCTTTTTTCGCTCCCGTCATAGACGAAGGTGCCGCCGCTCCAAAAGACTCCTGAAGCGTCATACTCGGCGCGGGCGACGCTTATCGGCACGCTCACTGAAACGCCGCACGCCGAAAAGTTCACCTCCTCGTCCGAGGCGAGAAGCGCCTCGCCCGAAGAATAGTTTACGGCGACGAGCTCCGAGGAAATGGCGACGACGCTTCCGCTATTATAGCGAATATACGCCGAAAAATCGGACGGCGTGAGCCTTTCAAAGGCACGATAGCTTTTGGGAGCGAGCTCCACCGAAAGCTCCACCGCGGCAAGGGGAGAGACGGTGAGGAGGACGGGATCGCTCACAATCGCGGTATAGTTGCCGCCCCCGTCGCTTTCCGCGACTACGTAGTAGTTCCCCGCCGCGAGGGGCGCGAACACCTCGGACGTGAGCGCCGCGTCGGAGAAATAACGATACGTGACCGTCCCGCCGAGGGCGCTTGCGGCGAGGCGCGGGGCTTCCCCCGCGAAGCTTTCGGCGGCGGAGAGCTCGGCGAGCCAACGATTAGCCGCGGGTAGGACGGAAAAGGAACAGCTCGCATTCACCACGTAGTAGTCCGCATTTTGGCTGACCGCCTCCGCGACGTAGCTGCCCGCGTTCGTTGCCGCACCGATGACGCGAAGCTCGGCTTCGGGGGCGCGAGCCTCGGGGGCTACGGGCGAGCCCGTATACGAGGGCGTGAGGCCGCTCCACGACGCGTAGATACCGCGCGGCAGGACGGTGACGGCGGCGCTCATCGGGGGCGGGGCGCAATAGTTCGGGCTCGTGCTCACAAATTCGATGGTGACGCCGACGCGCCCCTCGGCGACGTGGGTGGCGCCGTTCAGGAAGCGATAGGAGAGGGCGACGCCGTCCGCACCGACGGGCATTTCGCCGAGGAGCTTGGGGTAGTGCGTCGCCCCGTCAAAGACGACCTCGACGTCGGAGAAGGAAAAACCGCCAGTGGGGTACGATGCGCGCTCGATGCACCACGCGTGCGGGGGCAGAACGGGGGGCTCGTAGTTCTCGCTATCGTAGGAGAGCGTCGCCGAAGCCGTGTAGCTCCCTGCCGCGACGGCGCTGGCGTCCGTATAGCCGAGCACGCCGACGCCTTCTGGCAAGCCCGTGATATGGACGCTTTTCTCACCGCCGTCGTAGACGAAGGTGGAGCTCGACCAAGCGGCGGAGCTCATATCGTAGACGGCTTTGCGAATGGTGAACTGCACCGTGCTCCCCGTCAAGGCGTAGTTGCCGTCGCCGCTCGTTGCCGAAGCATAAAATACGCCGACGCGCGTTTTCGCGCCCGCCACTTGGAGCGGTATTTTGTTGCCGCGAACGTCGAAGAAGTAGGCGCTCGGCAATTTTGCGCACCCGTCGTACACAAATTCGAGCGCTCCCCAGCTAACGGGGCGTTCAAGGGGGAGAATTTCAAGCGTGGCGGTGAGGGGCGCGGGGCTCAGGTAATCGCTCCCTGCGCTTGCAAATATAACCTGCACCGTATAGCTTCCGACGTTTACGCCGCCGCCCACGACGCTCGCAGAAAGCGTCAGCCCGTCAAGTCCCGTTGGAAGCGCGCCTTTGAGGGTGAGCGTCTTCCACGCGCCGTCATAAACAGCGGTGAGAGACGGGAGGGAGAGCTCGCTTACGTCATACACTATCGGTGAGACGACGACGGGGAGCAAGAGCTCCGCCGTTCCATAGCTAAACTTAACGGTGCTATCGCCGACGCGAAGCGAGGAGCCGAGGCGATACGCCAAGGTCAGCTCGGATGGCGCGAGCTCCGCTACTCTACCGCTGTTATAGGACGCGAAGAAGCGCAAGCCCTCCGCATTAAAGCTATCGAAGGCGGAGTAATTCCTTTCGTATTCGCCATCAACGTATATCGAGACGAGCTCTTCGGGAAGCAGGGAGAAGCGCTGTGGAGCGGACTCCAAGGCGGAATAGCTCTCCGTTTCCGCCACGACGACGCGCATAAAATAGCTTCCTGCGGTGCTCGGCACGACTTCCGTATAGACGCCATTCTCCGTCGCCGAGAAAAGATAGCTCGCACTGCCGAAAAGAGGCTTTGCGGAAAGGACGGGTGCCGCGCCCTCAAAGGCAGAGATGTCAGACGGCGGAACGAGCCAACGATTTACCGCCTGCACTATCTCGAAGCTAAGCTCTATCTCGCTCGTCTCAAAGCCCGCGAAGCGATAATTATCGGGGTCACGAAGAGTCAAGACGACGGGATAGGAGCCGACGGCGACGCCGCCGACGCAAGAGACGGTGTAAAACGCTGACGCAGAAACTTCGGGAAAGAGCTGTGCCCCCGTATATTCCTTTGCCGCCACCGTGGGCAGTGCGACGCACGCCTTTTCAACGCTGACAAAGACCGCGCCCGTAACGACGCTTGCGAGATTTCCGTTATGTGTAAAGCTTAGTTTGCAATAATAGTTTCCTCCGTCCTTGACGGTACTAAGCGCGAGCTTGTCCGCACCGCCAACGTAAGCCCCGTTTTTATACCACTCGTACACGAGAGTGCCCTCGGAGAGCAGGGGGTGAAAAACGCTGTCAAGCGCGAGAAAATGCGTCTCTCCGTCATAAATGAAGCGGAGAGAGCGTAAGGTGTAGCTCGGCGGAAGAAGCTCGTGCCGCGAGTAGAGTGTTAAATCCGAGGTGACACCCGTGTCAAATTCAAAGGGCTCCTGACAGCTTGCGTCGCGATACCATCCGCAAAAGGAATACCCGACGCGCTCGGAGAGCTCAATTGGCGAAAAACGCTCGCCCGAAATGACGAGGCGCTGACCGACGGCGCCGCTTTCATCCATAAAGGTCACGCAAAACGGCAGGTAGACGGCGGCGAAGCTCTTTTCGTCCGAATACTTGCTCGCGGCGAAATAGCTAAGCTCTGCCCGAACGCCGTTTTTATCGAAGAGGCTTATGTCCGAAAGCGCGCTTTCGGTGGTTTTATAAAGCACGGGGGTGAAGCTCCCCGCCTCGAAGCTCTTTTCAATGCGAACGGTGGCGCTACCGCAAAAGGAGCTCCCGCACGAGGTCAGGGACACGGGGCAATCGCTCACGATATCGAACTCGGCGCCCGCGAGCTCGGGTGCGCCGCCGAGGGAGAGGCTTGTCCTATTAACGACGGCGGCGCCGAGCGCATTCTCCACTCTGCCGCCGAGAAGCGACACGCTACCGTAGAGCGCCGCGACGGTGCCCTCTGTGGCGGACGAGGTAAGCTTTCCGCTCAAAAGCTTGAAGCTTGCCGAGGCGGAATAGTCAAGGCGCACGGCGCTTACCGCCCCCGACGCCACCGTACTTTCAATTACGGTGAGGCTTCCGCTCTTCAAGCGAACGCCGCCCGCGCCTTCAAATTCAAGGTTTAATCCGTTAAAGACGACCTCGCCATCCTCGATGATGAGCTCGCCGCCCGAAAACGAGAGCTCCCCCGAGAGCGTGACGCTACGGGACACCGCGAGCGTTTCACTTGCCGTGACGCCCTCGAAGCGAACGCGCGATATGCCGAGGGGTAGAGCTTCAAAAATAGAGGATAGGGACGGGCGGGATATCGCCGCACCTTCACCGAGGTCAAGAACGTAGCCGTCCTCTTCCTCGCGCACGAGGACTTCACCTTCGGCGCTTGCGTCGACGCGGACGCCCGCGATGATGAAAGCCACCATGACGCCGACTATCATTATCACCTTCCAAAAGTTTTTCATAGTTACACCAGCTTTCCATATTTTACATTGTATTTTAGCATACGAAAAAGTGCTGTGCAAGAGGCGAGGGCGTTAAGATTTCAAGGGCTTGCGACGAAAGGAGAGCGCTTTTTTCAAAAAGAAAGAAAAAGCGGAAAACGGCGACATAAAATCCGTTTTCCGCTATGAATATTTCGGCGCGACACGCGTCACTTTTCTTTATAGTAGAGGTAGCAGTGGCAAAAGCCTTCGTAGTCGGGATCCGCTATCTGCTCGCGAAATTCGCGGCACATGCACTTGGTATCCTCGCTGCGTTCAAGCTTGCAGGGGCAATAGCCGCCCGTGCGGCGAAGCCCCTCCTTGACTGCCTCGACGGTGGCACTATCGGGATTCAATTTTATCTTCATTGCCTCTCCTTTCCTCCTCGGAATATTCCGCGATGAATGCGGAAAGCTCCGCCTTCGGCATATAACCGACGCGGAAATCGAGAAAAACGCCGCCCTTCAAGAGGGCTATCATCGGTATGCTTTCCACGTGAAATTGGCGCGCGAGCTCGGGCTCGGCGTCCACGTTCAGCCTCGCGAATTTAACACTCTTATGCTCCCCTTCCAGCTCTGCGACTATCGGGGCGAGCATGCGGCAGGGGCCGCACCACTCGGCGAAAATATCGATAAAAACGAGCCCTTGCGCTTCTTCGGCTTCGCGCTTAAAATTATCTTTTGTCAGCTCAATCATTTTTTCTCCGTTTTTATTTCAGTTTAACACAAATTTTTCGCTTTGTCCATAGCTTTTTCAAAATTAACAGTTTTTTCAACAAAAGAAGGATAGTTTTTAATAAATTGCGACTATCATATATACGGTATTATGAAAGGTGCGCATGCGCTCCACGCGTGGAGCGGGCGGGCGCCGCGTGTAAGTGGAGGCAATATGGAATTTTACAGCACGAATATCACCGTGGACGTTCACGACGTTGATTACAACGGGGTTGCTCGGGCGAGCAGCCTGATGAGATACATTCAATCGGCGGCGCAATCGCAGCTGAGCGACCGCGGAATGTCCTACGACGAGCTTCGCAAAATGAACAGGGCTTTTATTTTGAGCCGCATAAAGCTGGAATTTACGGAGAGCGTTCATAGCTACGACCGACTCACCGCCGAGACCTTTCCCTGCGAGAGCCGCGGCTACACCTTTTTGCGCTGCTACAAATTGAAGCGGGGCGAGAGGACAATAGGGCGCGGAGTTTCCGCCTGGGCGCTCATCGACGTTGAAAAACACTCGCTCGTCCGAGTTAACGATTTCGACCTCGGGCTTGAAACCTACGCGCCGCTTGATCTGACGCTGGGAAGGATAGCGCTCCCGACGAAGCTGGTGCGCCTCGGCGAATACACGGTGGGCTACGCGGACACGGACCAGAACGGGCACATGAACAACACGCGCTACCCCGATATGTTTTCAAGCTTTTTGCCCCTCGACGGGCGACGCATAGAGTCGATGACGATAGGCTACATGAACGAGGCACCCATGGGCTCGACGCTCACCGTGGAGGGCGGAGAGGCGGACGGGGCGCACTATTTCAGGACGCTTCGGGGCGACGGAAAAATAAACGCGGAGGCGGAGATACGCCTTTGCGATATATGACATAAGACAACAATTCAAAAATAAGCAACCAAAAACGGTAGAAGCAGAGATTTTTCTTTACTTCTACTGTTTTTAGTTCAGCTTTACCTAAATGCGACAGGCTCTTTTCGGAAAAGCGGCGTTAAAAGCTACTTACCCAAAAACTTGTTTTATTGATTTTTAACGGACAACCATTTGTTTATAGAGATAGCATCCTTGGCGCAAAAAGGCGCTTTGCGCGATATTTTGACCGTGCTTTCGACGTGCTTCGCGGCGGCGCTTTCGTATAATATTCAGAGCCCACTCCACGGAGCTTTGAAGTAAAGGCGGGGCGCGGCTTAGAGAGGAAAGGACGGAATTATGGATATTGAAGAAAGAGACGGCGCGGAGCTGATAAGGCTGGAAACGAGAAGGCGAGGCGACGAGAGCTACGAATATCGGCTTTACAGCGAAAAGAGCCGCCGCGTTGCGAGCTTTGGGCTGACGCTATACTCGGTGGCGGTGACGCACGTGGCGCGCGACCGACGACGGTGCGGGGCGAACGTTATCAACGGCTTTTCGGACTGCCGCAAGGCGACGCGCTTTTTCGAGCGCCTTGTTGCGGAGCTTATCGGCCCGATGGCGCTCGGCTACGTATACGAGAGCGAGACGAATACATAGCTTTAATGGCGGGAGCTAATAGTTCAGCTCAAAGGGAGAGGCGGTGCTTATCATTCCACAAACTTCGACGGCGTTCAAGACCCCTTTGGTGATAAGGCGAGAAGCGCCCGTGACGCTCGCTCAAAGTATCGAACTTCGCGTTTTTGGCAGCTCCCTTTTGCGGAACTTCATTGCCGAGATACCGAGCTTTTGGGAGAAAAATTCGGAAAAATAGTTTTCGTTTTCAAAGCCGACGGAATAGGCGATCTCCTTGATGCTCATACGGCTTTCAAGCAGGAGCCTTTGGCTTTCCGCAAGTCTTTTGTTAAGAATGTACTGCTTCGGGCTGACGTGGAAAGTCTCCTTGAAATAGTTTGAAAAATACATGGTGCTTATATTCATAAGCGCCGCGAGCTCGGAGAGGGAGATGGGGGAGCGATAGTTTTCGTCGATATACCGAAGAACGCCCTCGAAGCGGGAGAGAGCCATACGCTCCGCGGAGAGCTCGGAGATAAAATCGGCGAGCAGCATATCGAGGGCGCCGCGAACGCGGAAATGCGCCCCGAGAGACGGGTCGGCATAGTTATCGACGACGGTCTTGAAAAGATATTCGCTGAGCTCGTTTGCCTCCACGGAATATTTGCCCGAGAGGTATCTATACAGCGACAGAACGGTGGAATCCGACTGGAAATGGATATAGTACTTATTCATCTCGCCGACGATGGAGCTATCCTTGACGGAGAAGGCGGGGATAAAATAGACTCTGTTTGGAACGAGCTCTATCTCGCCGTCATAGAGGCGCATAACGGCGCTACCCTCCGTTAAAAGATAGAGCCTATGGCAACCTATTTGATGATGGCGATTGTTCCATTTTACGTGATTCCACTCTTCGCCTATGCTTCGGCGCTCGGCGAAGGCGACGGAATAGCTGTTGTTTTCAAAAAAAGCGTCTTGCATACTCACCTAAGTTTTGTTAAGAAATATGTGTATTTAACCTATTGCAAATATTATAAATCAAAACTATAATAAAATCAAGGCAAAACCTGAATTTCAACAAAATTTATATAAGGAGAAAGCAAAATGGCAGAAAACAGGTACGTAGGCTCATACCCCGTTATCGGTATCCGCCCCATTATCGACGGGCGGCGCGGCCCGATGAAGCTCCGCGAGAGCTTGGAGGGACAGACGATGGAGCTGGCGCTTGCCGCGAAGAAGCTCTTCGAGGAAAATCTGTACTACTCCAATGGCGAGCACGTCAAGGTCGTTATCGCGGACACGAGCATAGGCAGAGTCCCCGAGGCGGCGGCTTGCGCCGACAAATTCAAGAAAGAGGGCGTTGAGATTACTCTCTCCGTTACTCCCTGCTGGTGCTACGGCTCGGAGACGATGGATATGGATCCGAACACGATAAAGGGCGTTTGGGGCTTCAACGGCACGGAAAGACCTGGCGCCGTTTACCTTGCGGCGGTGCTTGCGTCGCACGCACAAAAGGGGCTTCCCGCCTTCGGCATTTACGGACACGAGGTGCAGGACCGCGATCAGGTTGCAACCATCCCCGATGACGTCAAGGAGAAGCTGCTCCGCTTCGGACGCGCGGCAGTTGCCGTTGCGACGATGAGAGGCAAGTCCTACTTACAGATCGGCTCGCAATGCATGGGCATCGGCGGCTCGATAATGGATCAGGATTTCGTTGAGTCCTATCTTGGAATGAGAGTTGAGTCCGTTGACGAGGTTGAAATACTTCGCCGAATGGAAGAGGGCATCTACAACGAGGAAGAATACAAGAAGGCTCTCGCATGGACGAAGGAGCACTGCAAGATGGGGCGCGACGACAACCCCGACTTCGTTCGTTTCTCCGACGAGGAGAAGGAAAAGCAGTGGGAATTTACCGTTAAGATGTACTGCATAATCAAGGACCTGATGACGGGCAACAAGAACCTGCCCGCAGGCTTTGAGGAAGAAATGGTCGGGCACAACGCGATAGCGGGCGGCTTCCAAGGGCAGAGACAGTGGACAGACCACTGGCCGAACTGCGACTATCCCGAAGCTTTCCTCAGCTCCACCTTCGACTATCAGGGAGCACGCGAGCCGTACACGCTGGCGACGGAGAACGATATACTCAACGGGCTTGGAATGCTCTTTATGCGCCTTCTAACGCACCGCGCCCAGATATTCGCCGACGTGCGCACCTTCTGGTCTCCCGAGGCGACGAAGCGCGTTACGGGCTACGAGCTTGAAGGCCGCGCAAAAGAAAACGGCGGAATTATACACCTGCTCAACTCTGGCGCCGCCTGCCTTGACGCTTGCGGCGAATGCACGGACGAGAACGGCAACGCCGTTATGAAGAAGTGGTGGGAAGTCACCGACGAGGACATCAAGAAGATGACCGACGCCACCGTTTGGTGCGAGGCGGGCTTCGACAACTTCCGCGGCGGCGGATTTTCCAGCCACTACACGACGCGCGCCGAAATGCCCGCGACGATGATAAGGCTCAACCTCGTTAAGGGGCTCGGCCCCGTCCTTCAAATTGCCGAGGGCTGGACCGTTAAGCTTCCCGACGACGTTTCCGACACGCTCATGGAGAGAACTAACCCGACCTGGCCCTGCACTTGGTTTGCTCCTCGCTGCGACGGCAAGGAGGGAAGCCCCTTCAAGACCGCCTACGACGTTATGAACAACTGGGGCGCTAACCACGGAGCTATCAGCTACGGCCACATAGGTGCCGACCTTATCACGATGTGCTCCATGCTTCGCATCCCCGTTTGCATGCACAACGTTCCCGAAGAGCAGATATTTAGACCTGCCGCTTGGAACGCTTTCGGAATGGACAAGGAGGGGCAGGACTACCGCGCTTGCTCGACCTACGGTCCGCTCTACAAGAAATAATTCGCGCCGCGCGCGATGAGGCTTTTGCATTTAGGCGAAGCCGAATGAAAAACGGTAGAGGCAGAGATTTTTCTCTGCTTCTACCGTGCTTTTTTTCAGAAAAATCAAGGTTAAAACCTACGGTTTTCCTGTTTTAATTTAAGGTTTCGTTTTATCGATGTTTCACAGCTCGACGTAACCTTGTCTATCGCTCGTCAGCCGTCGATTTCCACTCTAAATCCGCCAAGCCTTCGCGTGTGTCTCAAATTGAATTTTTAAGAGCCGCGCGATTTGGGAAAGCCGACGTTCACTCGCGGTCGCCGCTCAAAATGTTCTCCAAAATATATTTCGCCGTGTGCTCCACGTTGGAGCAGATGACTCTTTTCGCGTGCGGCTTCAAGCCCTCGTCGGCATTTTTGACGGCGAGCGGAAGCCCCGCCACGTCAAGCATTGCGGCATCGTTCATACTGTCACCGACGCATATAATGCTTTCACGCGGAATGCCCACGAGCTCGGCAAAGCATTTAACTGCGTTTCCCTTCCCTGCCGCGCTGCTCATCACCTCGATATTGTTTCCGCCCGAGGTGGTGACGATTATTCCCTCGATGCCCGCGAGCTCCGCGACGCACTTCTCGCGGCTCACGCCCTTCGCGAGGAATATGCATATCATTTCAACTGCGCCGACTGTATACTTATACTCGTCGAAGCCGCTCTCAACGCGAATGCCGCACTGAAAGATATTTGCATAAGCGTTGGAAATATTATATTTTTCAGCTCTGTCCAGCCGCTTTGCGTCGGCATAGCAGTTCGTGTCCTTATGAAAGACTATCAAGGCTTCAAAGGGCTCGACGGCTTTAAATATCTCCGCCGTTTTCTCCGCCGAGAGCAGGCGCTCGGAGCGAAGCCCCGTTTTTTTATCTATGAGCCCTGCTCCGTTGGAATACATTATATATCTGACATTTTCGTTGTCCTTGATCTCGGAGGGCATTTCGGCGACGGTGCGCCCCGTTGACGGGACGAAGAGAACACCGCGGCGCGTTATTTCCTCTATTGCCGCGGCATTTTCCGCGGAGAGCTCGGAGCTCGCGCCAAGGAGCGTTCCGTCAAGATCCGTGCATATCGCTTTATAATTCATTGGGGTTAAGCTTTCCTTTCACCGTCTTTCATAGACAAAGGCTTTTCCGCGCTTTCCGACGAGGGAGACGGCGCCAGAGCCGACGAGGAAGCGCAAGGCGGAATGATTGCGCAAGGGGGTGAGCCCCGTATGGGCTTTCAGCTCCTTTGCAGTAAACTCCATGTTGGGAGCGAAAGGCAAAAGCTCCGCCACGTCGCCCGCCGTTCTTATATCAAGCTCGGCGACGAGCGAGTTGGGAATACGCTCGGCGCGCGTGGAGCCGCGCTTTCCGCCTCTGCCCCATCCGTCCTTATTTCTGTATTCAGCCACGTCGAGAAACAGGAGCTTAAACGAAAAACCATCGTTTTTTATAAGCTCCGCTATTCCGCAAAACTCCGCGAAAACGTGAAAGGCGGTTTCCCGCTTTGGGCTTTTCCGCGGTGCGGTTAGCTCGCCAGTTTCCCTATCTATCCACGAGACGGTCTTACGCGCGGCAACGGGTATCACCACGGTGACGGGGACGCCAGAGGCGACGAGCTTTTCAAGCTTTTGGCGAAGCCCTGCGGCATAGCGCGTTTGTATCTCGAAAATGTCGCTCTCGTTCTTAACATCGGCAACGCTACCGAGAAATGGCACCTCGTGATAGGCGTCGTTCGGCTCCACGTAATATTTCAAGGCTTTATGAAGCACCTTTTCCGAAAGGCGCCCTATGCCGCCCGTGGCTCCGCTCTCGGAGAGGGCGCGCGAACGAGCTTCAAAGAAGCGAAGCTCGTTCATCAGGCGCGCTCGCTACTGTAAACCGAATATTTATTATAGGTGCGCGAGGCGCGCGAGCCCAACTTTATGTTTATATCGTTGACGACGAAGCCGCAAACTGTTCCGTGCAGACGCTTTATTGAATCGACGGAGGCGGCGAGCGAATTTATCTCGGAATGCTCGGTGCGTGCGACGAGCACGTAGCCGCTGACGAGGGGCGATAGAACGCAAGCGTCCGCAACCTCGTGAACAGGGGGAAGGTCGATTACAACGACGTCGTAGCTCGCCTTCCACTCATCGACGAGCGCTTTCATTCTTTCGCTTCCGAGAAGCTCCGTCGGATTCGGGGGGATCCTTCCCGAGAATACCACGGAAAGCTTATCGTAGCTCGTGGAGACGGTCGCATCCGCGGTCTTTTCCACGTTGCCCGATAAAAGCTCCGAAAGCCCCGCGTGTGTGCCCTCCTCGCCGAAGAGGTGCCTAAGATCTGGGCAACGCATATCGCCCTCGACGAGCAGCGTCCTCTTTCCCAGCTGAGCAAAGGTGACGGCGAGATTGGCGGAGACGAGGCTCTTGCCCGAGCCCGAATAATCGCTCGTGATGGCGAATACGGGACAGCTATCCGCCGCTATCGAATAGCACAGATTGGTGCGAAGGAGCTTAAACGACTCCGTGATGGCGAACGGGGTATCCTTGGTGATGAGCTTATCGGTATACCTCCGCGTCGTTTTCCCCACGTCGCGCGCGATGCGCTTTTTATGCGATAGCTTGCGCGAGTCCATATCGCTTTCCGCTATCCACTGCGGTATCGCCCCGATGACGGGCTGGGAGAAATTCTGCTTGACCGTTTCCTCGCCGTATATCTTCGTATCGTTTATCGCGATGACGAAGGTGATCGCGTATGAAGCGATGAGCCCCAAAACTGCGCCGAGGAGCGCATACTTAGTGTGCGACGGGGTGACGGTCTTTATCTGCTTTTCCTCTTCTATCTCGGTGACGAGGGCGAGCTTCGGCGCGCTCACGGAATTGAGCTCCGACTGGGTGACGAGGTTGGCAACCTCCTGCATCACGTCCTGAATCGCAAGAATAACGTGGTAGGTGTGGTCCCTATTCTGCGAAGTCACCGTCACGTAAAAAATCTGCGAGTCCGTATTCGACTTGCCCGCGCTTATCATACTCTTCACGTAGCTGACGGCTTGCGTCTTCGGAACGCCGAAATACTGATCGAGCGCGTGCTCGGGGTCCTCGACCGCCTTCTTGGCGAGGACGTCCTTTTTGGCGACTTCGACGCAAGAGTCCGCAATCTTAGAGGCGGCGCTCAGCATGGCGTCCGTAACGTAGCCCGCCGTCGGCAGAATGTTGTTGACGTGGAACTCGGCGGTTGCCGTGTACTTCGTTTTCTGGAAGAACACGGAATAGAGTCCTCCGAATATGCCGAACAAAACGGTGGCGATGCAGATGACGGCGACGTTCTTTTTGAGGACCTTGAAAAGGAACGAGATGCTTATCTCCCTCTCGCGCGTTTCATTAGCTTCGTTGTTCATATTTATCTCCAATCCGCAGGTTTGACTGCAATAGTTTTTCTTTTTCGGCTTCCCCGAAGGCGTTGAGCGCCACGAGGGGCGCGTCGGGCTCCATGTTGCAACGCAGGCTTATCAGGGGAACGGTGCGCAATATGCTATCAATGAGGGCGAGAGCGCGAGCGCCCGACGCCGCGGAGCCACGCGGCAGATACGTTTGCGTGACGAAGCGCGTAAGCGCTCCGCTCGGGGTCTCGGGGGAGGCGCTGTTTTGCGGGGCGCGCTCCAAAAAAGCGATGCCGCGAAGGGGCGCGTTTCTCGGCGCTCCGTACCCTTCCTTGCCGCGCCACGGTGTTCCCGCCGCGATGACGCTACCATCAATGACGCGAAGGAGAGGCTTATCGCCGTTCAATATCGAGGCTCGCTCACCGAAGGCGGAGAGCCAGAGGCGCGCGTGCGTCGTTTTACCGACTCCGCTTTTCGCCGTGAAGAGGTATGCCGCACCGTCAAGCTCGACGACGGCGCCGTGAACAACCAGGGCGTCCTTCTCGTATATCCTATCGGCTATCTTGCGATAGAGGGCTATGCTTTCAAGCTCACCAAGAGAAAATTTTTCGTCGAGGAGCGCGGCTTCTTTTTTGAGCTCGCCATCACATGCGGAAACGCAAAAGAGCGGCGGCTCACTCGTTAAATAGTCTTGCGAGAGCTTTTCCACGACGGGATAGCGATTATCAATGGCTATCGGGACGTCGGCAATCTTTATCGAAAACATCAGGAGCCTCCTTTATACGCCGAAACGAGGGCGGAATTGCCCGCCGCGACGCTGATACTATCGAAGCTGCCCGCCGCGCCCTCGTGCCGAACGCGCTCAATGGCGGAGCACTCCGAAAAGGCGTTTTGCTCCACGGCGAGAAGCGAGGCGGGAAGGACGACGGTTTTAAGCGAGGTGCAAGCGAGGAAAGCTTCGACGCCGATATTGCGCACCCCTTCGGGGACGACTATCGACGAGAGTGAGGAGCAATAGGCGAAGAGCCCGTCCGAAAGCTTAGTGAGCGACGAGGGCAACGAGACGGTGAGGAGGGCTTCGCACGCGGCGAAGGCGTCACTCCCAAGCGAAGTGACCGTTGAAGGAACGACGACGCTACGCAAGGCGCCGCAAGCGGAGAAGGCTTCGCTTTCCACCGAGGTGACGCCGACGGGAATTTCAAGCTCTTCGACTGCGTTACAGTAGTAGAAGGCTTTTTCACCTATCGTGCGAAGGCTATCACACCATTTTATATCCGAAAGAGACGTGCAACCCGCGAAAGCCGCTTCACATATACTCGCGGTGCTTTCGGGAAGCCTTACGCTCTTCAACGAGCTACAATTGAGGAATGCCGACGCGCCGATGCGCTCAATCGACTCCGAGAGGCTAACTGTGATGAGCGACGTGCAGTTTGCCAAAACACCGTCGGGCAGGTAGTAGGAAACGCCCGCGAGGTCGGCGGCTTCAAGCTTTGAGCAATAAGCCAGCGCGTAGTCTCCAATTTTGGTGACGCGCGAGGTATCGACTGCGGTGAGCGACGAGCAGGAATAGAAGGCTTTTTCCCCTATTTCTGTGACGCTTTGCGGAAGGGACAGCTCGGCGAGCGAGGTATTCATATAGAACGCGGTGCTACCTATCGATGTGAGGCGGCGCGGCAATTTAACGCTTTTCAAAGCCGTGCAATAGGAGAAGGCGCTATCGCCTATCGTCAGGACGGAATCGGAGAGCTCTATTGCTTCGAGGGCGGCACAGTCCATAAACGCCTGGGCACCTATCGCGGTGTAGCGCGAGGCTAAGCTGAGGTGCGTGAGCTTATAGCACCCGAGAGCGAGAGCTATCGGAACGGTCTCCGTTTTTGCCTGATAGTCGAGGCTTTCAAGAGACTCGCACGACATAAACGCGCCCTCGCCGACGAAGGAGACGGTCTCGGGGACGGAGACGGAGATGAGCCCCGTTGCGGCGAAGGCGTAGTCGCCTATCTTGATGACCGTTGCGGGCAGGGAGACGGACGAGAGACCTTCGGCATCGTCAAAAGCGTGGGCTCCTATCTCGCGGACGCCTGAGGCGATGGTCAGCTCTTCGAGAAACTGACATTCCCAGAACATATAGGCGCTGATGACGGAGAGCGACGAGGGAATCGTGGCGCTTTTCAAGCCGTAGCAATCGAGGAACGCTCCTTCACCGACGGTGAGAAGCCCTTCGGGGAGCGCTATGCTTTTCAAAACGTCACAGTGCTCGAAGGCGCGGCTCCCGATGTGAGTCACGCGGCTTTCGCCGAAATCGAAGCTCTCCATACGGTTTGCTGTATAGAAGGCGTAGTCGGAGAGCTCGGTGACGCTCTCGGAAAGGCGAATGGAGTAGAGGCTATCGCACGAGGCGAAGGCGGAGGCTATCTTTTTTATGCCCGAAGGCAGGGTGAGGTCAACGCCCATTACGCGGACGACCTGCGCCGCACCGACGGTGACCTTTTGGCGGTTGACGCGCGCGTAGTCGGTATCTATCAACGTACCCGCGCCGTCCGTTTGCGGAGTGTACTTTATAAGTATCCCGTCGCCGACGACGGTAAATTCATCGGTTAGCGCCGTCCAAAAGGCGGTGCGCATAAAGGCGAGCCCGCCGACGTCGGTGACGCTATCGGGGATATTTATCTCTTTGAGCCCGTCGCAAAAATAGAAGGCGTAGGCTCCTATGGAGCGAAGCCCTTCGGGCAGGGAGACGCTAACGAGCGAGGTGCAATTGCTGAAAGCGTAGTCACATATCGCACTTATGCCGTTTGGAACGGCGTAGGTGCTCGCGGTGCTTTTCGGCGGCATATAGACGAGCTTATTTTCGGTCTTATCGACGAGGGCTCCGCTCGCGGTGGAATAGCGCGGGTTTTCCGACGAGACTGAAATGCTGGCGACGCACGAGGCGGCGACGAAGGCACCGCTTCCCACGCTTTCGAGGCGCGAGCCGAAGGAGAGCGAGATGAGAGAATCGCAATCGTAGAAGGCACCGTCTCCCACCCGAATGACGTTTTCAAGCCCGACTATCGAGGAGAGCGCGGCACACGAGGAGAAGGCGGAGGCGCCGAGGGTGACGGAGGGCGCGGAGAGCGTTACCTCGGCGAGAGCTTCGCACCCGAGAAGAAGCTCCGAGGGGAGCTCGGAAATGCCGCTCGGCAACGAGAGCTCCAAAAGCGAGATGCAATACGAGAAGGCCCCTTCCGCGAGAGCTTGAAGCGACTCGGGGAGCGAGAGTTCAACGATGGCGGAGCAGGAGCCGAAGGCGTAGCGCCCGATGCTTTCGAGGCTATCGCCGAGGGCGACGGAGGAAAGCTGCTCGCAGCCGTAGAAGGCGTAGTCCCCTATCCTCTTGGTGAAGCTGCCTATTGAGACGGAGCTTATCGCCGTTTCACGGAAGGCGGCGGCGCCGATGGAAGAGACGGAGCGACCCTCGATGGCGCTCGGGACGGTGACGGCGGCGGTGTCGGCGCCGCGATATGAAATTATTTCGACGGTGCCGTCCGAGAGGACGGTGTAATCGAAGTCTCCATAGGAGAAAACTTCGCGCGTCGGCGCGGCGCTTTTCCACGGGGCGGCGATGAGGAGCGCCACCGCGGCGAGAACGACGACGAGAGCCGAAGCGAACAGAGCGATGTATCTTTTTTTCAATATGTTTCCTACTTTTAAATATTTACTCACATAATTATACACGATATATAGGCGTTTGTCAATGGAAATAAGAAAAAAGTCGAAGCTACTTATGCAATGTGAATAGATATGACCTTAAAACTTGATGCTACCGTCTCGGCGCTTTAAAATGCAAAACCTTCGTTTTTCCGTAGAGCGAATAAGAAAAGATGTTTTGCGCAAGAATAGATACGAAAGGATGCCTTGGGGCACCTGCCGCCGACCCTTAGGGGAATGCGACGGCGGCGGGGGTGAAGCTATGAAAAAATACCTAACAAAGCTCGCGGCGCTCGTGCTCGCGGCGGGCGCTTTGGCGGGAGCCTTGGGAACGACGGCTTTCGCAAATTTCGGAACGGGAGCGGCGGCGGTGGCGAACGCCGAGGGGACGCTCATAAAAACGGGGATATTCGGAAAGAAGCTAAGCTTTTGCGACACGGACTTTAAGCAGGGGCTCGCGGTGACGGACTTTGACAGCATTACCGTTACACGCCTCCCTTCCTCGACGGAGGGCGTGCTTATGCTCGGCGGCAGGCGCGTTACTGCGGGGGCAAAGATACGGAGGAAAAACATCGGTGCTCTCGTTTTCATTCCGACGAGCGCCGAGGTGGCGAAAAGCTCATTTAGCTTTACGCTTTCGCCTTATGCCGACGGGCAGGAGCTAACCTACGTTTTAAAATTCACGGACAAGATAAACTACGAGCCCGAGATAGACACCGCGAGCTCCGCCTCGCTTACGACGCAAAGGGATATAGCGATATTCGGAAAAATGGAGGCGACGGACAAGGAAAACGATGAGATAAGCTATATCGTTGTTTCCTACCCCGAGCACGGAACGCTGACGCTCGACGAGGCGGGAGGAGGCGGCTTCCGCTACACGCCGCTTGCGGGCTACGTGGGCGAAGATGAATTTCGCTACGTGGCACGCGACGAATGGGGGAATTTTTCGCGCCTCGCGACGATGACGGTCACTGTCGGTGAGCGGCTTAGCGAGGTCGTTTACAACGATATGAAGGACAGCCCCGAATATAACGCCGCCGTAACGCTCAGCGCCATGGGGATAATGAGCGGGCGAATAATAGGAGACGGCACCTACTTTATGCCGAACGAAGAGGTGACGCGAGCGGAATTTGTCGCAATGCTGATGAAAACCTTGGGAATAAGAGCGGACAGCACGGTGACGAGCACGTATTTCGACGACAACGACGAGATACCGACGGCGCTCATCGGCTACGTGGGCACGGCGCAACGCGCGGGCTTCATCACGGGAAGCTTTGAGGGCGGGCGCTTGCTCTTCAAGCCGAACGAGAGCATCAGCGTTTACGAGGCGGCGGCGACGATGGCGCGCGTCCTCGGCGACGAGCTAAGCGGCGAAGCCACGGGCGCCACGCTCTCGGGCGATATCCCCGTTTGGGCGCGCGACGATGTTTGGGCGCTCTCGGCGGCGGGCGTTCTCGGTGCGGAATACGGCGATATACGGCGCGACGACGTTGTTACAAGGCGCGACTGTGCCGCATACCTTTACAGGCTCTTGCAAATGTAAATTGTAGTTGTCAAAAAGCTCTTAGCTACAACAAAAAATCAAGGTCATTCAAGCTTTGACCTTGATTTTTTATTACATCTTTATATTTTGCTTCTGCCGTTTTCGTTCAGCTTTGCCTGAGTGCAACGATATATGGCGTTTTATTTACACGCCCCTTATGCTTTTTCCGTCATCAGTCACAGCCTGCGACATAACGCGCGCTATCTCTTTGGGAAGGTCGGACGGGGTCACGCCGTAGGACGAGAACTCACGAGCAAGCCTATCTCCCGCTATCGCGTGAAGCGCGACAGCCAGCTGGCAGGCTCTAAACGGCTCAATGGAGCTCTGCGCCGCGAGAGCGCCGAGAAGCCCTGCAAGAACGTCTCCACTTCCCGCCTTGGCGAGGGCGGAGCTTCCCGAGAGATTGATGCTTACGCGGTCTCCGTCCGTGACGAGCGTTCCCGCCCCTTTCAAGACGAGTATGGTGCCCGTTTCCGCGGCAAAGCTCTTGGCGACCTCGATGCGATGCTGCTGCACGTATGCGACGTCCATTTCCGCGAGGCGAGAAAATTCAAGGGGGTGCGGCGTTAATATCACCTGCCGCGGGCTGTTTTTCAGCGCTTCTCTCCCCTCGGCGCCCGAAGAGGCGAGGGCGTTTATCGCGTCGGCATCAAGAATAATGGGGGCTTTCCCACGAGCAAGGAGCTCACGCACCAGGAGCAAAAGCCCTTCGGTGTTCGACGAGCCCGAGCCGACGAGGACCGCGCCAAAGCCTTCCGCGAGCTCGGAAAGCTCGCGGCGCTCCGCGGGCGAGAGCTCGGCGGCTTCGCCGTACTCCTTGTATATGACCTCGGGATATTTCGCGGAGAGCTCCGAGGTGAGGCGCGGACTCCCCGCGAATGTCACGAGCCCGACGCCGCCGCGAAGCGCCGCCTCGACGGAGAGGTGAGCCGCGCCGCGATAACGCTCGCTCCCCGTGATAACGAGGAGCTTGCCAAAGCTCCCCTTGTTTGTATTCGCGCCGCGCCTCGGAAGGAGCGAATAGCACTCGTCCTCCGTCATTGCGCTGTATTTAAAGGTGAAATTCTCCTTTATCTTATCCGTCGGGAGTCCGAGATCGGCGAAAACTATCTCGCCAACGAAGGAGCGCGCGGGATACGAGGCGATCCCCGCCTTTATCATCGAGAGCTCCACCGTCGCGTTGACGCTTATCGCGAAGGAGCTAACGCTTCCGTTGTCCGCGTTTATTCCGAGAGGAACGTCGATGGCGGTCTTTTTCGCCTCCACGGACTCGCGTATCGCTATCGCGAGGCTTCTCAGGCTTTCGGGCACCTCGCCCTGAAATCCCGTTCCAAATATCGCGTCCACAATGGCGGACGAGCCCTTGATCGCCGCAAGGGTCTCGGGGCTCGCATCGTAGGAGACGAGCCTTCCGCCAAGCTCCTCGTAGCGCGAGCGAAAATAGCGGCTCTCCTCGGTATTTTGCCCCTCTGAAAAGATATCGTAGACAGTGACGGAGCGATCCGCGAGCAGGTCACAGGCGGCGGCATATCCGTCTCCCCCGTTATTTCCCTTCCCCGCGAGAATAGCGACGGTGCCACCCTGCGCGGTGCCAGCGCGCACGACTGCGGCGACGGCTTTGCCGCTTTCCGCCATCAGCTCGCGAGTCGGAATCCCGAGCTCATCACGGCAGAAGGCGTCTATCTCTTTTATTTGCGATGAGAGTGCAAGCTTCATAGCATTTCCTTCCCGTTGGCTAAAATTCTATTTCCATACCGTCGTAGGCGACGATGAAGCCGTACTTGGCGGCGGCGGCGACGAGCTCGTCGTGGCACGGGACTCCGTTGTGCGAAAAGTGGTTGACGACGATGACGGTACCATCATCGACGTTGCCGAAGGAGCGCATAAGCTCGCACATTTTTTCATCGCCTATCAGGTTGAGGTGCCCCGATCTTCCGTATTTTTCATTCGATATGGTGCCGCCCGTGCAATCGATGCTGACGAGGTCGAAGTGTGGACGAGACTTTTTCAGATAGTCCAGCGTTTCATCGGGGAAAAATCCCGTATCGTTGGCATAGAGGAGGCTTTTTCCGTCCTTCTCGACGATGTAGATGACGGGGTCCGACGCGGGATCGTGGTGGGCGCGAAGCGGCGTTACGCGATAGCCCTCCACCTCGAAGGGGACGAAGGGCTCGACGCGGGAGAGGGCGACACGCCCCGCTTCGTCCAGCTTATCCGTGGCGACGCGCTCCGCCAGCTTGGCTATCACCCCGTCCGTTCCGTAGAAGGTGAGGGGCGATGAGACCTCGTGGGCTATGCCGACGCTTCTACACCAGAGCTCGGCGGTATAGAGATGATCGAAATGCGAGTGCGTTATCAGGCAGCTCTTTATCTCGGATAGCTCGATGCCTTGAACGAGAGAATGCATATAGGTGTCGCCCGAGAAATCGACGAGCAGCCTATCGTCAATGAGCGCTTGGCTTCTCGTTCTGACGTTTTTCCCGCCGAGGGCGCGGCTTCTTTTACACAGAGCACAATTGCAGAACACGGCGGGAATGCCCTCGGCGGCGGCGGTTCCCAAATATTTTATCTTCATCTTTCTTTCCTCTCCGCGAAACCGATGAAAGCTTTCGCTCGCAAGATACGTTAAGTATAACACAAACGATTTGAAATTTCAAGATTTTAATCAAAATAAACAAAAAACTCTTTACAAATTTCTTTTTTTATGCTAAAATGTACTTGAAAGCGTGAGCCGCAAGGGTTTAGCTGCTTTTCAAGAAGAAAGGGAGGAAGGATTATGGCTAAAAAGCTGATCGTCACAATTGCGCGCCAATACGGAAGCGGCGGGCGCGAGATAGGAGAGCGCGTCGCGGAGCTTCTTGGGATTCCGCTCTATGACCACGAGCTGATAAAGGACGCGGCGGCACAAGGAAATCTCAGCGAGGACGTGCTGACGAAGATTGACGAGTCGGCGGCGAACAGCCTTCTCTACACGCTCGCCATGGGCTCGAATATGTTGGGGACGGCGACTCAATTCGGATACAAGATGCCGATAAACGACAAGCTCTTTATCCTTCAATCGGACGTTATAAAAAAATACGCGAAGAGCGGGAGCTGCGTCATCATTGGGCGCTGTGCCGACTACGTTTTGAAGGGGGAGCCCAATCTTTTGCGCATTTTCATATATGGAGATATTGACCACAGGCAGGCGCGCATAAGAGAGAGACACCCCGAGATAAAGCCCGCACAGGTCATCGACGTTATCAACAAGACTGACAAGCGCCGCGCCTCGTACTACAATTTCTATACGGGGAACAAGTGGGGCAAATATGACAACTACGACGTTGCCATCAACTCCTCGACGCTCGGGATAGAGGGTGCGGCGGCGATGATAGCGGCTTCGGCGAAAAAGCTTATGGAGTGAGTCCTTCACGCATATAGTTAGCATTTTCGGCTTGGCGGTCGAAGCTTACGCGATTGTACTTTCAGTTAAAGGCTTATGGAGCGAGTCTTTCGCGTATAATTCGCATGCTTCGACTTACGGCTCTAAGCTATGTGCGATACGCCTTTGGCAAAGCTTATAGAACGAGCCCTTCGCATATAGTTCGCAAGCTTCGGCTTGCGGCTCTAAGCTATGTGCGATACGGCTTTGGCAAAGCTTATAGAACGAGCCCTTCGCGTATAGTTCGCAAGCTTCGGCTTAGAGGTCGAAGCTATGTGCGATACGGCTTGGAATGAGCTAAAACCGAAGCTTCTCAAATTACGTGTAGTGATTTTATATGAATACGGTGGAGCTTTGCCTTTGGCAAAGCTCCACCGTATTTTAGTTTTTTGATTTTTGTTTTAGTTTTGACTTTTTGGTTTAATTTTAGCTTTTTTTGGTTTAATTTTGGCTTTTTAATTTAATTTTAGCTTTTTGGTTTAATTTTGGCTTTTTAATTTAATTTTAGCTTTTTGGTTTAGCTTTGGCTTTTTGATTTAATTTTAGCTTCTTGGTTTAGTTTTTGGTTTCAGTTTTTGGGTTTAGTTTTCTGATTTCGTTTTTTAATTTTGGGTTTCAAGGTTTGGTTTAGCTTTAAAAGATACTATTCGACGCAATTGGATACCAAGAAATATCTATTTGCTTTTTAGCATTTATTCGCCGATACCTTTTATCACACGTCGAGAGCGGTCAAATCATCCAAGCTCTCGCGCCTGACCGCGAGATACGAGCTTCCCTTGGAGAGCATAACGACGGCGGGGCGTGGAAGCCGATTATAATTTGATGCCATAGAATAGTGATAAGCGCCCGTTGTCAGGCACGCCAAGAGATCGCCGCGCTTCACGCTTTCGGGCAGGGGGACATTCTCCTGCAAGATATCGCCACTCTCGCAACACCTGCCGACGACGGAGCAAGGCTCCAAGGCGGCGGGAGACTCGATGACGGGAAGAATGGTGTACGGTGCGCCGTAGAGGGCGAAGCGAGGATTATCGCTCATTCCGCCGTCCACGGAAACGTAGGTCTTATAGCCCGTTATGCGCTTCACCGTTCCGACGGTGTAGAGCGTTAGACCAGAGTCGGCGACGATACTTCTGCCAGGCTCGACGGATATGCGCGGGAGCGGAATACCGAGCTCGGCGGCGCGGCGCTTCATAGACTCGGAAAGCTCCGCGAACACTGCGAAAACGTCCAGCATCGGTTGAGCTTCGACGTAGCGCACACCGAGCCCGCCGCCGAGGTCCAGCTCAGCTGCGAGGTATCCCGTTTTAAAATAGACGTCCGCGATGAATTTCAGCATAACGTCCGACGTGAGGCGATAGACGCTCGAATCGAATATCTGCGAGCCGACATGGCAATGGAAGCCGACGAGGGCGAGGTGCGGAAGCGAGAGCGCGACGCGCGTTATGTCCTCCGCCTGCCCCGTTTCTATCGCGGAGCCGAATTTGGAATCGACGCGCCCCGTGGCGACGGCGGAATAGGTATGAGGGTCAACGCCTGGGGTTATGCGGAGAAGGACGCGCTGCCTTATTCCGCGCTCCGCCGCCGCACGTTCGATGGCGTGAAGCTCCTCGACGTTATCGACGACGAAGGCGCCTATCTCGCGCTCCATGGCGTAGGCGATATCGGCGTCGGTTTTATTGTTGGAGTGAAAATAGGCGCGGGAGAGCGGGAAGCCCGCAAGCTCCGCGGTACGTATCTCGCCGCACGAGACCACGTCGATACCCAGCCCCTCTTCTCCGACTATCTCGTAGAGGCGGCGAAACGATGCCGCCTTTGAGGCGTAAAACACCTTGGCGTCCGCGCCGAAGGCACTTTCCATCGCTTCGCGATAGGTGCGGCAACGCTCGCGGATACGCTCTTCATCGTAGAGGTAGAGCGGAGTTCCGTAGCGGGCGGCTAAGGGAGAGAGCGGCACGCCGCCGAGGCAGAGCTCGCCCGAGGCGGTGCGAGAGAGATTTTCACATATCAGCCCACGCTGTTTTAAGCTTATCATAGCTTCTCCTTGTTGCTTTTCTAAACCTTCCATATTGAGCATTAGAGCAGCTTCGCGCGAAGCTCCTCGGGAGAGAGCGGAGAGAGCTCTGAGGGGCATACATCAAACAACGTTTTACAGCCGCGCTCACCGCGCTTCGATTTTTTATACACGGCGCGTGCACAAGCGAGAAGCATGCTCCCCGTGAACTCGGGGTTTGAGCCGAGGGTGAGGCTGAATTCGACGGTGTTCTTGGTTTCGCCGTTAAGCCCCGTTACGCCGTTTCTTATCACCGTTCCGCCGTGCGGCATACCGCTGTGCTTTTCGCGAAGCTCCTCGATGGAGATGAAATGCACGGTGGTCTCATAGTCGGCAAAATAGTTCGGCATCGTTTTAATCTTGTTTTCAATGGTGGCGAGGTCTGCCCCCTCCGCCGCGACGACGTAGCATTCGCGCTTATGCTTTTGCGCCGTCGTGAGGCTCGGGGTTGCGCCTCCGCGAACGGCGGCTAACGCTTCCTCGACGGGGACTGTGTATTGGCGGGCGTCCACCACGCCGTCAATACGGCGAATGGCGTCTGAATGCCCCTGACTTATGCCGCGCCCCCAGAAGGTGTAGCTTTCTCCGTTCGGCAGGGCGGCGGAGGCGTAGAGGCGCGCGAGCGAAAAGAGCCCAGGATCCCAGCCCGCCGAAATGAGGGCGACGGTGCCGTTCGCCTCGGCGGCGGCGTTGACGCGCGCGAAGTGCTCGGGGATCGCCGCGTGGGTATCGAAGCTATCGACGACGTTGAAGCTCGCGGCGAGGGCGGGAGTCATCGCGGGGAGGTCGGTGGCGCTTCCGCCACACAGAACGAGGACGTCGATCTCGTCTTTGTATTCAAGGACGCGCTCCGCCGCGACGACGGGCGCCCCCGTTAAGGTCTGCACCTGCCTGGGCTCACGCCTTGTGAAAACGGCGACGAGCTCGGCATCGGGCGCGGCGCTTATTGCCGCCTCAACTCCGCGGCCGAGATTTCCGTAACCGTAAATAGCTATCTTCATATTATCACCTTCCGCCACAATGCGGCACATTTGAAAATTTCGATGTGTTCGCTTGCGAACGCATTAAATCTTTTGCCCTAAACAAGCTTCGCGCTTCTTACCGCGCGAGGGCTCGTTAAAAATTCAGCTAAAAAGAGACGAGCTACGGCTCGCTGACTGCGGGAACGCGCGGCTCCCCTTCGGCAACGAGGCTCTTCATATCGTAGAGCCCCGCCCCCTTATCGACGATGAATGCCGCCGCCGCGAGCGCGCCCTCGGCGAAGAGGCTCCTGCTATGCGCCTCGTGCTTCAAGCTTATCGTTTGATTTTGGCTTGCAACGATGACCTCGTGCTCTCCCACGACGTTGCCGAGGCGCACCGCGTGAATCCCTATCTCGTCACGCGAGCGCTTCCCCTGCCCTGCTCTGCCCGTTTTGGCAAAGGAGCTCGGGCGCACCTCGGCGATGGCGTCGGCTATCATGAGCGCCGTTCCACTCGGTGCGTCCAGCTTCCTGTTGTGGTGCTTTTCTATTATCTCAATATCGGCTTCGGGCATTGCCGCCGCCGCCTTTTTCGCCAGCTCGACGAGGAGGGCGACGCCGAGCGACATATTGTAGGAAAAGAAAACGGGGATTTCGCGAGCCGCGGCGCGCACGGCGGCGAGCTCACTTTCGGTGTGCCCCGTTGTTGCGACGACGACGGGGAGCGAATTGCTCTTGCAAAATTCAAGCAGCTCCTCGGTGGACGAATGGTGCGAAAAATCGACGACGCAATCGACGGCGCCGACGTTCACCACGTCGGAGAGCTTGGAAAAGACGGGAAGCGCCTCGGCGCCACTCACGGAGGGATCAACCCCGACGACGAGCTCCGCGCCGCGATAGCCATCGTGGCACAGCCTTTCGACCTCGCGCCCCATTCTGCCGCAAATTCCGTTCAAAAGAATATTCATTTAAATTTTAAATCTCCTTTCACCGCCGCAGCGGCACGCGTCGTGAACAGTGCTCTCGCATAGTAGCCAAATTCACGCCTTGCGCTTGTCGCGCTTAAATGAGGCGCCTCTCGCGCATCAGCTGTAAGAGCACGGCTTCCTTTTCCTTATCCATCGGCGTTAGGGGCAGGCGCAAATAGTTTTCGCAATAGCCCATCGCCGCCATCGCCGCCTTGACGGGAATGGGGTTAACTTCGGAGAATAGCGCGTTCACAAGCGGGAGCAGGTCCAGCTGGAGCCTTCGCGCCGCCGCAACGCTTCCGCTCATGAAGAGCTTGCATATATCCGAGGTGGCACGCGGCATAAGGTTGGAGAGGACGGAGATGACGCCCTTGCCGCCGAGAGAAAGAATGGGGACGATCTGATCGTCGTTACCCGAATATATATCAAGCCCGTCTCCAACGAGAGCCGCAAGCTCGGCGATCTGCGATATGTTGCCCGACGCTTCCTTGATGGCGACGATATTGGGATGCTCCGACAGGGCGAGCGCCGTTGCGGGGAGGATATTGCACCCCGTTCTGCTCGGAACGTTATAGAGGATACAGGGGATATCCGCCGCGTCGGCAATCGCCGTGAAGGAAGCGACGAGCCCCTTCTGCGTTGCCTTATTATAGTAGGGGGTTACGAGGAGAGCGGCATCCGCACCCGCGTCCTTCGCGAATTTAGTCATTTCAACCGCGTAGGCGGTATCATTCGAGCCCGTTCCCGCGATGACGGGGACGCGCCCGCCGACGCGCTCAACGCAAAAGCTTATCGCTTCCCTATGCTCCTTATCGCTAAGGGTTGAGCCCTCGCCCGTCGTTCCGACGGCGACTATCGCGTCTATCCCCTCCTCTATCTGCCAATCTATCAGGGCGCCGAAGCGCTCGTAGTCCACTCCCTCTCGCGTGAGGGGGGTTATAATGGCGGTGGCGGCGCCTGTAAAGACCGTTTTTTTCATTTGCATTGCTCCATTCCGCCGCAAAGCGGCACAATATTGAGAGCGCGAACGACGCGCGAGGCTAAAACCAAAAAGAGACAGCCGCACGGCGGCTATCTCTCGTCAGCTGGCGCATAAGATAGCACTCCGCAAAATGCGACAGCAGGGCGGATATTCTCCGAACTGCCAGCGGGCGCTTTCCACGGCGCCTACTTCGGCACCCTCGCCTTTCGCGCACGGTCTTGGGACCTTCAGCGTGCGTTACTCTTTTCGGGTGCGCCTCTATCTGCTCTGAAATTCAGATAATTTATTTTAGCATATATACTTACGCTTGTCAAGTGCTTTTGTGATATTACCGCGCTTTTTGGAAGCCTTCGCCCCATCACGCGGCATATCGACTGCGCTTAAAGATACTTCTTTTTGGTGCCCTCGGAGAGAAGCGCCGCCGACTCGGAATCGAGGTAGAGCGTCCACGCGGGGTTATTGAATAGATAGGTGGCGGGGACTTCAGGCTTCATCTCGGAGGTCAGCGCCTTGGAGACGGCTTCTGCCTTGACGGAATAGGGGACGACGGAGACGATGGAGCGGCATTTGATTATCTGGCGGCACGTCATCGTGATGGCTTGCTTGTACGTTTCATCGACGGAGGCAAACCAACCCTCGCCCACCTGCTGCATGAGGCAACGCTCATCGAGGGTGACGACCTTGTAGGCGGCGTCGGTCTCGAAATCGGCGGGCGGATCGTTGAAGGCGATGTGGGCGTTTTCACCGATACCGATGACGCCGACGTCGATGGGCGACTCGGCGAGGAGCGCCGTCAGCTCGGCTATCGTTTCCTCGGCGGGGCGTGTGCCGTCCATAAGATGCGCATCGGCGAGGTGCACCTTGGAGACGAAGCGATCAATGAGGTAGCGCTTAAAGCTTGCGGGGTGGCTATCGCTTATTCCAAGGTACTCGTCCAGATGGAACATTTCAACGCGGCTCCAATCGACGCTCTGCTCCACGAGCGCTTCAAAAAAGAGGAATTGCGACGCACCCGTTGAAAGCAGGATACGCGCCGAGCCACGCTCCGCTATTGCGTCATTCAAGAGGGAGGCAACTTGAATTGCGGCTTGGCGGCTCATTTCCGCCGCCGTTTGTTTGATCACGAGCTTCATAATAGATCTCCTATCATTTTAAATTCGTTTTTATTGTTTATTACATTATATCTCTTTATCGTTTACTGCATTATTCTCGCTACGAGGCGCATTGCTTTAAAGCTACTTGGCGATTGCTCTGCCGCCGTGGAACACTTCTTTGACACCGAGCGAGCTATCAAGGAGAAGAAGGTCGGCGCGCTTTCCCACCGCCACCTCGCCGCGATCCTCCCAGCCCATTATCTGCGCGGGCACGAGGGACGACATACGGGATAGGGCGACGAGGTCAGCGCCTATCGCCTTCGCCATCGTTTTATAGAGTCTATCCGCCGTCGCCGTGCTACCCGCGAAGGCCTGCCTATCGGGGAGCTTCGCGACTCCGTCCTCCACGATGACGGGGAGCCCGTTTTTCAGGCTACCTATCACGGTCTTTTCGCCGTCCTTCATACCCGCCGCGCGAATGGCGTCGGTTATGAGGCAGATCCTATCGCGCCCCTTGCATTTATAGATGAGGCGAAGCAGGGGGAGCGGCAGATGGCAGCCGTCCGCGATGACCTCGACGAAAACGTCGTCAAACAAGAGTCCCGCCTCGACGGCACCTGCGACGCGGAAGGCGTTCCTACGCGTTACGCCCTTCATTCCCGAATAGAGGTGCGTCATCAGCTTATAGCCGCCGTCCTTGGCGGCGGCGATACAGTCGAAGTCGGCGTCCGTGTGCGCGGCGGAAACGACGATGCCGAGCTCCTTTGCCGCCGCCGCGAAGGCGAAGCCCTCATCGAGCTCGGGAGCGGCGGAGACGCGAAGGACGAAGGGATAGGCGGCTTTTATACGCCGCACCTCGTCCGCCGTCGGCGCTTTCATATAGGCGACGTTTTGCGCGCCGCACTGCAACGGGTTGAGCCAGGGGCCTTCAAGATGAACGCCCGCGAGCGTTCCTGTCGGGTATTTTCCCTTGTAGCGCGCGAAGGTCTGCAAGGCGCCCTCGGTCTCCTCGGGGCTTGCGGCGAGGGTGGTTGCGAGCATGGTCGTCGTTCCGTGGGAGAGATGAAAATCCGCTATGGCGGAAAAACCCGCCTCGTCGGCATCCATAAATTCAAGCCCACCGCCGCCGTGGCAATGGAGGTCGATAAACCCTGGGACAAGGTAGGAGCCCGCGGCGTCAACGATACTGTCTGCACGCTGGGGCTCGCGCCCGACGTAGCTTATGGCGCCGCCCTCGAAGGCACAGCACCCGTTCTCGATGACGGAGCTCGCCGTTACTATTTTCGCGTTTACTATGGCTGTTTTCATATTGTTTTCCATTCTACATTCTACGCCTCTTGCGCCCGCATTGAAGGCAAGCGAGCAGATTTTAAAGCTGTGAGACGCTATCGGTGCTCTCCTCGGAGCAATCGATGAAGCGCCATTCGATGAAGCGGTTTTGCATCCAGTCGTCGGGGGCGAGTTCGTCGGCAAGCTCGCCGATGCGAGTTTTCGGAGGGCTCCCGCGATGGCGGGCAGACCAGCGAAAGATGGCGACGCCCGTCATAGAAAGATTGACTGCCATGAAGGCGGTGAGAAGCAGACAGATGACGTGGCAAAGCTTACCGCGAAGCTTGGAAAGCGCTCTGTCTAAGTAGGGATACAGGAGGCAAAAGGCGAAGGCGGCAACCCACCAGCCGAGGGAAAAGGCGAGGCAGATGATACCGTCAAAATTCAAGAAGCTATTGGAATAGTCCCACGCTATGACGCCGAGCCCGTGCTTCAAGAAGAGGCCACAGAGAAGCTCGAGGACGGTGGCGACGAGCCCCAAGATGAAGGAGCGCGACAGGAGATTGCCGCGCCGAAGGAGCGCCGCGCCGCAAAAGAAGAGCGCCGCGCCTGAGCCGTAGAGAATATTGAAATGCCCGATGACGGAGACGACGTGCGTTTCCCAGTGCCCTTTGGCGATGGCGCAAAAGGTACCCTCGATGACGACGCCCAAGAGATTGCCTATCATAAAGAGCCAAAAGACCTTATCGTAGGTGAGGGGGCTCTTGGCTTCAAGGGAAGCTGATGTCTTGCGAGTTTTTCCCATCGCTCTCTCCTTTCCATTCAGCGCACGAGGCGACAAATTCCGATTTTCTTCGATTATACATTATTGCGCGATAAAAGTCAAGCGCAAATTGCAACAAACGGAAATTAACGGAAATTAAAAGGACTACGCGCCGACGAAAAGACGCGGAGCGAAAGCCCGAATTTCGTTCGCGGCTAACAGAAAGACGTTCGGTCAGCGCAAATTCGCCATCAAGAGAGAAACGGGCAAGCTCGAAGTGTTCAAGCTTGCGCTCGACGAAGAATTTATTGGGGCGCTACGCTTTCGCGCAACGCCCCTGCCGTTTTATTACTTTATTGCAAGAAGAGCTTCTTGAAAAGCAAGACCCAGACGAGGTCGAGCCAACCGAATGCGATACCCGAAGGAATGGTTACGAGTATGCAGATGATGAGGCGAAGAAGCCCGCCCTTTTTGAGCCAGGTAGACCACCTGACATAGATCTCCGTTATCCAGTTGACCACGGGAATGAGGAGCAAGAGGATTTGAACCAAACGGCTTTGCTTATTAAACCAAGTCACGATAAAACCTCCTTTTGTCTTTTGATATATCTCATTGTAGCATAAAATGCGGCACTTGTACAGACGATATGAGAGCTTTTAATATTTTGTTTACAATTTCAATTTATTGCTTTGGCTTCACGCCATCTTTTTGAAGCGCGGCTTCTTGGGTGTGCTTTTGTTCCGCGCGAATTTCACTTGCGATATTTTGTATGTGCTTGATTTAGGTATAAACGAAAAAGAGCATAAATCGGAAGAAATTCAGAGAATTTCAACCTTGAAAATGAAAAAGCAAAAGTTAGAGCGAAGCTACCGATTTTTACGGCATCCTCGCTCTTTTTCGTTTATGTCTAAATGAACTCCGCCCCATTACGTTGTAGGTGTTTTTATTACTTATAGCCTGTTAGGTCAGGCGAAGCAGCCCCTTTAAGCTATTTTTTCTTGAAGCGCTCCTCAAAGCTTTCAAAATGCTCTTTCAGGTATTCGCCGAGGGGTTTTTCAAGCTTAAAGGGGAGAAGGAAGGATATTTTTTGCTTTTGCTTCTCTCGCGCGCTTCTTATCGCTGCCTTCAAATGCTCGTAGCGCACTATTATCCCGTTTTCCTCCGCGAAGCGGCGAAGCTTCAAAACGATACCCGAGGAATGAACGACGTCCACGGTGAAAACGCCGAAGAAGGCACCGATAACGAAGGAGAAGGCGAGGTTTTGCGAGAGCCACGAGAGAGCCGCCAAAATGTGGGGATGGACGAGAAAATAGTAGGCGGCGCTGAGGAGGCTCCAAAAGAAGGAGAACTTCGGGCAGATGATACCGAGAAGGTTTCCCCATTCGCCGCTGTAATCCCAGAGGCGCACCTTGAATAGCTTCAAGGAGATGAGCCCCGCTATAAATTCGATGACGGTCATACAGAGCGCCATAACGACGAAGAGAACGAGCTTAGACCACACGGGGTGCTCGATGAGCTCGAATTTTTCAAGCGATGCTATCAGATAGAGCAGGCAGAGCCCGCTCCCGTAGAGGGGGAGATAGGGTCCCGCACAAAAGCCAGGGTTTATCCATTTTCTCTCGGGGTTGGCGCGCGAGAGAAAGCGGCGGTAAAACAGCTCGATGACGAAGCCGCCAACCGAGCCTATGAAGAACAAAAATGCCAGGGCGAGAAAAATATCCATAAGCACCTCGAAGCTTTTCGCGAGTCTTTGCTTTTTTAATGCCCGCTTTTAATTTATTTTAGCACAAGACGCGCGATTTGTAAAGCTTTTTTCGATGTTTTTCGCGCGCCCTTTTTTCAGGTCTTTTAAGCACGCCTTTTTAATTTGTTTTAGGTGCATACATTGGTAGAATTTCAGCAAAACACCTTGCAAATAATATATAAGCTTTTCGGTTTTAGTTCTTTTCCTCACATTTCTCAGACTAAATGCAACTTCTCGTGCTACTGTTGCATTTGCTTTGAGAATATACGCGCCTTTTCGCGCGTCACTCCCTTGCGACGCACGAAGGGCTCTTCTGCGATGATGTTTTGATATATATAGAAAAAACACGGTAGAAGCAGTTTTTCCCTGCTTCTACTGTGTTAATTTAAGCTCTCTTAATTTTCAGCTTTACAAAATTACCGTTTTCCCTCTCGGAAAAGCAAAATCATTTAATCGCTTTTGGCTACTTGCCTCTCTTGGAGAGAAAAATCATTTAATCGCTTCGGGGTGCTTTTCCCCCTCGGAGGAAAAATCATTTAATCGCTTCGGGGTGCTTTTCCGCTATAACGGAGAGCGCCGCCTCGTCTGCACACACGATGACCTCGCCCTTGAAGAAGCGAAGAATGGAGGCAGGGACGCGCGGCGTTACCTCGCCGAAGAGCGCCTTTTCGAGGATTTCGGCTTTACCCTTGCCGAGGGCGATAAGCAGTATCTTATCCGCCGCCATTATCTGACCGACGCCCATAGAGAGCGCCTTGGTGGGAACGAGCTCACGCGAGGCGAAGAAGCGAGAATTTGCGTCGATCGTTGAGGCGGTGAGCTCCACGAGCCCCGTTCCCACGGAAAAGCTATCCGCGGGCTCGTTAAATCCTATATGCCCGTTATTGCCTATGCCGAGGACCTGCACGTCAACGCCACCCATCGAAGCAACGACTTCATCATATCTTTGGCACTCGGCGGCTGGGTCAGCCGCGAGCCCCGACGGGAGATTGGTATTCTCGGGCTTTATATCCACGTGGGCAAAGAGGTTGGTGCGCATAAAGTAGGCGTAGCTCTGGTCGTGCTCGGGGGAAAGCCCCACGTACTCGTCCAGATTGACGCTCCTCACGTCCTTGAAGCTTATCTCCCCCGCCTTGCACATTCTGATGAGCTCGGCATACATACCGAGGGGCGACGAGCCCGTTGCGAGCCCGAGGACCGCGTTAGGCTTCGCCGAAACTACGCCCGCGATGACCTCGGCGGCTTTCTTTCCCGCCTCCTCGGCGGTCTTTGCTGCAATTATCTTTATCATATCTTTCTCCGTTCCGCCGCACGTGGCGGCAAGCTTTTTGTTTTACTCATAGTGAAGTTGACGCTTGCGTCAGGAATATTTTTTCACTATGGCGCGCATATCGCCGAGCCGCTTTTCCATATCGGAAACGAGCTTGAACTGGTTGCGTGCGCGGTCAAGATTCTGCCCCGCCCTGTGGATACGGAAATAGGTATCTCCCGCGAGATAGTCCGCGAGGAAGCGCATACCACATTCCAGCGTCATCATAATTGCGCCGACGGGGAGCATTTCAAGCTCCGCCTCGGTGAGCCCGCCCTTGGCGCCCTCGATGAAGCCCTTGGTGTAGAGCTCGAAGAGCTCGATATCGAAGTTGACCTTGGAGAGATCCGCCTCGTCTTCCAGCGCGGTGGTCGCGCCGAAGCGAATGGAGTCACCAAAATCGTTGACGGAGTAGCCAGGCATAATGGTGTCAAGGTCGATTATGCAAAGCGCGTTCTCGGTATCCTTATCGAAAAGAATGTTATTGAGCTTGGTATCGTTATGCGTGACGCGAAGGGGGAGCCGCCCCTCGGCGTGCGCCCTTTCAAGCGTTCCTATAAACTCCTCGCGCTCCTCGGCGAAGCGCACCTCCGCCATCACTTCGGCGAGCCTTCCGCATTTATCCTCCGCCACGGCTTCGCGAAGCTGGCGAAGTCTATCGGGGGTATTGTGGAAATTCGGTATGGTCTCAACGAGGGTCGCGGCGGGATAATCGCGAAGGAGATACTGGAAATTGCCAAAGGCGACGGCGCTCTTATAGAACTGAATTGGCTCGTCGACCTTATCGAAGCTTATGCTATCGGAGATGAAAACGAGCATACGCCAATAGTCGCCGCTCTCCGTTTTGAAGGAGCTCTTCCCTTCGCGCGTTTTTATCGCGTTCAGCGTTTCGCGCATCGGGTCTCCCCCGTTCTTTTTTATTATCTCGGCGAGATACGAGGTTACCCCGACAAAGTTGTTCATAAGGCTCTCGGGGTCCTTAAACACGTTTTGGTTTATTTTTTGAAGTATGTACTTGACCTCTTTGCCACCGTCGTTCATGATAACGAGGCGCGTATCGTTGATATGCCCCGAGCCATAGACGCTCTCGCTGACAAATTCTCCCGTGACGTTAAACTGCTTGACGATATTTTCTATCATAGCTACTCCGTTCCGCCCCTTCGGGGCTTATTTTATACGATGAGATCTAAGGTATTCAAGGAAGTTCGTTATTTTTCGGACTGCAAGCCGAGGAGAGCCGCGCCTATTATGCCCGCGTCATTACGGAAGGCGGCGGCGACGACGCGCGTTCTCGCGCCCTCCTGCCCGAAGGTGCCGTGCCGAACACGGTCACAAAGGCGAGACATAAGCTTATCGCCCTCGCGCGATATGCCGCCGCCGATACAGACGACGTCGGGCTGCAACATATTGATGACGTTTTCAACGCCTATCGCGAGGCTGTCTATAAACTCGTTGACAACGAGGGTACCCGCCACGTCTCCCTCGTCCTTGGCGCGAAAGGCGGTCTTCCCGCTGACGCGCTCGATATCGCCCTCGACGAGCTTCCACATACTGCTCTCGGGATAGAGGCGCATATAGCGCTTGGTCTCTTTTATAAGAGCGGTCGCGGAGCAATAGCTTTCAATACAGCCTCGCTTACCGCAAGCACATGCTCTGCCGTTCGGGACGAGGACGGTGTGCCCCATTTCGGCGGCGAAGCCGTTGGTGCCCTCCCATATCTTACCGTCGATGACGATGCCGCCGCCGACCCCTGTGCCGAGGGTGAAGGCGACGAGGGAGCGGCAGCCTTCGCCAGAGCCCCAGACGGCTTCCGCGTAGGCGGCGGCGTTGGCATCGTTGGCGACGTAGGTGGGCCTTCCCGTTATCTCGGAGAGGATCCTGCCGAACTCGACGTTTTCCCAGCCGAGGTTGAAGGCGCTGACGACGACGCGCCCCTTGACGATGCCTGGGGTGGCGACGCCGATCCATTTCACCTCGGAGAGGGCGATGCCCTCCTGTTCACAGAGCTTACGAGCGACGTCGGCGATGTCGGCGGATATGCTCTCACAGGGGCGCGGCGCATTCGTTTTGACGCTGAATTGGCGAACGATACTCTTCGTGTCGAGGCGGACGAGGCCGACGGCGATGTTGGTGCCGCCGAGGTCGACGCCGATACAATATTCGTGGCTTTGCATTTTTCTCCTCCTGCCGCGAGGCGGCGGTACATTTCTCGTGAAGGTAAGCTTCACGCTCCTTAGCTTTCAATTCTTCAAGCTCCTAATTTGGAGCCGAAAATTATCTATTTCCATTATAGTTTATTCTCTTGACAAATTCAAGGTAGAATAGTATAATAATTTGTAGAATAGCACATTTTTACGAATATCCTACAAAGAGGAAAAAATGGACAAGCAAGAAATAGTTGCCGTTTTGAAGGACCTCTATCGCGCGACGCATTTCAGAATGTCGCTCCACGACCGAGACTTCAACGAGATAGCGGCTTATCCGAGCTCGCGACAGCCCTTTTGCGCATTTTTGCAAAGGGACGCGGCGGAGCTCGAACGCTGCCTTTCCTGCGATAGGGCGGCTTGCCGCGAGGCACAGGGGCGGCGGAGCACAACGATATACAAATGCCGCTACGGCTTGACGGAGGCGATAAGCCCGCTCTACAATTTCGGAACGCTGACGGGCTTTCTGATGATGGGGCAGGTGTTAGACGAGAGCGAAAGCACCGAAAGGCTGGCGGAGAGGATAGCGCCGCTCGCGGAGAGCCGCGCCGCGGCGGACGAGCTCGTTCGCGGTATACCGCGCGTTTCCCGCGAGATGTGCGAGGTCTACGTGCGCATAATGACGCTTTCGGCGCGATATCTGACGCTGGCGAACGCCCTGCCTTCTAAAAACCCGTCTCTCGGCGAGGCGGCGAAGCGCTACGTGGCGGAGAACTACGCGAGAAAGATAAGCATACGGGATATATGCCACGAGCTCGACTGCTCGAAGAGCAAGCTTTTGACCTGCTTTAAGAGGCAATTCGGGCAGACGGTGGGCGAATTTATAACGCAATACAGGCTGAACGAGGCGAAGCGCCTTTTGAAGGGTGGAGAGCTCAGCATAAACGAGATAGCACACGCGACGGGATTTTATGACCAATCGTATTTTACGAAGGTATTTTCCACCGCCTTCGCCTGCACGCCGAGCGAATATCGCCGCGGGGCGACGGAGGAGGCGCGGGAAGGCAAGGAGGAGACACGGGAATGAAGATACTACACTGCTCCGATATACATATCGGCTCAAAGATGGAGACGAAGCTGACAAGGGAGAGGGCGCGCGAGCGCAAGCGCGAGCTCATTCTGGGCTTTCGGGCGCTGCTCGACGCGGCGCGCGACGGCGGCTACGAGGCGCTTGTGATAGCGGGAGACCTTTTCGACGAGGAGAGAGTTCCCGAAAGCACGGTGAAGACGGTTGTCGACCTTATTGCCGCGGCACCCGTCACCGTTTTCTATCTTCCAGGAAACCACGAGGGGGAGGCGCTAAGAGCCGCCTGCCCCGAGCTACCGCAAAATCTCCGCGTTTTCGGGCGCGGCTGGACGGAGCACCACTTAGCGGGCGTTCGCTTCGCGGGAAGGAGCGAGACGGAGGCGGAGCTCTTGCGCGGGCTTTCGCCCTCGGAGGAGCCGACGGTGCTCGTGCTTCACGGGGAACTACGCGAGCGCTCCGAGGCGGGCGGCGTTATAGGGCGGCGCGAGCTGGCGAAAAGCGAAGCCGCCTACGTGGCTCTCGGGCACTACCACACCTACTCCGAGGAGCGGCTTGCGAGCGGCGCCTCGGCGGTCTACTCGGGGGCGCCCTTGGGGCGCGGCTTTGACGAGACGGGCGAAAAGGGCTACGTTGCCGTGGAGCTCGACGGGCGGCGGGCAACGCACCTCTTCGTTCCGCTGGCGGGGAGGCGCACACGCGTTGTGGACGTTCCCGCAGACGGGGCGGACGGGACGCACGAATTGGAGCTAAGAATACTGGAAGCTTGCCGCGAGGCGAGCCGCGGCGATATGGTGCGTGCGAGGCTTACGGGGCACAGGCTACCCTCGGTGCGCTTCGACACGGCGCTGATAGAGAGAAGGCTCTCGGAGCGCTTCTTCTACTTTGAGATACGCGACGAGACGCGCCTTGAAATCTATCCCGCGAGCTACGAGCACGACCGCTCGCTGAAAGGCGAATTTATTCGCACCGTCATAGCCGAGGCGGGGCTCGACGAAAAAGAGAAGGAGGACGTTATCAGCTGTGGGCTCGCGGCGCTTATGGGCGAGAGCATTGAATGACGCAACCCACTACCGCACTGTGCGGAATGAGACGAAAAGATATGAGGCTTATTGAAGGATACGTTAAAAATTTCGGCAAGCTCTGCGAGGCGCGCTTCGCGTTTAGCGAGGGGTTAAACACCGTGGTTGCCGAGAACGGATACGGAAAGAGCACGCTTGCCGCGTTTTTGAAGGCGATGCTATACGGCTTTGACGAAACGCGAAAGGCGAAACTTGACGACAACGAAAGAAAGCGCTACGAGCCTTGGCAGGGGGGGAGCTACGGCGGCTCCCTGACGCTGGAAGCGGGGGGAAGGCGATTCAGAATAGAGCGCGAGTTCGGCAAGAAGGCCGCCGACGACGAGCTCACCGTTTACGACGGGGAGACGGGGCGGGAGACGGGGGAGCTCGGCGACTCACCTGGTACGACGCTATTCGGGATAGACAGAGACGGCTTTGAGCGCACCGTTTTTCTTTCCGAAAGGAAGCTCCCAGAAAAAAACGAGAACAGGACGGTGGCGGCGAAGCTTTCGGATATAACGGAGGCGGACGGCGACCTGACGGTCTTTGACGAGGCGATGAAGCGCCTCGACGAGGGGAGAAAATTTTATCGCAAGCAGGGCGGCGGCGGAGCGCTCGCGGAGCTGGAACGGCGCCTCGGGGAGCTCGACGCGCGGCGCGGAGAGCTGGAAGCCTTGGCGCGCCGCCACGCGGAGGAGCGCGAAGAGCTCGAAGCCCTCGAAAGAAGAAAGAGGGAGCTTAGCGCGAGGCTGGGGGCGGAGCGCGCCCTGCGCGAGGAGGAGAGCGTCAGGCGGGCGCTTCGGAGCGAGCACGAGGCGAAGCGGAAGGTGCTCGACGCGGCGCGGCTCTGCCTCGCGCAGCTCTCCGACTACTTCGGCGGTACGCCGCCGACGAGGCGCGAGATAGACGAGGCGGAGGACGCGAAGCGAGAAGCGGAGCGGCTGATGAGCGGAATAAGAGAGCCCGCGCTCGGCGAGGGCGACCAGCCGCTAACGAGCGACGAGGAGCTTGACCGCGCCGCCTATATTGCGGCGAGCCTTGAAGCGGACGGCGCGAAGGGGCGGCGCTTCTCTCCCCTGCCATTTTTGAGCGCGGCGCTCGCGATACTCGGCGCGATACTCGGCGTTGCCGTTACGCCCGCTTTTTGGGCGCTTTGCGCCGTTTGTGCGGTGCTATTCGTTATCACGCTGGCTATGGGACGTGGGCGGCGCCGCGGTGAGGCGGCGCGGCGCGCAGAGCTGGAAGCGGCGCTCGCGAGCCTTGCGGCGCGCTTCTCGTGCGACGCGGAAACCCCGAGCGCGACGGTGGCGGCGATAAGGAAAATGCACCGCGAGAGCGAGGAGCGGAGAGCCGACGCTCGCCGCCAAAGCGAGCTCAACGAGGAATACAGGGCGGGCTACGAAAAGAATATGCGCCGCTATCTCGAATTTACGAGGCGCTTCCCGACGGGGGGCGACGACCCGATAGGCGAGGTGCGGGCGCGACTTGACGAATATGGGAGAGCCGAGGAACGAGTAAAGAGCCTGACGGCGGAGCTGGAAAAATTCGGTGACGAGAGCCCATTGGAGGGTCAATCGGGCTCGCGCGAAACGACGACCGAGAGCGAGCTTGCGAACGTGGAAAGAGAACTGACCTTACGCACGAGCCGCTACAAGCTGGACGCGGAAGCACTCGATGAGCTCTCCGAGAACGCGGAGGAATACGAAAGGCTCACGAGGCTCGAAGGCGACTACGAATACAGGCTTTTGACGATAAGGCGGACGATGGCGCTGCTCGAACGGGCGAAGGACGCCTTGAATGTGCGCTACCTTGAAAAGACGAAGAGCTCGTTCACCGCATACACGCGCCTCATATCGGAATGTGAGGAGGAGCTGGAGCTCGACACCTCGTTTGCCATGGCGCGCTTGGAGGGCGGAAAGACGCACCCGCGCGAGGCTTACAGCAAGGGAACGCAGGAGCTATACGCCTTTGCGATACGCCTCGCTTTGAGCGACGCACTCTACGAGGGGAGCGAAAAGCCTTTTCTCGTTCTCGATGATCCCTTCGCCTATTACGACGACGCGCGCCTCGAAAGGGCGCTCCGCCTCGTGCGGGCGCTCGCGAGCGAAAGCGGGCGGCAGATAATCTACTTCACGGCGACGAGGACGCGCGGAGCATAATTCGGCGCTTATTCGGCATAAGCAACGAGGCGTTTCATTAAAATTCAATTTGACCTTGAATTTCCTGAAAAAAACACGGTAGAAGCAGAGATGATTCTTTACTTCTACCGTTTTTCGTTTGTTTCTGACTAAATGCGACAGCCTCTTTCGTTTTTCTGTCTAATATGACAGCTTTAATTCATAAAACTCAATTCGTAGACCGTGGACGCGGAGCTACGATTATTTTTTGAGCTCCTTCAAGAGGTCGCGGATTTCGACGAGGAGCGCTTCCTCGCGAAGAAGCCGATTTTGCGCCTCTTCCTTTTCGGCTTGGAGCCGTGCGGCCTCCTCGGCGGCTTGCCTTTCCGCTTCTGCGGCGGCTTCTGCCTCCGCCTTGGCGGCTTCCTCGGCGGCGAGGGCGGCTTCGGCTTCCGCGGCAGCTTCGGCTTCCGCGGCGGCCTTGTTTTCGTCGTCGTCCGTCAAGAGGTCCTTGATCTCCGTTCCTATCTGCAAGGCGCGGGCGCTAAGGCGCGAGGCGATGCGCATAACGAGGAAGAGGAAGAAGGCGACGACGAGAAAATTGATGATGGCTTGGACGAAGGGCCCCCAGAGAATGGCGACCTCGGTTTGCAGAACGATGGTGTTGCCTGCCTCGTCGAGCCCGAGCTTTTCGGGGCGGAGCACCCATTTAAGCGCCTCTTGATTTGAGTCCTTGGAGATGAGAGCCAAGAGGGGGTTGATGAAGCCGTTGGTGAAGGCGGTGACGATGGCGGTGAAGGCGGAGGCGACCGCGACACCGACCGCCATATCGACCACGTTGCCGCGCTTGATGAATTTTTTGAAGTCTTCCCAGAATTTTTTCATACGTTCTCCTTTGCTTTATATATTTTTATTTTTTATGAAATTGAATGTCGGATGCGGGGATAAATGCAAATGTAGGTTTACAAAAGTTGCCACTTTTCACGTGCGAAGCGCATAAGCTCCAGCCAGTCGGTGCGGCTGAAATAGTGGAGCCCTGCTCGCAGATGATAGCCGACGGAGCCCGCGTGGAGCGAGGTGCCGACCGTGGGCAGCTCATCGCCGCAGACGAGCCCCGAAAGCCCGAAGCATTCGTAGACGGGGGAGGTGGCGGCACAGGTCAGAAATTCTGACACGGGGTCTGCCCAATCGTCTTCCGCGGCGCTCGCGACGTAGGCGAGGCGGGGCGCTATGGAAGCCAGGAGATAGTGCTGATCGAAGGGCATTTTCTCCTCGCGGGATGAATAGCGAAGATAGTTCTCGCAAAACCAAAACGGAAAGACGGAGCAGATGCTTTTGACGTTTTCGCCGCGCTTCCCGCGTGAAAGAGCGGCGCCGCTACACCCTGAATCGTTGGAATAGGCGAGGCGAAAGCGCTCGTCCGTTGCCGCGGCGAGGAGCGCCGTTTTGCCGAGGCGGGAATGACCGCATACGGCGGAATGCGCGGGGTCAAGCTCCTCGATGGTGACGGCGTAGTCCATGACGCGCTGAGCGGCGAATGCCCAGAGGGCGAGCTTGCCCGCCGAGGTGGGCTCGCGCTTTCCCTCGGGATAGAGAACGGCGGAGAGGCCGCTCCTAAAATCGCCGTCATCACTGGTGACGTCGGTGTAGCAAAAGCTCAAAACCGCGAAGCCGTTATCGATGATCTCCTCGGTGGGGATATAGCGATCGGGGACGGCGGGGCGGAAATTGATACAGACGAAGAAGGGGTGCTTCCCCGCCCGCTTGGGGATTGCCACGTGGAAGGGGAAGGAGAAGGGCTTTCCCGCTATCTCCATCTCGGCTTCGACGAGGCGCGAGCTGGCTTTGCCCGCACAAAAATTCGGTATGTAGCCGTCATGCACGCGAAACGAGAGCTTATCGGGCGGAGGCGGGATATATCCGTATTCCTCGCGCTGCAATATATCGAGCATTTCGGAGCGCGACTTAAAGGGCGGCAAGCGCCGCTCTGCCAAAAGGGAAGCTATCATACTGCCCCTGCCTTTCCGCAAGCCCGCGTGGGTTTGACGCAAGCTTTTTATTTATTTTAGCACACTTCGGCGTCTTTTTCAATAGCTTCTGCGCGATTTCGACGGAAATCTTTGCACAAAATATTTTCCTTTTATGTATTGCAAAATTACAAATTATATGTTAAAATAAGATGATGATTTGTAGCATTTCATAGAAAATGCTTTGACACGCGATAAATGACCCCCTTTGGTGGGAACAATACGACAGACGAATGAAAGGATTCGGAATATGAAAAAAAGCCTTAAAGCCTTGATTGCGGCGACGCTCTTCGTTTTTGCTCTGACTGCGCTCTTCGCTTGCGAGGAGACGGCGACGGTGAGCTTCGACGCGGACGGCGGCACGGAGACCACCTCCCTGACCGTTACTCTCGGAGAATACGCCACGCGCCCAGAGGCTCCGACGAAAGACGGCTACGCTTTTGCGGGCTGGTTTCTCGGGCTTGACGAATGGGATTTCGAGCACTACCCCGTGGTGTCCGATATGACGCTCAAAGCGAAATGGATAGAGACGTACACCGTCTATTTCAATACGGACGGCGGAACTGCGACGAATCCACAGACCTTGACGCTGGATACTTGCCCGACGAGGCCGCAGGACCCGACGCGTGAGGGCTACGTTTTCGCGGGCTGGTACACGGCGGAGGGCGCTGAATGGCTCTTCACGGAGGCGGCGCCGAACGCAGACCTTAACTTGACGGCGAAGTGGCTGAAACGCCACACCGTCACCTTGGAGGACACGAGCTCGGACGGGGAAAGCGCCAAGCAGACGGTTACCGAAGGTGAAACACTCACGGAGCCGACCGCGCCGACGCGGACGGGCTACACCTTCCTCGGCTGGTATTACGGAAACAAGAAATGGAGCTTCGACACCGACCTGCCGACGGGGGATATGAAGCTTTTGGCGCGCTGGGCGGAGAACTGCACGGTGACGTTTGACTCGAACGGCGGAACGGCGATTGCGCCCTTAGTGGCGGCGATGGGACAGAAGGCGACGGCACCGACGGAGCCGACGAGGCAATTTTACGATTTCGCGGGCTGGTACTCGGGGGATAAGCTGTGGGACTTTGAGGCGAGCGCGATCCCTGGGAATATGACCTTGACGGCAAAATGGACCTTGAAGCGCTTTACGGTGACTTTCGACGCGAACGGGGCGACGGTGAATATCCCCACCACCGAGACCGTGGGAGCACTTGAAAAGTTGACGAAGCCGACCGCGCCGACGATGGCAGGCTACACCTTCCTCGGCTGGTTTAACGGGGAGACGGAGTGGCGCTTTGAGACGGACACGGTGCAAGGAGACCTGACCTTGACCGCGAAGTGGGCGAAGAACTACACGGTGACGTTCAATGCGAACGGCGGTACGACCGTTCCCGCGCAAACGGTGCCGAACGGAAGCCTTGCTACGGAGCCCCCCGTGCCGACGAGAACGAACTACGCCTTTGACGGCTGGTACGTGGGCGGCGCTAAGTGGGACTTCACGCGGGCTGTCACGTCGGATATAACCTTGACGGCGAAATGGACACAGACGTTTTTCACAGTAATCTTTAAAGTGAACGGCGGAGAGCCGACGATAGCCAATCAGAACGTGGCGCGGGGAGCAAAGGTACAGAAACCCGCCGACCCGACGCGCGAGGGCTACATTTTCGTGGGCTGGTACACCGAGCAAGGCAAATTCAACTTTGACGAGGAGATAACGGCGAACGTTACCCTGACGGCGGAATGGACGCGGAGCTTCACGGTGAGCTTCGATACCGACGGCGGAAGCGCGGTGGCGGCGATGACCGTTCCGCACGATACGCCACTGACACCCTACCCCGAGGTACCGACGCGGAGCGGATACCGATTCGTAAAATGGTACTACATCGAGGGCGAGCGCGACTGGGATTTTGAGACGGACGTTGTGACGAGCGATATAACGCTCAAAGTGATATGGCAAAAAACGGTGACGGTGACCTTTAAAAACGGGGACGAGAGCACGACGAGCACGGTGGACGAGGGAGCAACTGTCCAAAGCCCTGCCGCCCCGACACGCGGAGGCTACCTATTTCTCGGCTGGTTTTTGGAGGACGCGGAGGAGAGCTTCGATTTTAACGGCACCGCAATCTCCGAGGATATAACGCTGACGGCGCGCTTCGAAGAGCTCTACTCGGTGACTTTCGATACGGGCGACGAGACCCCGATGGGCTGCTCGCCGATAACGGGAGTCCGCGCGGGGAGCAAGATAACGGCACCCGTCGACCCGATAAGCACGAGCTTTGTTTTTGCGGGCTGGTACTTCGGCGACAAAGAGTGGAACTTCGACACGGACACGATGCCCGCCGAGAATATAACGCTCACGGCAAAATGGGTAGCTAAAACGTGGACGGTAAGCTTCGACTCCGACGGCGGCGACGGCGACTACCCCGACCTCATCGTGGAGTACGGCGAAAAGATACCGAAGCCTGAAACGGACCCGACGAGAGAAGGCTACAAATTTGACGGCTGGTACTTCGGCGACAAAAAGTGGGACTTTGATAACGATGTTGTCGATAACAACGTTGCGACGGGCGATGGGAACGAAGTGCATCTCGTTGCGAAATACAACGACGACGAGTTCAACAACGGCGTTGTCGGTCCGATGCACGACTGGTCGAGCGGCGGCTGATAAAGGCGACGAGCGACGCGAGATTTATCACGAAGGCGACGGAATTGACGAGCAAAGTCGCCACATCGCCGATGAGCGCGGCATAGATACTCCAAAGGGCTATATTGAGGAGCAAACTGAGCTTCACCCCGACGAAGCGGCGCGCGCAAAACGCCGTGACGGAATAGACGATTCCCGCGATGACGGGAATGAGGCCGACGAGCTCGCCGCCGCCAAACGCGACGCCGACGGAGAGCGTTAAAAGGCAGACGGAAAGCATTGCAAAAAAGCCGTATCTCCCGCGCCAGAGCAAAACATTCCTCGCGAGGGAGACGAGCAGGGCTGCCGCCGCCGCACTCTGACCGAAGGCGATCTGCGCAAAGATGAGAAACGCACATTCGACGCTTTGAAGCATATAGACGTTTTCGCGCTTCGATGACGCGCAACCGAAAACGAGAAAGACGGCGGCTATCGCCGAAAGTACGTTGGCTATGATATAAGCTTTCATACGAATAGTATAACCGTTTTTCCGCAAAGTACGCCTCCGCGAAGCTGCAAATGCTTTTAAGGAATACAATAATTATTTTTAAAAAACACACGGTAGAAGCAGAGATATTTCTCTGCTTCTACCGTTTTTGTTTGTTTCTGACTAAATGCGACAGTCTCATTTTATTAGAGGAACGAACTCCGCCCCATTACGTTGTAGGTGATTTTATTACTTATAGCCTGTTGGGTTAGACGAGTCGTGCCAATTAAGGCTCGGCGCGAGACAGGGCTTTAAGCGCTCGCGAACGTAGGGCTCCATCGACGCGGGCAATTCCCTGCCAAAGCAAAAAAGAAGGCAAAATCCCGCGGCTTGTTCTACGTCTACGAGCCACCCGCCACGCGCTTCATAAGCTCGGCGCGAGTCAAGGGCTTTGAGCGCTCGCGAACGTAGGGCTCCATCGACGCGGGCAATTCCCTGCCAAATTCCGCGATGACTGCGAGCCCCGCCTCTTCCCGCTCCTCGAAGAGCAAGCACACGCTCCCATTCTCCGCGAGAAGTAGCTCCGCCCCCTCGGGCAGAGCCACCGCCGCCGCGAGCGCCGCGGCGGCGGTCCTCACGTCGTCAAACATATAGAGTTTAAACTCCGACGTCAACATTCCCACCCTACCCGACGTTGAAATCGAACGCTCTGCGCTTTTCGACAAGGCTCCCAGCTTCGTTACGAATATCTCGCCGCCCTCGGCGGCGGGATAGAGCTGAACGAGTATTTTTTCGCCGTTCACCGAAAAGGAGCAAGCGGCTTTTGCCGCGTCAAGTATTCGCCAAAGCGACTCGCGCACCTCGGGCGCGGAATAGTTAAGCTCCTTTTCGCACAGCCCATACTGCCGCATTTCGTCAAGCGACAGGACTATCTTCAATTTCGTTTCACTTATCGGAAGGAAGTTCAAGCGGACACCTCTCTTTCGGCGCAAGCGCCCTTTACATTATACTCAAAGCCCGCGCTTTTGGCTATCCGCAAAAGCTCCTTTATGGTAAAAATCAAAGATATTCGCG
>CAYSUO010000004.1:0-79158 GCA_964434325.1 uncultured Ruminococcus sp.
AGAAATCGAGTGTCCTCTCCCAACTCTCAGGTTGGTTAAGAACACTCGATATGGTCGGAATGACAGGATTTGAACCTGCGACATCTTGCTCCCAAAGCAAGCGCGCTACCAACTGCGCTACATCCCGCTAATTTATTATACCATAAAGCAAAAATGCTTGCTTGCAAGAGCATTTTTGCGAAGCCGTCAATTAGGCGGGCGCGCGCCGCGCGCAAGCGGCGAAGCCGCAAAGGCTTGCTTGCAAGACTTTCTGCGTATATTATACCACAGCCTTTTCGTTTTTTCAAGTGATAAATGCGCGAATTATGATAAAATTACGAAAATTACGAAATTAAATAAGAATGACAAAGAGCTAACAGACTTCGACAAGAAATCAAATCCGTTAGCTCTTAAATTGTTTACGAGTAATATTATTTGGCTTACTTTAAAATTTTTAAATGACGATTTCTTTTATTTCAGCAACTTGTTTTATCAAATTACTATTTTTGGCATATTTTGCTCATAATTATACTGCTTAACTAATGAATCATAAGTCACAAATTCAACCAATTCTTTTATATCTCTATAAATTGACAAGTTGATGATATCTTCAAATTGCCTTCTTCTTTCTTCTGCTGCTATTATGAAAAATTTTGATCGGAAATCTTGTAATTCATAGAATTTGTTTAAGGAGTTTTTAATATCCGTTGAATGCTCTACTTCGTAAAATGCACAGGGCATTTTGCGTTCGTTAAACCAAATAGCATCAACCGTTTTCGCCTTTCTTAAAATGCTTGGATATGTAAAGTCATAAATTTTATCCATCGTTGTGATTTCGGACAGCTTCTTCTCCAAAAACAATTTGTTTTTATCTTGCGGTGGTACGTATGTATTATGCTTTCGCAAATTTCCTATTTCGACTATAATTCCTTGAAAATATGAATGTGTAAAGTCGCTTACGCTTTGTTTGTTGGTTTTATTGATATTCAGTTTCTTCAAAACAACGTCTTCAAATTCTCTCAAAGCCCATAACCCAGATTGAATTTTAAAAAACTCGTCATTAGTTTGAACGATCCTTCGTATTGAAGCAAAGGGTGTTTCGGTGCCCCAAGTCGAAAAATCCACCAAGTGATTTAACTGTTGGAATGTGGCATATCCGCCATTCATTTTCATAGCTTCTATTACATAGTCTTTTTGTTTCATAAGATCTCCATTCTGCCGCAAAGCGTCAGTGCAAATAGATAGTCCTGACTTTTGCTATACGATATGCTGTCTTAAATTAGATAATCGTTGCGCGATTATGGAAATTATCCCTTTATGCACAAGCTTCATTTTAAGGTATTTAAATCATAACACATAGAAGCAAATTAGTCAAGTGTCGATGGATATTATATTTGACTAATTGAAACGTTTTACTTTGGGAGCTTCCAAGGTAAATAACAAAGAGCTAACAGGCTTCGACAAGAAATCAAATCCGTTAGCTCTTAAACTGTTTATTTTCGTTGCAAAATTATTGCAACTTCGGCATTATTCCCACTCAATTGTCCCGACGGGCTTCGGGGTGAGATCGTAGAGCACGCGATTAATGCCCGCGACCTCGGAGGTGATGCGAGCGGTAACGCGGTGGAGCAGGGAATAGGGGAGCTCTTCTATCGTCGCGCTCATCGCGTCCGTCGTGTTAACGGCGCGGATTATCGCGGGCCAGCCCTCGTAGCGCTTTCCGTCCTTGACGCCGACGCTCTTCATATCGGGAACGGCGATGAAGTATTGCCAAACCTTGCCTGCGAGTCCGTTTTTCTCAAATTCTTCGCGCAGTATTGCGTCCGCCTCTCGGAGAGCGGCGAGCCTGTCGCGCGTTATCGCGCCGAGGCAACGAACGCCGAGCCCAGGACCAGGGAAGGGCTGGCGATCCACCATGGAGGCGGGGAGCCCGAGAGCACGTCCGACAACGCGCACCTCGTCCTTGAAAAGGAGCTTGACGGGCTCGACCAGCTCGAATTTCAAATCGTCGGGCAAGCCGCCGACGTTGTGGTGCGCTTTAACGCCGTCGCTTTCGAGAATGTCGGGATATATCGTGCCCTGAGCGAGGAACTCGATGCCTTCCAGCTTGCGCGCCTCCTCCTCGAAAATACGGATGAATTCGCCGCCGATTATCTTGCGCTTGCGCTCGGGCTCGGCAACGCCCGCCAGCTTGTCCAGATAGCGATCCGTCGCGTCAATGTAAACGAGATTTGCATTAAGCTGATTTTTAAAGACCTCGATGACCTGCTCGCTTTCGCCCTTGCGCATAAGCCCGTGATTCACGTGAACGCAAACGAGCTGCTTTCCTATCGCCTTGATAAGAAGCGCCGCGACAACGGAGCTGTCAACTCCGCCCGAAAGCGCAAGAAGCACTTTTTTGCTTCTCACCTGCCGCTTGATGAGCTCGACCTGCTCGTCAATGAAAGCCTTTGCCAACGCCTCGTTGGTAATCCTCGGCATTTCTTCTGGTCTCTTGTTTGAATCCATCCCTTTTCTCCCTTTTATTTTTATTTTATTTTTTTGAAATCCGTGTAAGCTTTATGCGAATATTATACAGTATTATTCGTTAAATTTCAAGAGAAAAATATAACAAAATTTCGTTTTTTTCATAAAATATTTATGTACGCTTTTACGACGAAGGCGCTGCCGCGAAGTCACCGCGCTTTTGCGAAAACTTACGCCGCCCGCGCAACCCGTGCTTTGACGGCTCACAGAGTACACTCTAAAACCACAGCTCGCGAAATCCGCGAGCTTCGTGTCGCAAAAACATTAAGGAGAAGCGCGAAGTCACCGTGCTTTTGCGAAAACCCACGCCGTCCGCGCAACCCGTGCTTCGACGGCTCGCGGAGCACACTCGAAAGCCCAGTCGCACGCAATTCGCGAGCCCCGTGCCGCAAAAAAATATCAAAAAATATTAAGAAGAAGCGCGAAGCCACTGTGCTTTTGCGAAAACTTACGTCGCCCACGTGCCACGTGCTTCGACGGCTCACAGAGTACACTCTAAAACCACAGCTCGCGAAATCCACGAGCTTCGTGCCGCAAAAAATTAAGAAGAAGCGCGAAGTCACCGCGCTTTTGCGAAAACTTACGCCGCCCGCGCAACCCGTGCTTCGACGGCTCGCGGAGCAAACTCGAAAGCCCAGTCGCACGCAATTCGCGAGCCCCGTGCCGCAAAAAAATATCAAAAAATATTAAGAAGAAGCGCGAAGCCACTGTGCTTTTGCGAAAACTTACGTCGCCCACGTGCCACGTGCTTCGACGGCTCACAGAGTACACTCTAAAACCACAGCTCGCGAAATCCACGAGCTTCGTGCCGCAAAAAATTAAGAAGAAGCGCGAAGTCACCGCGCTTTTGCGAAAACTTACGCCGCCCGCGCAACCCGTGCTTCGACGGCTCGCGGAGCAAACTCGAAAGCCAAGCCGCGCAGTCACGCGCCCCCGCGTTGCAAAATACCCTTAAAGGAGAAGCTATGTTAGCCACGAAGCCATACCAAAGAGAAAACGCGCTCCTCTATGCCGAGCGCTACGCCTTTTCGCAAAACCCCGTTTTCGGCAATTTTGCGGGCATCGGCGGTAATTGCACCAACTTCGTTTCCCAATGCATATACGCGGGCTCGTGCGTTATGAATTATAAGCCCACATACGGCTGGTATTACATATCGCTAAACGAGCGCTCTCCGTCTTGGACATCCGTGCGCTATTTCTACGACTTCATAACGGGGAACGGTGACGTTGGACCATTCGGGCGCGAAGCCTCCGCTGACGAGCTTGAAATCGGCGACGTTATACAGCTCGGCAGAAACGGCGAGGGCTACTATCATACGCTCCTCGTCGTCGGCTTTGAGGGAGAGGACATATTGGTTGCCGCCCAAACCAATAACGCCTTTGGGCGTCCACTTTCAAGCTACCCGAACGACTACGAGCGTTATATAAAAATACTCGGCGTTCGCTTTAACTCCGCCTCGGGCTCCGATTGCTTCGCCAGCGTCTATGACGGCGTCGCCATCGTGGGAGACGGATCACAGAACGTTGCTCCGCCCACGGTTGAGCCGCCCGCCGAAGCACCACTTCCAACCACTCCTGAAACGGACGAAGCACCGACGGAAGAGCTGCCGAATGCCTAACGCCCACGAGAGGCAACTGCCGTGAAGCTGAATTTGAAGCTCGGCAAAGACTGAATGCAAGCGCCACTTCCAACCACTCCCGAAACAGACGAAGAAGCGGCAGACTCTCCGAGCTCCCGACACGAACGCGTGGGAACTGCCGTAAAGCTGACCTTTGAAGCCCCGCAAAGCACCGTCGAAGCTCTTTGTTCGTATCCGTGCAAAAAAATCAACAAAATTTTAATAAAGTAGTGACAAACGGGGAAAAGTGTGTTACAATGTATTCAGCTTAAAGCAAAACTTCAAAGGAGAAAACAAAATGAAAAAAGCTCTATCTCTCATCCTCGTTTGCGTGCTCATGCTCGGCGTTCTCACCGTGCTCGTTTCCTGCGGCGGGCTTTCGGGCACCTATAAGGGAAGTCTTTGCACTCTCAAATTCTCGGGTAGCAAAGTGACCGCCACCGTCGGCGAAAATTCCATCGAGGGCACCTACGAAATATCCAAGAAGGACGACGGCACCAAGACCATCTCTTTCGACTTTATCGACAGCGATTCCGATAAGGGCGTCAAAGCTGCCATCGACTCGCTGATGAAAAGTGAGCTTCCCTTGGAAGAGGACGGCGACAGCATAAAAATCGGCTTTTTTACGTTTAAAAAGCAATAATTTTTCCACGGCTGCTTAAAAAAACTTCATCCGTTTTAGGAGCGAAGCTTCCAGGTCGTGCAAAAACGTAAGATCGACTAACGAAAAAGCGGGGCGTGATTGCCCCGCTTTTTCGCGCTTTGCGCAAAGCGTCAATTCCAAACGGCGATATTGCCGTTCGCGTCATAGTGTCAATAGCTCCCCGCCTCCGTCGGTCGGCTCTCCGAGTAGTAATAGAGCGTCGCTCAAAAGACCGTTAAGCAAGCTTTGTAAAAAGCTTACAATGATACCTATACTGTTTTAATATAAACGATAACAGATTTCAAGTCTTTTTTGAAAATTTATAATAATCCTTTCTAAATATTCACATATTCACGCGAAAACGTGGAAAACAGCCCATCACCCATCGTGAAAAAAGCTTTCGCAAGGCTTAATTGTGAAAGAAAAACATAAGCCGTGTTTCCGCTTTGCGGGAAAACGCGGGAAATAGCCCATCACCCATCGCGGAGAAGAATTTTCGCAAGGCTTGATTTATTTTGCGCTTTGTGCTATACTACGTATTAAGAAAAGCTCGTGCGGCATTGGATTTCGGTTTGCTTTGAAGTGAGCCTACGAAGCTTAAATCCAATACCGACGAGATGAGCACGAAAGAACGAAAGGAACGGCAAGGTGTTTCATATCCTTATAGTTGACGATGATAAAAATATAAGATACGTTATGAAGGAGATCCTTGAAGCCAACGGCTACGTCGCCTTCACGGCGGAGGACGGCGAGGAGGCATTCGAGGTGCTGGCGCGCGAGCACATCGATCTCGCCATAGTCGATATTATGATGCCGAAGCTTAATGGCTACGAGTTCACCCGCGAGGCGCGCACCTTCAATCAGGACTTTCCCATTCTGATGGTCTCCGCCAAGCAAAACCCCGAGGATCGCAAGCGCGGCTTCATCGCGGGGATAGACGACTATATGTCGAAGCCCATCGACCGCGACGAGCTTCTTTTGCACGTCAAGGCGCTTTTGCGCCGCTATAAGATAGTCAGCGAGCGCAAGATAGTCATCGGCTCCGTCGTCCTTGATTACGATTCCTTCACGGTGCGTCGCGGCACCGAGGTAGTCGAGCTCCCTCAAAAGGAGTTTCAGCTCCTCTATAAGCTCCTCTCCTATCCCGATAAGATATTTACGCGTATTCAGCTCATGGACGAGATCTGGGGCGTCGAGTGCGAGACCAATCTTGAAACCGTCACCGTTCATATAGGGCGCTTGCGCAAGCGCTTTGACGGCTGGGGCGAGTTCGAGATAGAGAATATTCGCGGGCTCGGCTATAAAGCGGTGAAAAAGGTTTAAGCCGCCATTGTGAGCCGCCATTCAAAAAGTCAAAGGAGTGTTAGCTTGAAAAAGAACGATCCCGCCAAGCGCAGATTTTACGTTTGGTTTATCTTGTGCACCGCGGCGGTGCTTCTCGTCGCCCTCGCCACTGCCACCGTCCTAAACCTCGTTTTCATTCGCCTCGGTATCATTGAGAGCGGGCTCTTCTGGGTCATCATCTTCGCCATAACGAGCGTGCTCGTCGGTATAACGCTTGCCGCCATTCTCGGGCGCGTGATGTTTCGCCCCGTCGAAACGATAATAGACGGAATGACGAAGCTTTCGCGCGGCGATTTTTCCGTGCGCATCGACCTCGGGAAATACGAGGGAATGAAAAATCTTGCCGAAAGCTTTAACTCTTTGGCGAAAGAGCTTGAAAATACCAAGCTTCTCCGCTCCGACTTCGTGAACGAATTTTCGCACGAGCTCAAAACGCCCCTCGTCTCCCTGAGCGGGCTCATCAGCCTTATGCAAACGGAAAAGCTCTCGGAGGATAAGCGCCGCCATTATCTGGACATTATGGAGGAGGAGGCGCGCCGCCTCACCGATATGACGTCGAACACGCTCTATCTCTCTAAGATAGAGGCGCAAAATATTTTGACGGGGCTCACGCGCTACAACGTCTCCGAGCAGATACGCAAGTCCGTCCTCCTCCTTGAACGCAAATGGAGCAAAAAGGGCTTAACCCCCGTCTTGGACTTCGACGAGCACACCCTCCTCGCCAACGAGGATATGATGAAGCAGGTCTGGGTCAATCTCATCGATAACGCGATAAAGTTTTCGGACGACGGCGAAGAGCTTCGCATTGACGTCAGGAGCGCGGGCGGTCGCCTCACCGTTTCGGTGGAAAACGTGGGAAAAGAGATCCCCGAGGCGGAGCTCCCCCTGATATTCGCGAAATTCTATCGTTGCAACGGGAATCACCTCTCCGAGGGCAACGGAATAGGGCTTTCCATAGTGAAGCACATCGTCGATTTGCATCGCGGTAGCGTCAGCGTTGTGAGCCGTGAGCATAAGACCGTTTTCTCGGTCGCCCTGCCGCAGCTCGGGGAATTTGAAGGTAAAGAGGAAGAGCAAGCCTAAACTACAAATAAGCCTCAAAGCTTCACGCTCCATTTTTCGCAAATTGTTCACAGTTTATTTTCGGTTTATTTTCATATTTATAATGGGTAATGGCGAGAAATGCCGAAATACGTCTTGCGGAGGTTTCTATGCGAGCAGACAGCGTGAAGCTCATAGACGGCGCGCTTTTTGAAAAGCTGGTCGTTTTCGGAGCACATAACCTTAAAACATGTAAAAAAGAGATCAACGACCTGAACGTCTTTCCGATTCCCGACGGAGACACGGGCGATAATATGTATATGACTATAAGCGGCGGTATATCGCCGCTCAAAGCCGAAGGCAAAGAAGAAATAGGCGCCAAAGCCGCCGCTTTGGCGCACGGAATGCTTCTCAATGCGCGCGGCAATTCGGGGGTCATTCTTTCCCAGCTCTTCGCGGGAATAGCGAAGGGGCTGGCAGGTGCCGAGCTTGCGGACGTGGCGCTCTTTGGCGCGGCTCTTCAAAGCGGCGTCGCCGAGGCGTATTCCGCCGTTGCCCGCCCCGTTGAAGGGACGGTTTTGACGGTGGCGCGCGAGGGCGTTGAATACGCGGTGGCAAATATCACAGAAGCTTGCGACGCGTGTGAATTTTTCGAGGCTTTAACGGCGGAAATGCATCGCTCCTTGGAGCGCACTCCCGACCTGCTTCCCGCGCTCGCGGAGGCGGGCGTTATAGATAGCGGCGGAGCGGGGCTCATCGCGATTTTCGAGGGAATGAAGGCGGCGCTTTCGGGCGAGGAGCTCGCGGAGAGCGAGGGCTTCGAGGAGAGCCGCAAGCAGGAGCTTGATTTTTCAAAATTCGATGAAAACAGTGTTATGACCTTTGGATATTGCACCGAGCTCCTTCTTCGATTGCAACGTGCAAAAACGGACCCCGAGGCGTTCGACGTCAACGTTATCATAGATTTTCTCTCCACCGTGGGTGATTCCATCGTCGCTTTTAAAACGGGCTCCGTCGTCAAGCTCCACGTGCATACGATGAAGCCGCACAAGGTGCTTGAATTTTGCCAGCGCTTCGGCGAGTTTTTGACCGTTAAGATAGAGAATATGACCTTGCAGCATAACGATACGGACGAGAGCTTCGCAACGAAGAGGGGCACCGCCACGAAGAAAAAGCAGGAGCATAAGCCTTTCGCCGTCGTCACCGTGGTGTCGGGCGAGGGGATAAGCGAGACCTTCCGCGAGCTGGGCGCCGACTTCGTCATTGACGGAGGGCAGGGAAATAACCCGTCCGCAGAGCGATTTATAGAAGCGTTCGATACGGTGAATGCGGAGCACGTGTTTGTTCTCCCGAATAACGGCAATATCGTTATGGCGGCGAAGCAGGCGGCAAATATGTACACGGGTGCGGACGTGCGCGTGATAGAAACGAAAAATCTCGGGCAGGCGTATTCGATACTCTCGGCGCTTGATCTCTCGGGAAATGAGCCCGACGCGATAGCCGAAGCTATGCGCGAGGATATGAAGAGCTCGGTGACGGGTATGGTGAGCAGTTCAATCCGCTCCGCCAAGCTGAACGGCGTTGATATCGAGTGTGGCGACTACGTGGGATTTACCGATAAAACAATGCTCGTTTCGGGTGCGGAGCGCGTCGAGGTCCTTATGGAGCTCGCCGAAGCTCTCGGTGCTCGCGAGCGGAGCTTCATGATAGTTTTCGCGGGTGTCGGTGCTTCGGAGGAGGATAAGGCGGCGGCAACCTCCGCCGCGGCGGAGCGCTTCCCGAATACGGAGTTCTATTTGCTTGATGGCGGCCAGGACGTGTACGATTTTATAACCATTCTCGAATAGAAAACAGGCTTGCGTGAAAGCTTTTGTTTACCTAAATTGACCATCGCGCACCGTGTGCCGCGCTATGGCGGCACAACGCAACGAAGATTTACGGCGTGAATTTTTGCTATGGTAATATCACTCACGCACCGAAATTTAATTTATTTCCAAGCATGGCGGAATGGAGAGCTTATGAAAATATTGATAGACGCTTTCGGGTGCGATAACCCCGATGATTTTATCGCGGGCATTCCCAAGGCGATACGCACCGTCCCAGGGGTGACGCTCGTCGTCGTCGGTGACCGAGAATACTTAGAGCGGCGGCTTGCCGTCGAGGAGTTTGACCGAGGGCACCTCGAAATCGTCCACGCGAGCGAGGTGATAACGAACGAGGATACGCCCGTCGCGTCCATTCGCCGCAAGAAGGACTCGTCGCTCGTGCGCGCCTACGAGGAGCTTCGCACGCGAGAAGATCTCCCCGTTATGATAAGCGCGGGCAACACGGGCGCAATAATCGCGGGCGCCGTCCTCATTCTCGGGCGCGAGGACAGGCAGGATAAGCCCACCCTCGTCACCCTGCTTCCCAACGATAAGGGCGGCGTGACCTGCCTCGCCGATTGCGGTGCCAACGTCGATTGCCGCCCCGAGCACCTCGTCAAGTTCGCAAGCTACGCTTCCGACTATATGCGCCGAGTCTACGGGATAGACGCCCCCCGTGTCGCACTTTTATCGGTTGGCACCGAGGACGGCAAGGGCAATATGCAAACCAAAGACGTCTTTCCCCTCTTGAAGGAGAGCGGCTTGAACTTCGTCGGCAATATGGAGGCGCGCACCGCGCTCTCGGGCGACGTGGACGTCATCGTTTCCGACGGCTTCGGTGGCAACGTGCTCCTTAAAACCATAGAGGGAACGGCGAAGTCCGTCGTCGGGCGCTTCGTTTCGCTGCTTCATAAGCACGCGGCGGGTGCGGACGTCTCCTTCGTGAATGCCGCAGTTGCCGAGCTCTATTCAACGCTCGATTTCAACACCATGGGCGGCGCCGTCATTCTCGGGGCGAAAAAGCCCATCGTCAAGGCGCACGGCTCTGCAAATTCGGAAACTCTCGTGAATACCGTCAAGCAAGCGGTGCGTATAATAGAAGGTAACGGGAGAGCGTAACGTGACCGAGCAAAACGGACAGCGTGAAGCTTCGGTTTGATTTTAAATCAAACGTGAACGCGAGGCTTCACTTAAATTCCGAACGAAGCAAAAAAGCGTAAGCTTCGGCAAAGTATAAATTCAAGCAGTAGCAATAAATACAAATATAAATGAAAGGACAACCCAATGAAAAGCTTTGTTATCGTAACGGACTCGTGCGGCGATATCAATAAGTCGCTTCGCGAAAAGTATGACGTGGACTATGTTCCAATGCATTACACCTATGGCGAGCGAGACCTCGTCGCCAGCCTCGATTGGGAAGAGCTCTCCGCCCCCGATTTTTACAACGTTATGCGCGGCGGAACGCGCATAATAACCTCGCAGGCGAACGTGGCGACCTACGAGGAGGCGTTCGAGCGCTACCTTGCGGAGGGGCTCGATATTCTCTCCATTTCCTGCTCGTCGGCGCTTTCCGCCTCCGTTAAGGCGAGCTACACCGCGCGTGACGTGCTTCTCGCGAAGTACCCCGAGAGAAAGATTTATTGCATAGATAGCCTCATGTCCTGTGGCGGTCTCGCCATTCTTTGCATAATGGCTTCGCGTATGCGTGAGGCGGGGCGTAGCATTGACGAAGTTGCCGAGTGGGTCACGGAAAATCGCCTCAACATCAATCAGGAGGCAACGGTCGAAAAGCTCCTCTATTTGAAGCAAGCGGGGCGCGTATCCGCCGCGAGCGCCTTCTTCGGCGGCATACTCAATATCAAGCCCATCATCATCAGCGACGTTTGCGGAAGAAACGTTTCGATAGAAAAGGTGAAGGGAAGAGCTCTCTCCTTTAAGCGTATCGCGGATCGCTTCGCCGAGGAGTACGTCCCGAGCGACGCTCCGATATTCATCTCGCACGCAGACTGCTTGGCGGACGCGGAAGCCCTCAAAGCCGAGGTGCTTGCTCGCCTCGGAGATGCCGCCCCCGAGATCGTCGTCGATTATATAGGTCCCATCGTCGGCGCTTCCGTCGGCCCTGGTACGGTGGGCGTTTGGTTCTTCGGCAAAAAAGTCACCTTTGACGCCGAGGCGGCTGAATAATAATCAATAACGCGGAGCCGTCTTTGAGACGGAAGCGTTAAAAGCTAAAAGTTGCCGCTTCGTTTAGGCATAAACGAAAAATAGGCAGTCGCATTAGGCAGAAACAAAAAAACGGTAGAAGTAAAGAAAGAACTCTGCTTCTACCGTGTTTTTTCGGGAAAATCAAGGTTAAAACCTACGGTTTCCCCGTTTTAATTTTGTTTTTTGTTTGTTTCTGCTCTAAATCCGCCAATCCTCCGCGGTTTTTTCGCAAGGCGCGCGTCAAGTCGGGTCTTGAAGGCGGGGTTTAAGCTCCTCGCCGCTAAGCTCGTAGCTCGTTATGAGCCCGAGTGCCGCGGCTCTTTGAAATTGCTTCTTCGCGTAGGCGCTTTTGAGATGCGTCGCCGCCGCCAGCTCGTCAAGCGTGGAGGCGCCGCTCCCAAGTGCCGCGAGCATCTTCATCGCCACCGAGGCGCAAAGCGCATTTTTTAAATAGACGGGCGCCGAATAGAAGGCTAAGAGCGATAGTGCACAGCAGACCGCGGCGGGGGCATAGTTCGATTTCAAGCCGAAAAGCACAATGCCCGCGGCGGAGGCGAGCGCCACCGCCACTGCCGCGCCGAAAAGCAAAAAGTAGAGCCTTCTTCCGCGCGCGCTTCTTTCCGTATCCTTCATCGTGCTCAGTTGTCCCAGTTCGTAAAGACCGCAGTAACGTCGTCGTCCTCGTTGAACTTGTCGAGCAGCTTTTCCATATTTTCTATATCCTCTTGATTTTCAAGCGCCACGTAGGTGGAGGGCACCTTTGCGAGATCTGCGGTATCTATCTTGTAGCCGAGGGCGATTATCGCGTCTCGCACCGCGTCAAGCTCCTCGCTCGCGGTGTATATCGAGTATTCTCCCTCGTCGCACTTTATATCCTCCGCGCCACATTCCAGGGCGTCCTCCATTATCTTGTCCTCGTCTATCTCGTCGTCTTCATCGATAATGGTTATAACGCCCTTTTCCTCAAAGAGGTAGGCAACGCAGCCGTTTTGCCCCAGATTTCCGCCGTACTTGTTAAACCAGGCGCGCACGTTGCCCGCAGTCCTGTTCCTGTTGTCCGTCGAGGTCTCAACGATTATTGCAACTCCCGAAGGACCGTAGCCCTCGTAGCTTATCTCCTCGTAGCTTATATCGTTGTTTTCTGAAAATTTCTTGATGGTGCGCTGTATGTTCTCGTTGGGAACGTTGTTCGCCTTCGCCTTCGCGATAAGATCGCGAAGCTTCGAGTTAACCGTCGGATCGGCACCGCCCGCCTTGATGGCAACGGACATTTCTTTTCCTATCTTCGTGAAGATCTTCGCCTTCGCCGCGTCCGATTTCTCCTTCTTGTGCTTTATGTTGTTCCATTTTGAGTGTCCTGACATAGTATCTCCTTCCGTCGCTTTGCGACTGTGCGTTTTCCGCGCGGCGAAAGCCGCGGGTGTGTTATATCTTTTCGGGGCTTTGTAAGCAGATGAGGTGAAGCGCCGTGCTTAGCACCTGCTTCGTTGCCGCCGTGAGTGCGAGGCGGCTGCTTCGGAGCTCCGCGTCCTCGCAGTTGGCTATCTTGCATTCGTGATAGAAATAGTTGAAAGCCGCCGCCAGATCGAGAATGTATCTCGTGATAAGGCTCGGCTCATACTCTTCGAGCGCCGCCGCCACCCGTTCGGGGAAGCGAGAGAGCACCTTCGCGAGCTCTATCTCGGGCTCACCGAGCGCCGCGTTCGTCATCGCGCCCGCGCTTTCCGCCTTTTCAAGCACGGAGCAGGTGCGCGCATAGGTGTACTGTACGTAGGGGCCCGTGTTTCCGTCAAAGGAAAGCGCCTCCTCCATAACGAAGTTTATATCGCGTAGCCTGTTGTTGGAGAGGTAGTAGAATATAACCGCGCCGACGCCCACCTTCTCCGCAATCGCGCGGCATTCGTCGGGGTCGGGGTGCTTCTCCTTGGCAATATCGTAAACGCGCGCTATCGCCTCGTCGAAAAGATCGCGAAGCAGAATAACGTTGCCCGTCCTCGTCGCCAGCTTCGAGCCGTTTATGCTCACCGTGCCGTATGGAACGTGAACGAGCTCGTCGTACCAGTCGTAGCCCATCAGCTCAACGACCTTAAACCACTGTGCAAAGTGGAGCGACTGTGCCGCGCTCGTAACGTAGATGGCTTTGTCGAATTGATACGTCTCCTTGCGATAGACCGCCGCCGCAATGTCGCGCGTCGGGTAGAGCGTCGAGCCGTCGCGCTTCAAAATGAGGCAAACGGGCATATTCCATTTGTCCAGCCGAACGATGGAGGCTCCGTCGTCGAGCTCCAAGAGCCCGAGCTCGCGTAGCTTCTCAACCTGGGCGGGCATCTTGTCCGTGTAGAAGGATTCGCCCTTGTAGCTGTCAAATTCTATCCCGAGAAGCTTGTAGGTCTTTTGGTATTCTTCGAGGCTCACGGAAACAAACCAGCGCCACAGCGCGAGATTTTCCTCGTCGCCCCCTTCGAGCTTTGAGAACTCGCGGCGCGCCTCGTCGCCAAGCTCGGAGAGCTTTCCCTTTCCGAGGGCTTCGCTCGCGTCCTCCTCCGCCTTTATCGCGTTGTTTATCTTAACGTAGAGTGCAACGAGCTCGTCAACGCCGCCGTCCTCAACCTTCTTCTTGTCGCCCCAGCGCTTGTAGGCAACGATGAGCTTGCCGAATTGAGTTCCCCAGTCGCCAAGATAGTTTATGCCTATGCATTTATATCCTGCAAATTCGTGTATCAGCTTCAAGGAATGTCCTATGACCGTCGTCCCGAGGTGCCCTATGTGGAAGGGCTTCGCAACGTTGGGGGAGGAGTAATCGAGAACGACGACCTTGCCCTGACCCACGTCGGGCGCGCCGTAGCGGTCCCCCTTGGAAAGCACCTCACCTGTAACGCGGCGCGCAAAGGCTGTCCCGTCTATGCGAAAATTGAGGTAGCCGCCAAGCGCCTGAACATCGGCAAATTCTTCGCAGCTTATCGCCGCCGCGAGCCGCGTCGCTATCTCGGCGGGCGCGCGCCGCAGGACGCGCGAAAGCTTGAAGCAGGGGAGAGCGAGGTCTCCCATCGCCTTGTCGGGCGGGTATTCCAAAAGGTCAAGCACCTCGTCCGCTTCAAGAAGCTCCTTTCCGAAGCATTCGTTGGCGGCGTTTTTTATCAGCTCCGCCGCTTTTTTCTTCAATATAAGCATTTTATCTCCATTCTGCCGCCTCGCGGCAAAAATATCTTCAAGGTCTTAGTGGGCGCGAGATAGCCCCTCGGCTCCCCGCGTCAGCGTTTTCGGGTAAGAGCCTCGTAGAGGCTTCGATATTCGCCGTCCTCCCTCGGTGCGCACTTCGTGAGGCGCGCGAAAAGCAGCTTCGGCGGCTCCCCCTCGGCGCTGGGCTCACCAAGCTCGCCCCGCTCCGTCAGGTAAAAAGCGCCGTCTCTTTCGCAAATGCCCGCCGAAGCCGAGCTTGTCTCATCTCCGCATAGCTCGTCGCCTTGGGCGACCAAAATGCGCCGTGGGCTGATAAGCGCGGTGGTACCCTCGCTTCCGTCGCTTCGCCGCAAGGCGGAAAGAATACATTCGGCGGCCTCCTCAGGGCTTATGTACGTCGTGTCGATGACCGCGGAATAGTTCGTCAGGTCGGTGATATCAACGCCGTATTTCTCATAGTAGCGCTTCTTTTCGCTCGCGCGCCGCGCCCGCGTTTCCTCCACCGTCGCTTCTAAGCTCGCCGCGTGTTCCCCGCGGCGGTTGGCTTCCATTATTCGCTTCGCGCTCACCGTCGGGTCTGTCGAAAGGTACACCTTAAAGGTCCCGCGCGTGAAGTGCCACGCCATGCGTGAGTCGATTATCATCGCCTCGTGGCGATCGGAGAGGGCTATCAAGCCGTCGTCTATCTCGCGGTCTATCTCGGGGTGCGTCTCCATATAAACGTTGAGCTCTCCCACGGTCATTCCGCGCCTATCGGCTATCTCGCGCACAATGGCGCCCGTCGAGTAGTACGTCGCGCCGAGCCTTTCAAGTAAAAGCTTCGCCACCGTGCTCTTTCCGCTCCCGAGATCCCCCGCAAGTGAAATCTTTTCGTGCATTTTAATCTCCCTTCCGCCGCCTCGGCGTATTAAAGCTGTTTAACTAAATAATTATATACTATTTTATCAAAAAAGTCAACCTTTTGCGCGCATATTTATCTCCCGCCCGATTACGCCCCGATTGCGCATATTTATCTCCGTGCGAAAAGTTTATAATACCATTTGCAAGGTGTTTTGGTGAATTTCAACGATTGCCTATCTATCTCTTCGTAAGGCTTATAGTATTATTGCAAGGTGCTTTGTTTATCCCATTGCACCTATTGCGCATATTTATCTGTCATTTTCCCGCTCGGTGAATAAAGTTCCGTATTTTTGAGAAAATAGCAATAGATTTTATGAAAGGAAAGTGAAAGCATTGGAAAAGAAAATCAAATTTACCGACAAGCCGACTCTGGCAAAGATCATCTATGCGGCAGTCATCGCGGCGCTATGTATCGCGGCGATAGTCATCGGCATCGTCGCCGCCAACAACAGAAAAACGCCGAACACCCCGCCCGACGATACGAATATCGGCGGCAACGAGGGCGGAGAAGGCGGGAACGCGGGAGGTAACAACGATGGCGGTGGCGGAGCCACAGGTGGAGACAATTCGGGAGAAAATGGCGGTGGCGAAGTCAAGCCCACGCCTGACGAGGGGAAGCTCACCTTCATCTCCCCCGTCGTCGGTACCGTGACGACGGGTCATAGCCTCACCGTGCCCGTATTCTCCGAAACGCTCGAAGTGTGGAAGGTGCACACGGGTATCGACGTTTCCACCGAGGAGGGTGCAGACGTTTTCGCCGCTGGTGACGGAGAGGTGACGAAGGTGTATTCGCACCCGCTTCTCGGCTTCACCGTCGTCATCAAGCATTCGGATACGGTGTCGTCAACCTATTCAAATCTTGACGCAAATTCGAGCGTCGTTCCCAAGGTGGGAGATAAGGTGAAGCGCGGCGAAAAGATAGGCAACGTGGGAGATAGCTCGCTCTCCGAGCTGGCGGATGAGGCTCATCTCCATTTCGAGGTCTTGGTCTCCGACGCACCCGTAAACCCGCTCGACTATATCTCCGATGAAGCGAAAAAAGCCTCCCTCGGAATTGAAGCAGACGGCGGTAACGCCGCGTAGCAAGAGCGCGCAAACGCTATACAAGACGCAAAAATTTAACACGCCCGCCGCTTGGCGGTAAAGCTTGCTTTGAAAACGAGGCTTCACTCAAAGTGCTTGCGGCTTTTCTTAACACGCCCGCCACTTAGCGTCAAAGCTCGCTTTGGAAACGAGGCTTCGCTCAAAGCGCTTGCGGCTTCTCTTAACACGTCTGCCGTTTGGTGGCAAAGCTCGCTTTTAAAAAACGCAGAAACTTTGCGTAAACTGTGCTTATCGTCAAGCCACTTTAAAAAGGCGACACGTTGCGTAGTTCTCCGCTTTTAACACACTTGTCGCATTAGAATGGCGAAAAATCGTTTTTGTCGCGCGCTTATCGTGAAGTGCAAAAAAATGCGGGTTTAGCGTGCCACTATAAGGATAGCTTTTAATAAAAAGAGGCTGTCGCATTTTAGGCAAAGCCGAACGAAAAACGGTAGAAGTAAAGAAAGAACTCTGCTTCTACCGTGTTTTTTTAGGGAAAATCAAGGTTAAAACCTACGGTTTTCCCGTTTTAATTATGTTTTCGTTTGTTTCTGCCTGAATCAATTAGCCGCCGCGCGTGTGTCTCATTAAATAAAAAGTTGGATTAAACAAATTACAGTTTGAATTCGTACAAAAGTCGGATATTGTCTAATTGAGATTTGGTTAAAAATGCTTTTATGGCAAAACAAAAAATGATAATTTTTCGGCGTTTTAAAATTAGAAGAAACATAAGCGTATGAGAAGTGGCTGACGCATTTAGGCAAAGCCGAACGAAAAACGGTAGAAGTAAAGAATCATCTCTGCTTCTACCGTGTTTTTTTGGAAAAATCAAGGTTAAACCTACGGTTTTCCCGTTTTAATTTTGTTTTTCGGTTGTTTCTGCCTAAATCCGCCAAGCCTCCGTATAGGTGCCTCATCAAAAATTCGCTTTTTATTGATTTTACCGTGTTACCGTGGTTTTAGCCCAAAAGCCCTGTTTTATTGAATTTTTAATGAGACACCCCTTTTTCTCTATATCAAATTGTCATTTAGAGCACGTAGCTCATCACTCTTTTTGTGGAGCTATCAGTTGCACTTTTTGCGCGCAACGTAGGAGGTGTGGAGCGCCTTGTGCGCCGCGTGGCAACCGTACTCGCCCTTGAAGTAGTTGTCGTAAACTTCTTTAACGACGGGGTTGTCGTGCGACTTGCGAAGCTCCATAGCGGCGTCCTGATCGTAGAGCGCCTTCGCTCTGACGGCTTTCAGGTCCACCGTGTCGCGCACGTGCTGAGGCTGTATCGGCTGACCGCCGCCGTTGACGCAGCCGCCAGGGCAGCCCATTATCTCAACGAAAGTCCAGTCCGCCTCGCCGCTTGCTATCTTGTCCATAACGAGCTTGGCGTTCGCGGTTCCCGAAGCAACGGCAACCTTGATCTCCTTGCCAGCGATGGTGTAGGTGGCTTCTTTGAGCCCTTCCGTTCCTCTAACCTCGGAGAAAACGAGCTCCTTGTTGTCCTTGCCCGTGAGAACGTCGTTCGCGGTCCTAAGCGCCGCTTCCATAACGCCGCCCGTGGCGCCGAATATAACGGCGGCACCCGTGTCAACGCCGAGAGGTGTATCAAACTCCTCGTCGGGAAGTGCAGTAAATTTGAGACCTGCTCTGGAAATCATCTTGGCGAGCTCGCGCGTCGTGAGAGCAACGTCAACGTCGGGAATACCGTTGCCTGCCGCCGACATATCGTCACGTCCAACCTCGAATTTCTTCGCGGTGCAGGGCATTATCGAAACGACGAAAACATCCTCGGGATCGTAGCCCATCTTGTCCGCCCAATAGGTCTTTATGAGAGCTCCGCCCATCTGCTGGGGAGATTTGCAGGAGGAGAGGTGCGCGATATAGTCGGGATAGTAGAGCTCGCAGAACTTGACCCAGCCAGGTGAGCACGAGGTAATCATCGGAAGCTTGCCGCCGCCGTTGACTCTTTCGAGAAGCTCCGTGGCTTCCTCAACTATCGTGAAGTCGGCCGCGGTGTCCGTGTCGAAGACCTTTTCAAAGCCGAGCCTTCTGAGCGCCGCAACCATCTTGCCTTCAACGTTGGTGCCGATGGGCATACCGAAGCATTCGCCGAGTGTCGCTCTTATCGAGGGCGCCGTCTGAACGACTACGTGCTTCGAGGAGTCGGAAAGCGCCTCCCAGACCTTGTCGGTATCGTCGCGCTCAACGAGAGCTCCCGTGGGGCAAACGGCGGTGCACTGACCGCACGAGATGCAGGGCGTCTCGGAGAGGGAGACGTTGAAGGGCTGACCGACGCAGGTGTCGATGCCGCGGTTGTTCGCACCGATGACGGAGACGAACTGCTCCTTACAAACCGCGATGCACCTTCTGCAAAGGATACACTTGTTGTTGTCTCTAACGAGGTGCGGAGTCGAGAGATCAAGCTCGTAGGTGGGCTTGAAGCCTTCGTAAGCTTTGGAATCGGTGCCGTATTCAAGGCAGAGCTTCTGCAATTCGCAATTGGTGGAGCGAGGGCAAGAGAGGCAATTCTTGTCGTGCGTCGAAAGGATGAGCTCAAGCGTCGTCTTGCGAGCCGCTCTCACCTTCGGCGTGTTCGTCTGAATTTCCATTCCCTCGGCGACGGGATAAACGCAGGCGGTAACGAGCCCGCGAGCGCCCGTGGCTTCAACGACGCAGATACGGCACGCGCCGATCTCGTTCTTTTCTTTCATGTAGCAGAGCGTGGGGATCTCAACGCCCGCCGCGCGTGCGGCTTCGAGTATCGTTGAGCCCTTGGGTACGCTAACCGCAATACCGTTTACTTTAACGTTTAACATTTCCATTCCAGCGTACTCCTTATCACTTCTTCGATATAGCGCCGAACTTACAGCCCGCCATACAAGCACCGCACTTGATGCACTTTGCGGTATCTATCGAGAATGACGGAAGCTTGTGTCCAGGAGCGATATAGTCGGTCTTTGTAATTGCATCGACGGGGCAGTTCTTGGCGCACTTGCCGCAGCCTATGCACTTGTCCTTGTCTATTGAGAACGAGAGCAGTCCCTTGCATACCCCAGCGGGGCACTTCTTGTCAACGACGTGGGCAATGTATTCGTCGCGGAAGAATTTGAGCGTTGCCAAAACGGGGTTGGGCGCCGTCTGTCCGAGTCCACAAAGCGAATTTGCCTTTATGTAGTTGCAAAGCTCTTCGAGCTTGTCTATATCTTCGAGCGTGCCCTTGCCCGCCGTAATCTTTTCGAGGATTTCGAGAAGCCTTCTCGTTCCCACGCGGCACGGCGTGCACTTTCCGCACGACTCGTCGACGGTGAATTCAAGGAAGAACTTAGCCATATCGACCATGCAACTGTCCTCGTCCATAACGATGAGACCGCCCGAGCCCATCATACAGCCGATGGAAACGAGGTTGTCGTAGTCCACCTCGGTATTTATAAGGCTCGCGGGAATACAGCCGCCAGAGGGGCCGCCCGTCTGCGCGGCCTTGAACTTCTTGCCGTTCGGGATACCGCCGCCTATCTCGTTGATTATCTCGTCGAGCGTCGTTCCCATGGGGATCTCAACAAGCCCCGTGTGCTTTATCTTTCCGCCGAGCGCAAAGACCTTGGTGCCCTTTGAGCGCTCCGTTCCCATGGAGGCAAACCATTCGGCGCCTTTGAGGATGATCTGGGGAACGTTGGCAAAGGTCTCAACGTTGTTTTCAACCGTCGGGCAACCGAAAAGACCCTTGACGGCGGGGTACGGAGGACGCGGACGCGGCTCGCCGCGGTTTCCTTCTATCGAGGTCATGAGCGCGGTCTCCTCGCCGCAAACGAAGGCGCCCGCTCCGAGCCTTATCTCCATATCGAAGTCGAAGCCCGTTCCAAAGATGTTCTTTCCGAGTATCCCCGCGGCGCGAGCCGACTGAATCGCCTTTTCAAGCCTGTTGACGGCGATGGGATATTCCGCTCTGACGTAAACGTAGCCCTGATTTGCGCCTATCGCATAGCCGCATATCGCCATAGCCTCTATGAGGCAGTGGGGGTCACCTTCAAGGACGGAGCGGTCCATAAATGCGCCAGGGTCTCCCTCGTCCGCGTTACAAACGACGTATTTCTGGGGTGCGTCCGCAACGAGCGACCACTTGCGCCCCGTGGGGAAGCCGCCGCCTCCTCTGCCGCGAAGCCCCGAGTCCATAATCGTCTTGATAACGTCCTTCGGGGTACATTCGGTGAGCACCTTGGCGAGCGCCTGATAGCCGTCGAGCGCTATGTATTCGTCGATGTCCTCGGGGTTTATAACGCCGCAGTTGCGAAGCGCAACTCGTATCTGCTTCTTGTAGAAGTCGGTCTCGTTGAGCGACTTTATAGTTCCGTCGGAGTTGACCGTCTCGTTGTAGAGCAGGTCAAGCACGGGAGCGCCGCCTATCAGGTGCTCCTCCACGATCCTCGGAATGCTCTCGCTCTTGACCATCGAGTAGAAGCAGCCCTCGGGGTAAACTATCATGATGGGACCGAGCGCACAAAGCCCGAAGCAGCCCGTCATAATAACCTGAACGTCTTTTTCTATGTTGTTCTTCTTTATCTCTTCGTTGAGCTTCCTAACGAGCTCGTCGCTATGCGAAGAGGTGCAGCCCGTGCCGCCGCAAACAAGCACGGTGTACTTGTAGTCGGACGTGGCTTCGTTGGCTATCGCTTCTCCCGCCTTGCGGAGCACGACCTTTTTCAAAGCCGCGGCGCGCGCGGAATTCAGTTCGGCAACTGTTTTCATTATGCTTTCATCCTTTCTTCCTTGTCTTGTCAGTCTTGTCAATTCTGATATTTTGCCACGATGCCTTCAACGTCGGCGGCAGTCAAGCGGCCATAGACCTCGTCGTTGATGGTGAGGACGGGGGCAAGCCCGCAAGCGCCGATGCAACGGCAAGCGGTAAGAGAGAATTTTCTGTCGGGCGTGCATTCGTCTCCCGCTATTCCAAGCACCTCTTGAAGCTTGTCGTAGATCTCGCCCGAGCCCTTGACGTAGCAAGCCGTCCCGAGGCAAACGGAAATGTGGCATTCGCCCTTAGGAGTGAGAGAAAACTGCGCGTAGAACGTGGAAACGCCGTAGACCTTTTCGAGTGGAACGTCCATGCCTTCCGCGATCCGCGCCTGTACCTCGACGGGAAGGTATCCGTAAATATCCTGGGCCTGTTGCATAACGCCCATGAGGCGGCTCTTGTCGTGCTTGTTCGCGGCGATTATCTCGTCAAGCCGTGCGTCCTGCTCTTTCGTGGATTTAAACGGAATGGTTGAAAGTTTTTTAAGCATACGTTATCATCCTTTCTTTATTTTTCTCGGCGCATTCGTATCGCCTCACCAAAGGGCTTCGCGGCGGAGGGTGGGCTCCGTGCGAAAGCGACGCGGCGCGACCGATATATATATACAGATATACCTGTTATATCTTTTACATTATATCATATAAAAATATAAATTGCAATAGCAAACACGATATTTGTCAAAAAATTGTCAAAATACTTTTTAGGCAAATTTTGCAAAATCGTTTTGTAAAAGAGCTATCAGCGCGTCGCCCACCGCGTGATCGCCTTCGGCTATTCTTCGTCCGTCGAGAAAAGCGGCGCGCCGCGCGAGCTTCGTCGTGCTCGTAACTATCGCGTCGTCCGCGCTCGCAAGCTCCGAGAGGGAAAAGCTCCGCTCGCGCACCTCGATCCCGAGCGTTTCCGCTAAGCGTATCAGCCGCCGCCGCGTTACCCCAGGGAGTATTCTTTCGTCGCACGGGTGCGTTATCAGCGCCCCGCCCTCAACGATGAAAATGTTCGAGTGCGCGCATTCCGTCACCTCGCCCGAGCGAATGAGCACGGCTTCGTCGGCTCCCGCCTCCTCGGCGGCGCAAGCCGCCATAACGGAGCCGAGCAGGTTGAGGGTCTTGATATGGCAAAAGCTCTGCCTCATATCGGGGTACGAGATGAGCGTGAGCTCACCCTCCTTAGGCGGGGCATAGCTCTTGACGGTTATCAAAAGATTGCCGTCGCCCGTGTCGCGCGGCGCGTGCCTCCTCTCGTCGGCTCGCGCCGAAAGCTGAAAATAGAGGAAGAACTCGTCGTAGCCGCTCCGCGCGGCACATTCGTTTATAAGTTCGCTGAATTTTCGCCGCGCCATTCCCACTCGAAGCCCGAGAAGCTCCGCATTGCCGAAAAAGCGCTCCACGTGCTCCTCTTCGAGATATATCCGCCCGCGCCGCCCTATGGCGGCATCGTACACCCCGTCTCCAAAAAAGAGCGCCCTGTCCGTCAAGGGTATCCTCGCCGTTTCCCAAGTTCCATATTCGCCGTTATAATAGGTAAGCATTTCCGCACCTCCTGCCGTAACTGCTATATACTATTCCCGAGCTTAGCTTTTTGCCACGTCGAATCGCAAAAGCCGACTGCCGTATGCCGTTTCGACACTGCGTTTTTCGCGTCGAAGCGTAATTCGCAAAATAAAAAAGGAGCTTGTTCGCTCCTTTTTCACGCTTGCCCGAAGGTTTAAAAGTGCTTCGCCTCGATTGGCGTGCCGTCGAGTTTTTTTAGGGTAAAGCATCTGTCCTCATATATGATATAGGTGCGCTCGCTGCCGCCCTTCGGTATGGCGGCGGAGCCTGGGTTTATGTAGAAAACGCCCGAAGCGAGCTTCCTCATCGCGTAGAGGTGCGTGTGCCCAGTGAGCAGTATCTCTCCCGCTGAAAGCGGTGGCGGAGCGTCCTCCCCGCATTTGTGCCCGTGCGTCGCGTAAACCGTCAGCCCGTCGAGCGCGAAATAGGCATAGTCTGCCAAGATGGGGAAGGTGAGCACCATCTGATCGACCTCGGTGTCACAGTTGCCTCGCACCGCCAAAAGCTTTTCCGCGTTCGCGTTCAAAAGCTCGATGACGCGCTTCGGCGCGTAGTGCGGCGGAAGCTCGTTTCTCGGTCCGTGATAGAGAATATCGCCGAGCAAAAGGAGCTTTTCAGCCTCCTCGCGGCGGTAGGCTTCAAGTATTTTTTCGGCGCTCTCCGCGTCGCCGTGTATATCGGAGCATATCAAAAGCTTCATTTTATTTTCCGTTCCGCCGCTTTCGCGGCTGTTGAATTGGTTTTGCACGCGTCGCATTTAGGTGATTTAATGAAACGCCCATTCGAGAAATTAAATATAAAAGCGTCAAAAGTTAGAGCGAAGCTTCCGCTTTTTTACGGTATCTTCGCTCTTTTCGTTTATGCCTCAATAAAGCGGCACCGTTTTGTAGTTTTCAAAGATTTATTCCGTCAAGGTGTCGATTTTTCGGTCAAACGAAGAGGTTTAAACCGAAGGTCATTAGCGATAAGACGAGAAAGAGTATCGTTCCCACGTTGCCGAGTACCGCCCCCGCCGTCCTGTGCTCTGGTATCCGTATCGGCGCGTTCCTGTTGACGTAGATGAGCCTGTTTCGTATCGCATAAACGAGTATCGCTATCCCCGCGATAACCATCGCATACTGTATCATCGCGTAGGAGCCGACGCCCATCAGCGCCAGCATATATTCCTTTATCGCCTCCGCCGTCTCGGGGATCCCTCCCGCAAGAAGCGTCTCCTGCATATCAACGACGGGGAGCGCCACGATGGAGCCGAAAAAGTTTATCACCGCGTGCATAAGCATCGTGTAGCGCACGTCGCCCGTCTTCGTGTATATATATCCGAGAACAAGCCCGAGAAGCGCCGCATAAAAGAATTGATAGAAATTGCCGTGGAAAAGCCCGAAGGCGACCGCGGAAACTATTATCGCCAGCTTGTCGCCGTATTTTGAAATGCGGTCTATCATCAGCTTCCTGAATAGAAGCTCTTCGACGATGGGCGCCACAATGACGACCACGAGAAAAATGAGCCAAACGGGTGAGTTTTCTATGAGCTCCGACGTTGCGTTTCCTACATCTTCGCCGCGCAAAGCGCCGACAACGCCGTTTATCCAGGTGCCCATTATGTTTCCGACGTACATAAACGCCTCCGCCACGAGGAGCAGGGCGAAGAAGTCCTTCGCGCCAAGCTTCGTTTTCTTTCGCGGCGTAACTTCCATCTTCCTGATTATCAGATAGAATACGGGGAAGCCGATGACATACATCGGGGCAACGCCCATCAGCCATTGAAACCATACCTGCTCCGCAAGGTCCTGATAAAACCATTGCGGCGTGTTCAGCGCTAATATGAGCTCCACCGCGATTATGACGACGTAAGCCGCAACGCTGTAAAGCAAGAGCCCCAAGGCATAGCGAGAAAAGGTGCCGCGCGCCTCTTTGACTATTCCGTTCTCAAAATCGCCGTATCCGCCGAAGCCGCTCTCGCGCCGTCTCCTCGCGCCGTCGGCAAAAACGTTGTCGCTATCGTCTTCAAAAATATTTTTCGGGCGATCCCAATTGTTGAAGCTTTCGTTATTATCCATAAGCTCTCCGATCCTTTGTAAGCTTATTCCGTCGTTTTCACGAGGATGAGTTGCGTGAATCTATCCGTTGAAGTTCACCGTTCACGCGCGGTGTGCCGCCGCCATGGGCGGTATTGAGCTTTAAACGTGATGGTTTGTTCTGTTATGCTGAAATTCACCGTCCACACGCGGTGTGCTGCCGTTATGGGCGTGAGAACAATATCATTTTAGCACTAAACGCTCGTCAAAACAATAATAAATTGTAAAATCTTTTTGTATTTTTTGCTTTTTATATATTTTGACGAAAAATGCGCGCAACTTTTCTACGCTTTTGATAGCCTATTTTTCGCCAAATTTGTTGCAATTACGGTAATAATGTGATAAAATAATTCTGTTATTTTGAAAATCGAGAAACGTATTCGTGCCGCTTTGCGGCAGAGGGAGAGAGAAATGTTTAAGGCGGGTTTTGACAACGAAAAGTATTTAAAGCTTCAATCGCAAAAAATAAAGGAGCGCATAGCCCTTTTTGGCGAGAAGCTGTATCTGGAATTTGGAGGGAAGCTCTTCGACGATTTTCACGCGTCGCGTGTCTTGCCTGGCTTCGAGCCCGACAGCAAGATAAGAATGCTCATCGAGCTTAAAGACGAGGCGGAGATCATCATCGCGATAAATACCGCGGACATAGAAAAAAACAAGGTGCGCGGCGACCTCGGCATAACCTACGACCTTGACGTTTTGCGTCTCATCGACGCATTTCGCGGCTACGGGCTCTACGTCGGCTCCGTCGTTATGACGCGCTATAAGGACAACCCCGTTGCGGAGGCGTTCAAGCAAAAGCTTGAAAATCTCGGTATCAAGGTCTATAAGCACTACGCCATAAACGGCTATCCGCACAATATCCCCTACATAATTTCCGACGAGGGCTTCGGAAAGAACGAATATGCCGAAACCTCGCGCTCCCTCGTCGTCGTAACGGCGCCAGGGCCAGGCTCTGGGAAAATGGCGACCTGCCTCTCACAAATATATCACGAAAATAAAATGGGAAAGAAATCGGGCTACGCCAAGTTCGAGACCTTCCCGATATGGAATATTCCGCTCTCTCACCCCGTCAATTTGGCGTACGAGGCGGCAACGGCGGATCTCGCCGACGTCAATATGATAGATCCCTTTCATTTGGAAGCCTACGGAACGAGCACGGTGAATTATAACCGTGACGTCGAGGTCTTTCCCGTCCTCCGCGCAATGCTCGCTGGCATTCTCGGTGAGTGCCCTTATAAGTCGCCCACGGATATGGGCGTCAATATGGCGGGATTCTGTATCTACGACGATGAAGCGGTCTGCCGCGCGGCGAAGCAGGAAATAATTCGCCGATACTATTCCGCCCTCGCCGCTGTTCGCAAGGGAACGGGAAGTGACGTCGAGGTGCAAAAGATAGAGCTCCTGCTCCAAAAGCTGGCAGTCGACGTGAAGGCGGAGCGCGCTTGCATAGAGCCCGCGCTCTTGAAGGCGGAGGAAACGGGTGCTCCCGCCGTGGCGATAGAGCTCAATGACGGTAGGATAGTAACGGGTAAAACGAGCGCCCTGCTCGGCGCGTCCAGCGCCGCCCTCTTAAACGCCTTGAAGGCGATAGCGGGGATAAGCGACGAGCTCGATGTTATATCGCACGAAATTTTGGCTCCCATTCAAAGCCTGAAAACGGCGCACCTCGGAAATCATAACCCGCGCCTCCATACGGACGAGGTGCTAATCGCGCTCTCCATCTCCGCGGTCAATAGCCCCCTTGCTAAGCGCGCCCTCGAAGCGCTCCCCGCCTTGCGGCACGCGGAGGTGCATTCCACCGTCATTTTGGCGCAGGTGGATACGGACGTTTTCAGAAAGCTCGGAATAAAGCTCACTTGTGAGCCCAAATATCAAACCAAGAAGCTCTTCCATCGCTGAGCCGACTTTTGACCGAAGTGGGCACGCGGCACGCCCCCCGTGTTGCAAAAACAAAAGCTTTTCGCGAAAGGCGTAGCGCCGAATGCACTCGTAGCATAAAGCTGAAAGCTTCCCGCGGGTGGCGCGGCAACAAACGTACTCGTGCCGCAAAAGCTTCTTGCGAGAACATGGCACCAAGCATACCCGTGTCGCAAAATATATGAAAGGTTTTTGCAAGCCGTGCGACGCGCCTCAATTGAATTGTAAGATAGTATTGTAAATATAACATTACGCTTATAGAAAGGAAAGCAGTATGGAGTTCAACATAAATCATCCCATACTTTTCGTGATAGTCGGCGTGATAATAGCCGCCGTCCTCGCGCAATCCGTCTTTTTCCTCGTCAAATCGTATCGCCGCGCCAAGCGCATAGGCATGGATATGTCGAAGATACGAAAAACCATCACGGGTGCCGCCGTTTTCACGATAGCTCCCGCGGTTTCAATAGTAATCACCATTTTGACGCTCTCTAAATCGCTCGGCGTCGCCCTTCCTTGGCTTCGCCTCTCCGTCGTCGGCTCGCTCTCCTACGAGGCGATAGCCGCGGAGAACGCGGCGGCGGGAATGGGAACGAGCCTCGCAGAGCTCGCGAACGGAATGACCGCCTCGCAGTACGTCACCATCGCCCTCGTTATGACCGTTTCGATAATGGTGGGCATCTGGCTCGTGCCCCTCGTCGGCAAGAAGATACAGAGCGGGCTCATCTCGTTTGAAAATCGCGATAAGAAGTGGATGGACGTGTTGCAGTCATCGCTCTTCATCGGTATGATATCCGCCTTCCTCGGCTACGTCTTTTGCGATATATCGCGCCTCTGGCAGTCCGAGGGCGGCGTCTACACGGATAAGAGCGGCGTGCAATACACGGCGACATCGGGGCTCGTTCCCGTCCTCGTCATGCTGTCGAGCGCGCTTCTCATGTGCGCCATCGGCTTTCTCATCAAAAAGCTCAAATGGAAGTGGCTCAACGATTATGCGCTCCCCATCTGTATGGTGATAGGTATGGCGCTCGCCATTCCGTTTACGGCGCTTCTCGGCGGTAAGCTTTAAACCTTCGCACTTGGTGTAAGGGTAGTGCAAAATAAAATTTCAAAGCTTTGAAGCTCTCCTTTGCTGGAATTTACAGAGCGAAAGGGCAGAGTAAAACAAGCGCGTGAAGCTTGGGCTCTCCCGCTTTACAGTGCTTCGCATAGCAAAACGATAGAGCAAAATCAAAGCTATCTGCCCGCGAGCAAGTTTTTAAACGAAACGTAAAGCTTTCAAAGCTAAAATTGAAAGGTATGGTCTAAAATGAAGAATAAGAAAGAATACAGCTATATGGACTCCGTTCACCGTGACGGCAGAATATGGAACCTGACGATGATGTTCGTCCTTATGCTTTTTCCTGTCGTTGTCGGGCTCATCTTCTCGGCAGTCCCCGATTGGGCGGGCGTCGGCAAGGGGCTCCTCGCCACTGCCCCCATGTATTGGGCGGTCGGCGTCGTCGAGGTCATCACCTACGTCCCCATGCTCGGTGCGGGCGGCTCCTACCTCTCCTTCGTGACGGGCAACATCTCCAATTTGAAGCTTCCGTGCGCCCTGAATGCACTTGAAAACGCCGAAGTCTCCCCGCAAAGCGAGGAGGGCGAGATAGTTTCCACTATCGCCATCGCCACTTCGTCAATAGTAACGACGGTCATAATAATTCTCGGCGTCTGCCTTCTCATTCCCCTGACACCCGTGCTGTCAAATCCAGCCCTTTCTCCCGCCTTTGACCAAATGCTGCCCGCTCTCTTCGGCGCTCTCGGCGTCGCCTTCGTCTCAAAGAATTGGAAGATAGCGATAGCCCCCGTCGTTCTCATGCTCATTCTTTTCATCTTCGTTCCCGCGATAGATTCCACCATGGTCGGCATCATGGTTCCCGTCGGCGTCGTCTTCACCCTCGTCGTTTCCCGTTTGCTTTATAAAAAAGGGCTTATATAGCCGCGTTGCCGCCTCGGCGGCGGAAGGAGAAATATGATAGCATTATTCGTAATACTCGGGCTCGTCCTCCTCTTCATCGTCGTCATCCTCGCGAGGACCATCGCCTTCAAGCCACAAAAGCTCCCCGAGGTAAGGGCGGAGCACGTCACCGTCAACGAGGAGCGTGCCGCCTCGGGGCTCTCCGAAATAATTCGTTGCAAAACGGTATCGAATCCCGATCCGTCGCTGGAAAACGAAGCGGAGTTCCAGCGCTTCGAGAATCTCATCGCCTCGCTTTTTCCCGAGGTGCACCGCGTTTGCACCCTTGAAAAGCCCTCGCCGCGCGCCCTCCTTTTCCGCTGGCGCGGTCGCTCCGCCGAGCACCCCACCGTCCTCATGTCGCACTACGACGTCGTCGCCGCCGACGAGGAAGCCTGGGATAAGCCCCCCTTCGGCGGCATCATCGAAAACGGCGTTCTCTGGGGGCGCGGCGCCATTGATACCAAGGTCACCCTAAACGGCATTCTTCAAGCGGCCGAAAGCCTCATCTCGGGCGGCTTCGTCCCCGAAAACGACATCTACTTCGCCTTCGGTGGCAACGAGGAGATAAACGGCGACGGCGCGCCATCGATAGTCTCCCTCTTCCGCGAGCGCGGCATTAAGCCCTCGCTCGTCGTCGATGAAGGCGGCGCCGTCATCAGCGGCGTTTTCCCAGGCGTCTCCGAGCCCTGTGCCGTCGTCGGCATAGCGGAGAAGGGTATGCTCAATCTTGAATATCGCGTCGTCGGTGGCGGCGGTCATTCCTCGGCCCCCGCACTGCATACCCCCGTCGGTAAGCTCTCCCGCGCTTGCACGCGCCTTGAAGCTCATCCGTTCCGCTATAAGTTGACCGCACCGACGCGTGCCATGTTCGATACGCTCGGAAGGCGCTCCACATTCCTCTACCGTATGATATTCGCCAACCTCTGGTGCTTCGCACCTCTGCTTTCGCTCCTCGGTAAAAAGAGCGGCGGACAGATGAACGCCCTCTTGCGTACCACCGTCGCATTCACCCAGATGGAAGGCTCCTCCGCCATGAATGTTATCCCGACGGAGGCGCGCATGGTCTCCAATTCGCGCCTTGTTCACGGTGACACGATAGATAGCGCCGTTGCGCGCATTAAGCGCGTCATAAAAGACGACGACATCGAGCTCTCCGTCATAAGCGGAACAAACCCCTCCGTCATCTCCTCCGTCACGTCTTCCTCCTATCGTATAATGGAGGAGACCATACGCGAAACGTGGAACGGCACCGTCGTCTCTCCCTATCTTATGACGGCGTGCTCCGATTCCCGCCACTGGGGCGAGCTCTCCGACAACGTTTATCGCTTCTCCGCCATCGCCATAACGAACGAGGAAAATTCCCGCGTCCACGGCAACAACGAGCGCATTCCCGTCGGCGCATTGGCAAAAACGGTCGAGTTCTACATCCGCCTTATCAAAAAGCGCTAAGCAAAGGCTTGCAGAAGCTTCAAGCTTCGCCGTAAAGCAAAAGCCTTGCGAACAAAAGCTCTAAAAATTAAGCGATAAAGCGTTGCGCCTTGATAAAAGCTTCAAAGCTTTTGCGGCATAGAAAATAAGCACTACATTCAACGGTTTAAGCTGCTGTTATCAAAGAGCCCCCTCATTTAGGCAAAGCCGAACGAAAAACGGTAGAAGTAAGAAAGATCTCTGCTTCTACCGCTTTTTTCGGAAAAATCAAGAGCGGTTGGCGCAACCCAAAACTTGATAAACTCTGCTTCTGCCGTTTTTTTGAGAAAATCAAGCTCAAAACCTATGGTTTTTCTCCGCTTATATTTTGGTTTTCGCTTTATCTACGCTCCTCGCTTGACGTATCCTTGCGCGCCTATTGCTCGTCAGCCGTCGAGCTCCGCGCTAAATCCGTCAGCCGCCGTGTGACTCATTAAAATTCGCTTTGTTGATTTCAGCGTGGATTTGCCACCAAACCTTGCTTTTGTTGAATTTTTAATGAGCCCTTTTCTTTCGCCCGTCTTCGTGCCGCATAAAAATCTGCCGCTTGTGCAATAATACGGGTGAAGCTTGGCTCGCATGACGTGAGCTTATTCTAAGCACGGAGCGGAAGAATGAAAAAATTAAGGAGCTTAAAAAGATACGCCCTCTTTTTTGTGGCGGGAGCGATAGGCTACGGCTTGCTCGAAATCGTTTGGCGCGGCAGAACACATTGGAGCATGCTGATAGCGGGCGGCATTTGCCTCGTTATCTTTTCCGTGGTAGCCGAAAAGGCAAGCTCGCGTCCCCTCGTGGTTAAGGCGGCGATATGCGCCGCTTGCGTGACGCTCGTGGAGCTCGCCTTCGGTCTCGTTTTCAACGTCGCCTTGAAGATGAACGTCTGGGATTACAGTGCAATGCCCCTGAATCTCTTAGGGCAGATATGCCCCCTCTTTTCGTTGCTGTGGTGTGCCCTCGCCCTCGTGCTCCTGCCGCCCGTCGCCGCGGTCAATAAAAAACTTAGCCGTGAGGCGCCGACTATGTGCGATTAATAAAAACAAGCGCGCTTCACCTCCGTAAGGCGCGTAGCCCTACAATAAAAATTTAGCGCGTAAGCTCTCCACAATTCAGTGGGCTTACGCGCTAAGTTCTCGCCGACACTTAAACGAATATCAAATCGCCGAGTCCTTCGCTTTTTCTTCTGTCTCCCACCGTCTTTGCCGCAAGGCGCGCACCGCGTCGCCGCCAAGTCCTATAAGTATCGAAACTATGGAAATGGCGTTGCTCAAAATGCTGACGGGGTTTTCAATGATGATAACGTAGGTAAGCCAGAGCGACATTCCGATGAGCGAAAAAAGCCGCGTAACATAGGCTTTTTTGTTGTAAAGACCAATAACGGCTAAGCAGGAGCCAATCGCGGGAAGAACGTTGATGACCCAGAGAAACGAAAATACGGGCTCCTTGCAGGTGATGAAGGGCATGGCGAATATCAGTGCCGAAAAGGCAAAAAGCCACAATATGCTGTCCGCCCACTTGTGCTTGCCGCGATTGAAAAACACCGCCTCGCGCCCGCACATAACGGCGTTCAAGCCAGCCCCCGTGTATGCTCCGCATAAAATAAATTGAGCAACGCTCATGGCGTCGCAAATAAACTTGAAGATGAGTATCCTGTCGCGGCTCTTTTGCGTGTAAATGAGTAGGCTCCAAGCTATGGCGACGAGCCCTATGATCTGTCCGATGAGATATGGCGTACCCTTGTCGGCAATGCCTTTAAAAAATTCAAGCATTTTCTTTTTCCTTGGCGGTATTAACAGAGGCAATCAAAATCCTCTTTATTTTCGTGCATCTATCAAGTAGAGCTTCGTCGTGGAAATATCCGCTCTCCAAAATGAGCTCAACCCAATATTCTGTTTCAAAGCACTCCTTTAAAGCGATTTGAAGCTTGGCGATAAAGTCGGCTTTGCTATGCGCGTAAAAGGCTTCTCTGATGTTTGCGCCTATGCTCGTTCCAGAACGCAAAAATTGATTTATTAAAGCGCTTTCGCACTTTGTCGCCCCTGCAAGCACGTATCGCGTCGAGCGCAAATGCTTTTGATTTTATAATCAAAGGGCTTTCGGTCATAAGCTTGTCACCTCGTTACATTGGAAAACTGATTGTAAAATTGAAAAACTGATTGTAAAAAAGAACGCCTTTTGAGCTAAGAGAGAAAAGCAGCATTTATACCTATTAACTATTCACTATTACTTATTACTTGCCAAAAATCTACAAAGGCTCTAAGTGAATAGTGAAGAGTGAATAGTGAAAAAGTTACAATGGAAAACTGTAAAAAAGGACGCCTTTCGAGCTAATAGAGAGAAGCAACATTCTACCTATTAACTATTCACTATTACTTGCCAAAAATCTACGAAGGCTCTAAGTGAATAGTGAAGAGTGAATAGTGAAAAAGTAAAATCTACAAGCTTCTGCCGAATCTTGTAGATTTTTGGCCTGCCCGATAGGATTCGAACCTACGGCCTTCAGAGTCGGAGTCTGACGCGCTATCCAGCTGTGCCACGGGCAGATATATATTGTGCGGTTGAGCCGCGACTTATATTTTAGCACCTTTTCGCCGCTTTGTCAATATGTTGCGCCGAATTTCGTGGCGCCCGTAAGAAAAGAAAAACGACGGATAAGAGCGGAGGCTCAAAGTTCGAGCCTCCGCTCTCGTATCGCTCCGTGTCACCGTTAAACGATTTTTTTGAGGTATTCGAGCCCCGCCTTGATGGCTTCGAGCGGCTCCTCCATTCCCTCAAACTCTATCGAAAGCCAGCCGTCGTAGCCCTCTTTTTTCAGGATTTCAATGCAACGGCGGATCGGAACAACGCCGTGCCCGATGACCGTTCCGCGAATGTAGTTGCCGTTCGCCGTTCCGAAAAAGCCAGGAGGGCATATTCCCGTGTCGCCCGACTTGAAGAGGAAGTCCTTCGCGTGAACGTGGAAGGCGTAGCGCGCGGCTATCGCTATCGCGTGCGCGGGATCGCTGTCGGAGCAGAGGAAGTTGCCCATATCGCAGAGCCAGCCGTAGTTCTTGTGGTTGACGGCGAGTATAAGCTCCTCAACTCTCTCGGGGGCTTGGAAAATGTAGCCGTGGTTTTCCGTGCAGGTGCGTATCCCCTTCTTCTCCGCGTATTCCGTCGCCTTCCTTATCCTCGGAACAAGGAGCTTTATCGCGTCGCGATAGGAGGTGAAGCGCTCCTTGGGAAGCGCCCAGCAAACGTCGTGGCGCAGAGTCTTAACTCCGAGCACTTCGGCAACGTCGATGTAGCCGTAAAGCTTTTTGAGGGCTTCTTCCTCGTCCTCGCCCGAAAGCTCCAAGCCCACCGTGTAGGCGGATATTTCGAGCCCTATCTTTTCGCAGTGTGCGCGCACCTTGCGTGCCGTTTCTACGGGATCGAGGCTCTTGTCGAAGTTCTCAAAGGGAACGAACTCTATGCCGTCGAAGCCCATCTCCTTGGCAATATCGCATATCTTTATGTAGTCGCAGTCCTTTTCGAGGAGCTTTGCGAAGCTGTAACTTGAAACTCCGAGTTTCATCCTTTCTCCATTCCGCCGCTTGCGCGGCAAAGTATTTATTTTGTTAAGTCGCGGTCACACCACGCCGTAAGCGCGCACGTAGTCCGCCGCCAGCTTGATGTCGGCGCTCGGGTCGTTGCCCGCCTCCCTCTCTATCGTCAGGAAGCCGTCGTAGCCTATCTCGCGAAGCGCTCCGAGATATTCGCCCCAGTCAACGTCGCCCTCGCCTATCGGCGTTTCGATAAAGAAGTCCGCCGCGTTAAGCCCCTCTATGCCGCCCTCCGCAAAGGACTTGTATATGAGCTTCGGGTCGCTCTTTTTGAGCATTCTCCCGTCCTTAACGTGAGTGTGCACTATCTTCTTGCCGAGAAGGCGCACCGCCTCGGCAGGGTCCTGCCCCGTCACCATAACGAAGTTGGCAGGGTCGAGATTGACTCCGACGCCCTCGCCCGCCGCGTTCACAAAGCCCGCCAAGGTCGGCGCGATTTCAGGGCCCGTTTCTATCGCGAGCGTAACTCCGCGCGCCGCGGCATAGTCGCCGCACTCCTTTATCGCGGAAAGCATCGTCTTGTACTGCTCACATTCGCTGTCCGCGGGGATAACGCCGATATGCGTCGTTATGACCTTTGTTCCGAATTTCAGCGCGAGGTCAACTATCCTTTTCGTTTTTTCAACTCTCTTCGGGTTGTCCTTCGCTATCTCGAAGCCGTGCCCGCCGAGGTCGGCGCACAGGGCGCTGACAACGAGCCCGTTCTCGGCGAGGAGCGCCTTGTATTCTTCAATGTCCTTCTCGGTAAGCACTTCGGGAGAAAAGCTCCCCGTCACCGCATAGATCTGAACGCCGTCAAGCCCGAGCTTTCCCGCCAGCTTTATCGCTTCCTTGTGGCTCGTCTTGAAATTGTCCGTAATAACTCCTAATTTCATATTCTTCTCCGTTCCGCCCGTCGGGCGGTGATTTTGTTTTCGATTGCGGCTTCGGCGGGCGAATTTTCGCCCGCGATCTCGCGCCGCGGTCGTCATTTCGTCAGGTCAAGCTCTCGCTTCTCGTCCGACGATTTGTAAAGCGCCTCCAAGAGCCTCATCGTCTCCAAAACGTGAACGATGTTCGTCTTCGTCTTTTCTCCCGTCTCGCACGCATTAAGAAACGCCTTGTCCTCTTCGCAGAACATATCGGGGATCTCGTGGTCGGAAACGGTCGTCTCCAAGGTCTGCCCGTCGAAGAAGCTGAATTGCCCGCAGTAGGTCAGGCGCGCTCCCGCCTTGTCGCCGAGGAAGTCGATGTACGCCTCCGTCTCGCCGCCTATGTTCTGTGCCCAAGAGCCGTTGAACGATATGCTTGCCTTGTCCGTCCTGATATAGCCCGAGATGAAGTCCTCAACGTCGTTCGTGCCCGTCTCAACGTTCTTCGTCTCCTCGCTCCACATATCGTGATACTTGTAGCTCTTCATATCCTTCGCCATCTCGCTGTATGCGTCGCAGGTCGCGCTGAGAAGCTTCGCGCCGCCGAGAATGTAGAAGATGAGGTCGAAGTTATGTATTCCGCAGTCGATGAGAACGCCGCCGCCCGACTGAGACTTCGTGGTGAAGTCGCCGCCAAGCCCAGGGATGCCGCGGTTTCTTCTGAAAGAGCAGTACACGTGATATATCTTTCCAAATTTACCCTCGCGGTTCATCTGTTCGAGTATTTCGACGGAGCGCTGATAGCGGTTGACGACGCCGATGTTGAGCAGCTTGCCCTGCTTCTCGGCTTCCGCCGCCATCTCGCAGGAAAGCGCGTAGTTGACGGTGACGGGCTTCTCGCAGAAAACGTGCTTGCCCGCGCGAAGCGCGTCCATCGTTATCGTGTAGTGCGCGTAGTTCGGGGTCAGAACGAAGACGGCGGTAACTTCGGGATCGGCGAGAGCCACCTGGTAGTCCGTTATAACGTTTTCAACGAGGTCGGGATAATTTTCTTTTATAGATTGCGCTTTTTCGATGATGAGGTCGCAGGCGTATTTCACCTTTAAATTTTCAATTTTCGCGAGGGCGGGGAAGTGAGCTCCGTTCGCTATTCTTCCGCAGCCTATTACGGCGATAGTTCTCATTGTTTTCTCCTTGTTGTATCTTGCTTTATTTTTTATTTCGTTTGTGTTGCGGCGGTGCACTCCTTAGTCGGCGCAGATCACCCGCGTGTTCTCAAATTCCGCGGGATTCTTCGCGAGCATCGGCTTGCGTCCGCTGAGAACTTTAACGCCGCGCAAGGTGATTTCCTCGGGAGTCCCGTAGGGGAAGGGCTTGTTGGGCGTGTATGTCTTGTCGTAGTCGTTGAAGAGCGAAACGGTGCTCTCGGGAGCCAGCGTAGCGTCGTCTATCGTGAGGCCGTCCACCGTTATCTTGTGCGGCATCATGCACTTGTAGCCGAAGTCGTGGTCTCCCTCGTTCTGTCCGACCATGAGATATGCGTCGGCGGAGTGGCGCGTTTTGAGCGTGCAGTTGCGTATCGTAACGTTTCCGTCGAAGAAGGAGCCGTAGTCGGCGCGCAGGTTTATAAAGATGTTCGAGCGTATCGTCGTGTTCTCTATGAGGCAGTCGCCGAAGCCTATCAGGTTGAAGCCCGCGAAGCCGAGATCGCACCCTCGAACGACGAGCCCCGTGACGCCGCAGTGCGCGTCGAAGCGCGAGATGGTGCAGTCTTCAAGGAGCATATCCTTGCAGAAGTTCGAGCCCATGAGGCCCCAGTACTCCGTGTTCGTTATATCGATGGTCTGCTTTATGTTTATCAGCTTAACGCCTATCGAGAAGCCGAAGCCGAGATCGTAGGTCCCCATGCCCACCATCTGCCCAGGTATCTGGCTCTCGGTGTAGTAGGTTTTGTGCGGGGTCAAAAGGCAGTCCCTCAAAGTAACGTCGTAGCATTGACCGACGCTCAAAAAGCCGTTATAGGGCGCTCCGTGATCGAGCTCGCCTTCAACGTAGTGCGTAAGGTCTCTTACCGTGACGTGCGAGCGGGAGATGTTGAAGCCTCTCGCGTGGTAGGTGTATTTGGAGGGCATCTGATTGGCGATCGTCGTGAAGATGCCGCCCTCTATGACCGTCGGCTCGTCGTCAACGCACCTTGCAACGGCGGAGGTAACTCTCGGATAATCCCAGCTGACGCCGTTCAATATGTTTCCGTCGGGATCGACGATAAAGCCGTCCGAAGGTGCGCTGCCGCTGTTCTTGTTCAAACCTTTTCTTATGTAAACGTTGCCCGTGTCCGTCGTCAGCTTAACGAAAACGTGCCCCTCGTGCGGGAAGTCGAGCTTCGTCTGTCCGCGTCTCAGCTCCTTTATCTCGGGCGTGAAATTCTCAAAATCGGAAACGACGTTGAAGCACTGTGCATGTATGTTTTCAAGCTCGCGGTCGTCTATCGTGAACTTAGCTTTTCCAAAGTTCGTCGAGGTCTTTATTGTGGCGGTCAGATCCTTTCCGCCGATGTAGTACGTCGCGCCGTCCGTTGCGCGAACGGGAAGCCCCTGCTCGTTGGCATAGTTGTGCGCGGCAACTATCGCGGGCATATCGTCGTGCACGCCGTCGCCCTTCGCGCCGAAGTCCTCGTAGCATACGTATTTCTTTTCCATATTGTTCTCCATTCTGCCGCCTTTCGCGGCCGTAGCGCAAGGCAATAACGGAAAATGGCGTTATCGCGCTTCGCGCCGATATCCTTTCGTGGTTGAGCGCTTAGCCGCTCACTTCAATTATATCATCTTGCAAAAATAAGTCAACTCATTTTTTGAAAAAAATCGCTCTAAAAACTTTTTCGTGTAACATGGCTAAAAGCTTTTGGCAATATTGCACATACGCGTGACGCGCATTTATATAAATTTTTTTATTGACTTTTTTTTCGTTGGGTGCTATACTGTATGCGTAATTCAAAAGCCCGCGCGGCAGAATGGAGCGTTATGCTGAAAATCACGAATTTCTCAAAATCCTACGGCGATAAGAAAGCGGTAGACGACATCACCCTTGAAATCAAAAGCGGCGAAATATGCGCATTCATAGGGCATAACGGCGCGGGGAAAACGACCACGCTCAAAGCCTGTGTCGGCATACTCTCCTTTGAGGAGGGCACCATCACCGTGGACGGTATCTCCATCAAGGAGCACCCACTCGAATGTAAGCGCCGCTTAGCCTATATCCCAGATAATCCTGAGCTCTATGGCTATCTTTCGGGAATAAAGTATCTGAATTTCATCGCGGACGTGTACGGCGTTTCGGCGGAGGAGCGCAAGAGGAAAATAGACGACCTCGCGGCGCGCTTCGAGCTCGCGGGTGATCTCGGCTCCCTCATCTCCTCGTATTCGCACGGAATGAAGCAGAAGCTTGCGGTTATCGCCGCGTGGCTTCATTCGCCGCGCCTCGTTCTTATGGATGAGCCCTTCGTGGGGCTTGACCCGAAGGCGGCGCACACCTTGAAAGAGCTCATGCACGAGCATTGCGAGGGCGGCGGAGCTATCTTCTTCTCCACCCACGTTTTGGACGTTGCCGAAAAGCTTTGCGATAGAGTCGCCATCATTAGAAATGGGCGCCTCGTCGTAACGGGTGCGATGGACGAGGTGCGCGGCAACGAAAGCCTTGAAGCCGTATTCCTTGAATTGGAGGGCGAAAACAAATGATAAAGCTTCTCATAAAAAACCGCCTCGTCGGTATTCTTGCGGGCGCGGCGGGTAAGGGGAAGCAAACGGGGAAGAATAGGGGCAACGCGGCCTTCGTCGCCGTCCTTCTCTGCTTCCTCGTCGCCTGCTTTCTCTTCGTCTCCGCCACTCTCGCTTTTGCTCTGGGCGCGGTGCTCATTCCAGAGGGTGCCTCGTGGCTCTATTTTGCCATCTTCATTCTCGCGGCGCTCAGCGTACTCTTCGTTTTCAGCATTTTTGAAACGAAGTCCGAGCTCTTCGATTGCAAGGACAACGAGCTCCTTCTCTCAATGCCCGTCTCGGAGCGCGCCATCGTCGTATCTCGTATCTTCGTCGTTCTCATTATCAATTATTTGACCGAGGCGATAGTCTTTCTCCCCGCCATCATCGTTTACGCTATCTTTGCCGCGAGCCCCGTCGGCGTCATCGGCGCCATCATCGTCGCCCTATTTATCCCCCTCGTCGCAACGGCGCTCGCGTCGGGCGTCGGCTACCTCGTTGCCATCGTCGCGCGCCGCTTTAAAAATAACAGCTGGATCTCCTTGGCGATCTCCCTCGGCTTCCTCGCCTTGTATTTCTGGGGCTATAACGCGCTTCTATCGGGCATCGACGGTTTTTTGGAAAGCTTCGAGCCCGAAAGCCTCGTCGGTAGGCTTAAAGTGCTTGAATTTATAGGCAACGCGGCGCTTATGAAGCCGCTTCCGCTCGTCGCCTTCGTCGCCGTCTCCGTCGCGATATCGGCGCTCGCCTTCTTCATCATCGAGAAAAACTACATAAGGCTCGCCACGAGCGGCGGCAATACGAAGAAGGCGACCGCGAAAAGCGATGCGCGGCGCGGCTCTCGTTCTCCGCTCTCCGCCCTCGTCGCCAAGGAGTTAGGGAAGTTCTTCTCGTCGTCCACCTATATGCTCAATTCTGCCCTCGGCGGCATACTCGCCGTCGTCGCGTCCATCACGGCGCTCGTCGAGAGGGAAGAGCTCTTCGCCTTAGCCGCCGAGCTACTTCCCAATGCGGAGCCCGCCGCCGTCTTAGCCCCCGTCTTGTCCGTTCTCATTGTCGCTATCTCAACGGTGAGCAATTCAATGAGCGCTTCGGCGCTCTCACTGGAAGGGAAAAACCTTTGGATTATGAGAACGCTTCCCGTCGACGAACGGACCCTGCTTCTCTCCAAGGCGCTCCCTCAAATGATAGTGAGCGCGCCCTTCTCCCTCGTCTCGTCGGTGCTTCTGATAATCGCAACGGGCGCATCGCCGCTCTACGGCATATTCCTGCTCCTAACGCCCGCCGTCGCGTCGGTATTTTCCGCCTTCCTCGGGCTCAGCTTCAACGTGCTGTCGCCGCGCTTCGATTTTGACAACGAGGCGCAGCCCATCAAGCAGTCGCTCCCCGTGTTTCTCACCATGCTGTCGGAAATGCTCATCGCCGCCGCCGTCACCTTCCTCGTCGTTATAATGACGCTCGTAGGGCTCGGGCTCGCCGCCTCCTTCATCGCCTTCGGCCTCTTCGCGGCGCTCTCCGTCATCTTTGGCTTCGTGGCTCTGGGCCCGTGCGCTAAAAAATGCGCCGCCATCTCCGTTTGACCGAGTAATAAAAAGCTCTCCCTGTGAGATACTAAGCTTGATATCTCGTAGGAAGGAGCTTCACCATAGAAAAAGCTTTAAGGCGAGCGCCGCCGCTTTTCCGCTTTGCGGCGCTCCTCTCCCTCTTTTCGTTTTCGGCGTGCCTCGTCGCCCGCCAAAGCTCCGCGGCGGCGGGCTGGTTGGAACGCAAGCTATGCGCCCCCGTTCGCACGGCGCCTCTTATCGTCTCCGAGCTTTTCGATTTCTCGCTCTTCGAGCTCTTGGTGGTGGCGTCGCCCTTCCTCGTGTTCGCCGTCATTTTGTACGCTCTCCGTGGATTTGAATCACCGAGCGAGCGCCGCCGCCGCTTTCTCACCCTCGTTGCAGTCCTTCTCATCGTCGCCTCCCTCGCCGCCTTGGCGCTCGGCATTCCTGGGCAGGTGAGCGCCCCCGCGGTAAGTCCCGTTAGTAGTGCCACCGTCGCCGCCACCGCCCGCTATCTCGCGGAGCGCGTCGCAGCCACCGTCCCCGAGGAGGGCTTCACCTCGCTCGACGAGGGCTGTCGCCTCGTCTTTTCCGCCTATTCCGAAATGCAGGACGCGCGCCTAACGCTAACTCCGCGTATGCCGCGCCCGAAGCGCTTGCGCGCCTCCTTCGCCGCCTCGCGCCTCCATATCCTCGCGCTCTATTCGTTCCCGACGGGGGAGATCAATATCAACGTCTCAGCCCCCGAATATACGCACGTTTTTTCCGCGGCGCACGAAATGGCGCACCTCTTCGGCGTGTCCGACGAGGGAGTCGCCGACCTCTTCGCCTTTCGCGCCGCCGTCGCAACGGGGGAGCTCTCCATTATGTATGGCGCCTATCTCACCGCCTTCGGGTGCGTCGCCGCCGCCCTCGCGCAAACGGACGGCGCCCTGTATCGCGAGCTCTACGCCTCGCTTCCCGAGGCGGCGCGCCTCGATATGCGCTCCTATTTTGAATTTTGGAGTGAGAATCGCGGCGCCGCGTCGGAGACATCGGATAGGCTGAACGCGGTGCTCACGGAAGCCTCGGGCTCCCTCGGCTATTCGGGCTTCGTTCCGCTTCTTGCGGAATACCTCGTGGAGTGCGGAGCCGTCACCCCGTGAGATTTTTCTTCCGATTTAATTGCTCATTTAATTGCTCAAATGTCAATGTAATATATAACGACCACACGTCAGTCAAAATAGATAAGCCTATCAGCTTCATAGAAAAAGCTTTGCACCGATAGAGGCTTGCACGACGAATGAGCCACCTTGCCCCACTTCATAGAAAAGCTTTGCGCCCCGCGAGATAAGCCCTGTGGCATTCTTCTCGCGCTCCGAATAAACTGTAAAAAACGTTTTCGGAGTTTCAAATGGCAAAAAGCTTTATAATAAACGGCGGGAAGCCGCTTTGCGGCACCGTCACCGTAAGCGGCGCGAAGAACGCCGCTCTCCCCCTCATCTTCGCGAGCCTCGCGCTTCACGGCGTGTCCGTCGTTTCGGGCGTTCCTGATATAATCGATGTGCGCGCCGCCGTGGAGCTCGTCTCCTCGTTCGGCGCACGGGTGAGTCGCGCGGGCTCCACCCTGACGATAGACGCCAGAAGCGTCTCCTACATAGCTCCCGATAAGCGCCAGACCGAGCGCATACGCGCCTCCACCTACCTGATAGGCGCCTGCCTTGCGCGCTTCGGGCGCGCCCCACTTCCAGAATGTGGCGGTTGCGATTTTTCCGCGCGCCCGATAGATATGCACGTGGCGGTGGCAGAAGCACTCGGTGCAGAGCGGCGAGGCACCGAGCTCCACGCCAAAAGGCTCGTCGGCACAGACCTTCACCTACGCTATCCCTCCGTGGGTGCCAGCGTCAACGCGGCACTCGCGGCAATCGGCGCCCGCGGCATAACGCGGATATATAATTTCGCGCGCGAGCCGCACGTCGCGGCGCTTTTCGATTTTCTTGAAAGCGCGGGCGTCGTGGTGCGAAGGCATGAGGAGTACATCGAGATAGAGGGCGGCGCGGAGCACGGCGGCTTCGCCACCGTCATTCCCGATATGATAGAGGCGGGCACCTATCTCGTCGCCTCGCTGATAACCTCGTCGCCCTTCCTCATTCGCGGCGCCAACGTCGGTGAGCTGGAAGCCCTTCTTCGCCCCTTAGCGGCGGGTGGCACCGCCTTCTCCCTAACGCGGGATGGCATTACCCCGTGCGGCTCCCTCACGGCACCCGTGTCAATTAAAGCAGAGCCCTACCCAGGCTTTCCCACGGATATGCAGCCGCAGCTCGCAGCTCTCCTCGCCGTCGGGGCGGGCGGCACCGTTAGAGACGCGGTGTTCCCCGCGCGCTTCGGCTATCTTTCCGAGCTGGCGCGCTTCGGCGTGCGCCACGAGCTCGTCGGCGCCGAGGCGCGCATCATGCCCTCCGTGCTTCGCCCCGCGCGTGCCGCCGCCCTCGATATTCGCGGCGGTGCGGCGGTGCTTCTCGCCGCATTGGCGGCGGAGGGGGAGAGCATTATCGGCTCCGCCGAAATAATAGAGCGCGGCTACGAGCGCATCGCCGAAAAGCTCGCGGCTCTCGGCGCGGACATACGTTCCGTCGAAAATGATGACGTTTAACGCTTAAAGTAAAGAAAACTTTACGTGATACACGTTTTTTCGCGAGAAGCCAATAAACGAAAAAACCGCCAAAAGAAAAACAAAAAGCCGCAAAGCGGCAAAAGGAGATACATAATGAAAAGAATTTTAACCGTTCAAGACATTTCCTGTGTCGGCAAATGCTCGCTCACCGTCGCCTCCCCCATCATCTCGGCGGCAGGCGTCGAGGCGTGCGTGCTCCCCACCTCCGTCCTCTCAACGCACACCGCCTTCCCGCGCTTCACCTTTCGTGACCTCACGGACGAGATAAGCCCCATTGCCGACGCGTGGCGCGAGCTCGGCATCAGCTTCGACGCGATATACACGGGCTACCTCGGCTCCTTCGAGCAGTTGAAGCTCATGGAGCGCCTTTTCTCCGAGTTCAAGGCGGAGCGGGGCACCGTCCTCATCGACCCCGTCATGGCGGATAACGGCGCGCTCTACAAGGGCTTTACCGAGGAGTTCGCCCAAGCCATGGCGCACCTTTGCTCAAAAGCCGACATCATCGTTCCCAATCTCACCGAAGCCTCATTTATGCTCGGTATCCCCTATAAGCCCGACTACGACGAGCCCTACGTGAAGAACGTCCTCAAACGCCTCACCGCCCTCGGTTGTCGCCGCGCCGCCATGACGGGTATAGGCTTCTCCGAAAACGAGATCGGCGTCTACGCCTACGATAGCGAGAGCGATAGCTATTTTAAGTATTTCAACGAGCGCCTTCCCGTTTCCTATCACGGCACAGGCGACGTGTACGCCTCCGCCCTTCTCGGCGCGCTCATGCGCGGCGTCGGCGTCGAGGCGGCGCTCTCCATAGCGGTGGACTTCACCCTGGAAGCAATGCGGGAGACCGCGAAGGACGAAAATCGCCGCTTCTACGGCGTGAATTTTGAATCCGCAATCCCATTCTACGTAAGAAGCCTTGAAGAAAAAATAAACCGCTAAAAAGAGCTTGCGCGAAAGCACTCCGCGATATTCTTCGGGGAAAGTAAAGCGGCTGTCGCATTAGGCAAAGCCAAACGAAAACGGTAGAAGTAAAGAAAGATCTCTGCTTCTACCGTGTTTTTTCGGTAAACCAAGTTTAAACCCAAGGTTAAAATTAAGGCCAAAGTCAAGGTTAAAACCAAGCTTAAAACCTACGGCTTTTCTTGAAAGCCTTACTTTTATGAGATACCAATTTGAGCTTTGCGTCGGAAAGGCTATCTTCTCTTTCTCTCCTTTCTTCGCGCCGCGAAGGCGGCGAAGAGCAGAGAGATTGCCAGATAGCAGAGGATATTCATAAGCGCCGCTCCACCGAGGCGCCCGTTTCCTATCAGGGAAACGATGAGTATCAGCGCGGCAACAATAAGCGCCGAGAGCGCCGCGCTTGCAAAGCCGCCCGAGCCCCTGTACCGAACGGTCAAGAACGAGCTTATTGCCCCCGAAAGCAATAGGCAGGCGAGGCTCGCTCCGCCTATCGCACCGAGCGGGTCTCCAAGCCTTGCGAGTATAAGGGCGAATATCAGCGTGAGCACGAGCGTTGCCGCAATAGCGGTGAGAGTACCGAAAATGAGCGCCGCTCCGCCGCTCCTTCTTCTTTCATAAGGTAAAACGTGTTTTTTCATATAACCCCCATTCACCGCCGAGGGCGGTAAGCTTTGCGTGAAGGCGGGGCGCACCCCGCCTGCCGCCAGGGGCCTCAAAGGGCTTTGCTCGAAAAAGAGCTCCGACGGCTAATAAAGCCTATTCGGAGCTCTTTCGTTTTATGCCTATTATGCGTTTTCGTTCGTTTCGCTTGCTTCGGGCGTAGCCGTCGCTTCCACTTCGGTCTCGGGCTTCGCCGCCTCCGCGTTAGCTTCCATTATCTGTGCCGCCGCGTCCGCAATCTTAACGTCGATGCTTCTGATGGCGCCCTTCAAAAAGCGTATCTTCGTCTTGTCCTTAGTGGTTTCAAGAACGAAGGTGTCTCCCTTTATCGAGGAGACCTTGCCAATGATGCCGCCTATCGTCGTCACCTCGTCGCCAACCGCGAGCTCGTCTCTCATCTTTTGCTCCTCTTGCGCCTGCTTCTTCTGCTTGCGCGACATAAGGATCCAAACGCCCACGATGAGCGCTATCATAACTATCCAAACGATAGCGCTGGTCCACGGGTTGCCGTCAGTTTCCAGCAAAAAGCCAAAATTAAACATATTTCTCCATTCCGTGCCTCAGCACTTTTGTTGTTGCTTGCATTCCCGCAAGATTATCGCTAATATTATACACGATATTTTTTAACATTTCAAGAACTTTGTATAGATTTTCCTTTAATATCGCCGAATATCGCCCGCCTCGCGAGTCAGACCGTTTCCCCCGCGATAAGAGCCTCGTCGGAGCGCGCCGCGCGCCGCTTCGGCTTCTTTTGCGCCGTCGGCTTCGCTCTCTCCGCCGCCGCCGCTATCGTGCGAATGACTCTTTGCGGGTAGAGCCACCAGTCGCGGCACCAAACTCTGATGAGCGTCCAGCCGCGCGCTTCGAGGAACTTCGGCTTGTAAACGTCGCGCTCCATCACCGAAGCCGAGCCCTGTATCGCGTCGCGATCGAGCTCAACGCCGACAAGGTAGCGGTCGGTCTCCTCGTCGTATATCGCCAGCGATATGCGGCTGTTACGCTCGCCCAAGGCGATGTCCACGGTGTAGCCGAGCTTTTCAAGCCGCTCCTTCATCTTTTCCTCAACGGGCGTCGGCGGCTTCAAAAGGGGCGCGGGCTCCGCTTTGTCGCCTGCTCCGTCAATATCCCCGAGTATCGCGCACACCTCCTCGGCATTCCCCGCCGCCACGGCGCGCACGTACATAAGATATTTTTTGAGTAGCTTCGGTCCGAGATTTTTGGAGCCCTCAACGCGCAAAGCCTCGGGCTCAATGCTCGTAACAACGATTATCTTCGATTTTGCTCGCGTTATCGCAACGTTGAGGCGATTTTCTCCCCCCTCCGCCGAAAGCGAGCCGAAGCTCGTGTAAACTCGCCCGTCCGCGTTCTCCGCGTAGCCTATCGAGAAGATGATTATATCGCGCTCGTCGCCCTGAACGTTTTCAAGATTCTTGATGAATATGCTCGTGTCCTCGCCGTTGTCCTCGCGCCGCGATTCTTTGAGGATGAACGAGCGAAATTCGGGCGAGCGCGCCGCCTCCCTGTCCATCGCGTCCGCAATGCAGGACTGTTGCTCACTGTTAAAGGTGATTATACCTATGCTCTCGTTGTTCTTCCTCGTCGCCGCGATCTCGCCAAGGAGCTCCACCACCTTTTTTGCCTCCGCCTCGTTGCGGCGGTCTATCCATTTCCCCGCCACCTTGTAGCGCTCTATCGGGCGCTCCTTCAAGTTGCGCGAAATGTTAGGTGCGATTTGAAGCGTCCCGTCGTAAAAAGCGTGATTCGAGAAGTCGATAAGCTCGCGGTGCTTACTTCTGTAATGGTAAACGAGGTTTGCGCTGTCATAGCGGGAAACGGCGAGGTCAAGCAGGCTGTCAACTTCAAGCGCCGCCTGCATAGCAGGGTCGTCTTGCCCGTCGGGGTCAGCCCCGAGATAGCGCTTCATAAACGTTGCCGACGGGCGAAGCTGCTTCGCGTCTCCCGCAACAACTATGTTGGCGCCCCTGAATATCGTCGGTATCGTGCTTTCGATAAAGACCTGCGATGCCTCGTCGAAAATAACCACGTCGAAAAGATTCTTCGTCAGCGGTAAAAGGTTTGAAACGTTTTCGGGGGAGAGAAGCCAGCAGGGGAAGAGCTCCAAGATAAATTCGCCGTAGGCGTCCATGGTGCGTCTTATCGGCCAGAATTTCTGCTTCTTCGATATCTGGTGCAGATAGTCCTTGTTGTTGTCCGCCGCCGCGTAAAGCTTCGCGTATTCGAGCCCGCATTTTCCCGCCGTTATCTCCGCGGCAACGTGCGTCTGCTCGTCGAGTAGCTTTGATATGCGCCCCGTCACGTTGGCGAAGTCCACCGTCTTCGCCAGCTCCTCCTTGCAGATATCCTCGTATCTTATCACCTCGTGATAAATGCGTATTTCAAGGAGCTTGTCGATAACGTCGAGATAGCCCTGGAAGCTCTTGCTCGCCGTGTAGGCAAAGTTCAAGAGCAGTATCTTGTTCTGGTCGAGGCTTTCCAAGAGATTGTTGACGTCGCGCTGAGCGATATAGTTGTCGAGTGCGTCGTAGACCAGCTTTATGTACTGCGTGTTTCCACGCAGGATATTGTCGATGACGGCAACGTAGCCGTCGTCGCTCAAAACCCTGTGTAAGCAGTCGTATTCCGCCACAAAGGCTTCAATCGCGTCCAGCGTTTCGAGGAAGCTCTTCTTTATCCCGTCAAAAGCTCGGCGCGCCGCGCGCCCCTCGCCAAACTTTATTCGCGCCTCCATGCGCACTATCTCGTCGAGATTTTCCTCGTTTGAAAGCTCCCCGTAGTACGCCATTATCTGCCGATAATACGGGAACTTCGCCGTGCTGAAAAGCCCCTTCTTCGATTTCTGTATTTCAAGGAGCGCCGTCTTCACCTCGCCCAGCGTCAAAATATCTATCTCGGGCTGCATGTGGTCGATGAGCGGATTCTTCTCCTTCGCCTGCATGAAGTTGTAATACATTTTTTCGAGGCTCTTCGATTTTATAACGAAAAGCGCCTCGGTCAGCTCTCGGTAATCCAGCGCCATCAGTGCGCGGTTCTCGCACATCCTCGTGTATATCTCGTATTCCACCGAGCTCTGCGAGAGCATCGTCGAGCTCGCGTACATCTCCGAGAGCGAGAGCCCGAAGGGGCGCTTCTCGTTCAGCACCCTGTATATGTCGTTGAGCTTTTCCTCCTCGCTTCGTATCCGCCTCGCAATGTCCGTGTAGCGCGCCTCCGCGTCCGCCGTCCCGTCTTCCGTTATGCTCTCCCGCGCCTGGTGCGCCGCTAAGCACTTCGCGTAAAACTCGCGCTTCTCCTTGCTTTCGTCGTTCACGTACATCGCGCGGTCGGTCAGCGTTCCCAGCCTGTTGTAAACGACGTCGAGCGCCGCCTTCTTCTGGGAAACAACGAGAACGCGCTTCTTCTTGCACACCGCGTCGGTGATTATATTAACGATGGTTTGCGATTTTCCCGTCCCAGGAGGTCCGTATATAACAACGTTGCCCTTTTCGTCAACTTTTTTGACGACGTTCGATTGAGCGTAGTCCAGCTTCTTGACAAGGTAGCTGTATCGCTCCCCCTCGCGCCTTGCGCGCCGCGCCCTTCTTTTCGGCTTGCGCCGCCGCGCCTTCGCCGTCCTCAAAAGCTCGTCTATCGCGTCATTCGTCAGCTTGCGCTTTTCCAAAAGGGAATAGTCGCTGTATATCGAGTTGGATAGCGGAAAGCGCGCAAGCACCGCCGTGTAGCGCACCGAGAGCTCGCCCTTCTCCGTCGGCTCCTTCATCTTCCCGTAGCCGAATATGTTTTTGAGATCCGCGTTCTCTATCTTCACGTAGGCGCTTTTTAGATATTCTATCACCGCCGCCACGCTTTTGAACGGCAGCTCGTCAAATTCCAGATCCAATTGGCTAACGTCGATGCGCTTCGCCTGCGCATAGGCGAAAACGAGCGCGGGGTTGACGTATATCTTTTCCGCCTCGTTGCGAACGAGCTTGACGGTGTTCTCGTCGGGCATCTCTATTTTGACGGGGAAGAGAACGAGCGGCGCCTTAACAAGCGTCTTGTTGAAGCCTTGATTTATAGAGCCGAAAACGAAGGGGTAGCCGACGTAGAGCTCGTATTTTCCCGTCTCCTTTTCGATGGCGTCCGTCTCTCTTTTGAGCTCTTTCAGCTTCGTTATCTCGCCGAGTATCGCCCGCGCGCTCTCTTCCTTCGCCGCGCGCTCGTTGCGTTTCTTCTGCTTTTCCTCCTCCTCGGAGGGGATGAGCCCCGCCGCCTCCCAGTCGTAGGTGGGCGCGGGCTTAACGTCGAGGTTTTGAAGGAGGGAGCTCTTCTCGTTTTGCGCTATCAGGGTGAGCGGTAGCGCCTTGTCGGACCAGAGAAAATCGGCGAGCTCCGCTATCTTGTCGTCGCGCCCCTCAAATATTCGCCCAATGTCGTAAGCGCCGCGCCTTGCGACGCTTTTTAAATAAAGGCACTTGTTATTGCCGCCTATCTCGATGAGGCGTTCTTTATAATAAGTGTATATTCCTTTTCCCATCGGGTGCTCCTTCGCCTGTAAAATAACTCAATAAATATTTTAACACACGTTGCGTGAAAAATCAACAAGTTTTTACAAAAGTTTTAAAATCGATTTTTAGCAAAGATTTTAACGAAAGTCGCCAACGTACCCGAGCAAACGCGCACGCCAAAGCACGGAGCACGTTTGTAAGCGCCCTCGTGTCCGTGCCTTTGCGGTGTAGAGAGTGCGCCACCTCGCTCGTCGAGGACGTATACGAAGTCTCCACGCACCCCGTGTCGCGCAATTCGCGCGCTTTCCTGTGCCGCACCGCCAATTCGCGAAAAACTTCGCCAAGCCCCGTGTCGCAATATCGCGTCGCCGAGCGTAGTCGCTTTCAAGCCGCGCCGAGCTATAACGTAGCTTGATTTTCTTCGCCTTGCCGTTATAGCCCACCCATCTTCGCTTTGCACACCTCACGGCTCGCTTTCCATTGCTCTGCCGTTATAGGCTCCTTCACTTTGCAACCTCACGGCTCGCTTTCCATTGCTCTGCCGTTATAGGCTCCTTCACTTTGCAACCTCACGGCTCGCTTTCCATCGCTTTGCCGTTATAGCCCCCTTCGCTTTGCACGCCTCACGGCTCGCTTTCATCGCTTTGCCGTTATAGCCCGCTCCCTCTTTGCACGCCCTACGGCTCGCATTCATCGCTTCGTCGTTATAGCGCCCATGCAACTACGTACCTAAGCGCCGATTTCATCGCACCTCCTTCGTCCTGTTGTTATGTAGTTATACCGTGCATTGCTTCGTACACCTAACACTTCTTTCTCCTCCACTTTGCGCCTTTTTTTGTTGCGCCTCTTTCATTCGCTCCGCTCAAAGCACTTCAAAATATATTATTTGTACAAAACCAACAAAAAAACGCCAAAAAAATTGCCAAACTCAACAGTTGATTTTTCGCCCGCTTAATGATATAATATTTATAATAAAATATTCAGTATGCGTTATAAGGAGATTTCGGTATGAAACTTACCAAGCGTATTCTCGTGGTGCTCGCGGCAGTCGCCATTCTGGCGTCCTGCTTCGTTTTCGCAAGCTCCGCGGAGGCTGCGACGGATAATATTGAGGATATCCTCGAATACTACGATAACCCTCAATACGTTCTCGAAAATTTTGACGCGCTCACCGCGGGCGACGCGTATTCCTACGTGAAGCGTGACGACGAGTTCGGCGTCAAGACCGAGTTCGTTTCGAGCGGCGCCCTCATCGCCACCGACTCGTCCGCCCCCGATAACCTCGTTCTATCCTACACGGAAACGGAGGCGTCCAACGAGGATAAGCCCTTCGGCTACGTCGTCGTTCCCGACGAGCCAAGCACCAAGGTCGTCGCCATCGTTCGCATTCGTGCCGATAAGCCCGAGAATGCCGTGGCAATGAGCTTCGGCTTCAACGTCTACGCCACCGCAGCGAACGGCGCTCCCGTCGGTGAAAACCGACTCGTCTCACCCCTGACGCTCAATTTTGAAACAGGCGTCGTCACCTACGCTCGCGCTTCCGCAGTAGATGCTTCCGTGTTCAACTATCTCCCCGTCAACGGCGTCACCGTCGAGGCAGGGAAGTGGTACACCGTTTCATTTATTATGAATTGCGAGCGCGCAACTTACAGCTTCTCCATTCAGGAGGACGGTGAGAAAGCCTATAATTCCGTCGAGGTATCTCTTGGAGACGCGGCGCTCATCGAAGAGTTCAACGCCTACTTCGTGAGCGGTCCTCGCTCCGTGGGCGCAAGCTCGTATATCGACAATGTTAATATTTTCAGCGGCTCATTCATTCGTGGCTCCGAGTCGAGAAACGAGGCGACCACCAAGGCGCTCGTCGAGCTCAAAGCCCTTTTGGAGACGGAGCTTGACCTTGAAACCGAGATAAGAATAGCCGAGGTCTTTGCAAGGCTTGCAGAAACGGACTTTGAGCCCGTCGCGATAGAGGGCGTCGAGCTTGAAGAGGCGCAGGAGCTTTTCTCATCGGCGAAGAAATCCGTCCCCGCCACCTACGAAAAGGCGTTCGTGAGCGAGGTCTCCAATATCGACGTTTCCCGTTCCTTCTCCCGTCGCCAGAAGCAGATCGCCGTCGTTGAAAAATATATGGCATCCCTCAGCGCTGATCAGCTCAGCCTCAACTATGACTACGTGAAGGCGTACAAAGCCGAAAAGCGTGCGCTTGACGAGATAGAGAGAGATTCACTCGCATATATCGCGGCAATAGAAGAATACGATGAAACGAGTCGCGTCTATTCCTACATACTTGATAGCTACGATACGCTTTCCACTTACTCCTCGCGCAATGGCTCTTATCCAGGCGTCTACGAGTGCGCAAGCACGTTCAGCGAGCTTGAAAAGAAGGCGACGGAGATTCGCGCCAACGTTTCCGCATTCCGCGGCGGCGTTGCCGCAATGCGTGCCAACCTCGATTTCGCCAGCGTCTACGCGGGCTACGTTGAGGCATCGGCGGTTTATAACGACGGCGTTATTCACTCCGCAGTCGATTCCAACACCGTTCCTGGGCTCGTCGGCGATATCGCCTTCTACCTTGAAGAGCAGGTCAGGCTGACCAAGATAATCGAGGAGTGCGAAGGCTTCATCTCGGCGGTCACCCGTGCCAGCTCCGCCATGTACTATGCAACGATGAAGACCGAGCTCGCGGTCGCCGAGCTCTATCTTGACGATAATCTCGACGAGTACGTCGTCGAGGACGAATACCCTGGAATAGAAGAAGCCAAGACCAAGCTCATCGCAGTTCGCTCCAAGGTTGCCGCGCTTGAAGCGGCTGCCGAGGCATACGTCGAGGCGGTTGCCGAGATATCCAAGCAAGCCACCTTCACCGAAAAGAGAATGGCGGTCGAATACGCCTACGCGCTCAAAGAGAGCGGCAACGTCATAGGTATCGCGGGCGTCGCGGAAGCGAATATAGCTCTCGCCAATGCAGACAACCTGCTTGAAGTTCTTGAAGGAAACAGCAAAACTCTCATCGAGACCGTGGAAAAGCTGGGAGACTCGTCTCTTACCCTTTCCGAGCGCCGTGAGCTCATTATGACGGCGAAGAACGCCTACGATAATGCGGAGCCCACCTATCAGGGCGTTTTCGAGGCGGGCAACGCGCTCAGCTCCTATATGCAGGAGTACGCGGCAGAGGTCGCGGCGATAAACGCCTCCTTCTCCGCGCTCGTTTGCAATGCCAACTCGATTGCTGGTGCTGGAATAAATCAATCGCGGTTTGACGGTGTTATCGGCGTTATAAGAGCAATATACGCCGATTGATCTCGGAAATCAACGATTGCCCGAAGCCGAAGCGATAAAAGATGGTCGCTTTTTAGGCAAACAAGCGAAAAACGGTAGAAGTAAGATGTATCTCTGCTTCTACCGTTTTTTCGGAAAATCAAGCTTAAAACCTACGTTCACGCCGCTTTTATTGAATTTTAACGTGTTCCCAACGGAGCGCGGCCCCGCTCGCTTGAATAAAATAAAAGTGCGAAGACAGTCGCAAGAATAGATATATGATACAAAGGAAAGATATGTCGATAAAAGACAGACTACAAGCCGTTTCCGATAGGCTCACCGAGGTGGCGGAGTCGGACAACGCCTATTTTCGCGCGCGCGGCGCGCTCCCCTCGCGCAAGGAGACGATAAGCGTCGTTAAAAATTTGCAAGCGCTTATGTTTCCCGCCTGCTTCGCGGTGAGCGACGACGTTCTTCTCACCCCCCGCGAGCGCCTTGATAAAACATTTCTCTTAGTGAAGCGGCAGATAGAAGCGGCTCTCGCCTGTGTCGGGGGCGAGAGGTGCCGAGCCGAGGAGCTTGCCATGGAGATAATTGCGCGCATTCCCGATATCAAGGAAGCTCTCTTGAAGGACGCACGCGCGATATACGAGGGAGACCCCGCCGCCACCTCGATGGACGAGGTCATTCTCGCCTACCCAGGGTTTTACGCCATCTCCATTTATCGCATAGCGCACGAGTTCTATTTGAGAAGGATCCCCTACGTTTCCCGCCTGATGACGGAGTACGCCCACGAGAAAACGGGCATCGACATTCACGCGGGCGCAAGCATCGGCGAGTATTTTTGCATAGACCACGGGACGGGTATCGTTATCGGTGAAACCACCGTGATAGGTGATCGCGTCAAGATATATCAGGGCGTCACGCTGGGGGCTCGGAGCTTTGAGCTCGACGAGAACGGAAACCCCGTGAAGGGCATCAAGCGCCACCCCGATATCGGCAATGATTGTATCATCTACGCGAACGCCACGATACTTGGCGGCAACACTAAGATAGGTGACGGTGCGGTGATAGGCGGCAACGTCTGGCTGACCCGCTCCGTTGAAAAAGGAAGGAAGGTATACTATGAAAAATGAAAAACGCATCGACATCGCCTATTTCCCGAATTGGACGAGGAAGGCGATCGCATTCACCATCGACGACGGAAATTGGAAGCTCGATAGAAAATTTCTCGGCTACGTTAAGCCCGCGGGCATTCGCGGAACGTTCAATCTCATATCCAGCTGGATAGACGACTCAAATCGCGAGACCTTCTTGGAGCTTTACAGCGACTACGAAATATCGAATCATGTTAAATACCACCCGATGGCAATCGCCGACGGGCACGGAACCGTCGTTTCCGACGAGCCCTTCGACGAGGCGACCGCGGACCGCGCTCTCCTCTATAAAACGGATAAAAAGGGGCTCTATCACTACGCCCCCAGTATGAACGGAACGCGCTGGTTTATCGCGGCGGACAACGAAACCTACATCGCCCTCACCGAGGCATGCCACCGCGAGCTGGAAGCCCTCTTCGGCGTCGGGCGCGTCAAGGACTTCGTTTGGCCCTACGGTAAGCAGAACAACGAGGAGCTGACGAAGGCTATCATAGCAATGGGCTATCGCTCCATGCGCGCCACCTTCCCCCCTCCGCCGCGCGATTTCCTCCCCCCCGAAAATAGGCTGGAATGGGGCTACAACGCGGATTGCGATACGATGACCGAGCGCGGCGCAATGTTTGAAGCCCTGCCCGACGACGGAAGAATACACTCCTTCATCTTCGGCGTCCATTCGCACGATTTTGAGAACGCGGGCAAGTGGGACGTGCTCGAAGACTTTTGCGCCAAATACGGCAACCGCCCGAACGATTTCTTCTACGGCACCGTCGGCGACATCTTCGACTACGAGGACGCGATAAAGTCGGCGGAAGTAACGGAAAGCGCCGTTGTCAACCATTCCGATCGCCCCCTCTTCGCGGTCATAGACGGGGCGCGCGTCGAAATAGCGCCGCACGACAAGTATCCGCTTTGAATTTGAGCGAGGCAAAGCACGGTGACTTTTTTCGGGTATGAAACGTCGCCGCCGTGCAACGTGCGCGATATACAACGGTAAATAATACGACAATAGCGTAATAATAACACGTCGGTAAATAACAAAACTACAAATAGCACCGCAATAAACAATACGATAAAACAACAAATAATAACAAACAGCGCCCCGAAGCATTGTGCTTCGGGGCGCTGTTTGTCTCCGATATAAATTCCTTCGTCAGCGGATAAGATAGCCCTGTGCCGAGCCGACACGCCCGCCGCTCAAAAGGAAGCGCTTGTAGGCGCGTTGCAGGCTCGTCTCCTCGGGTAGCTCATCGTCGGGCGGTAGGTCGCTCGTCTCCCTGTTGAATATTCGCCAGAGCTCGTCGCGGTGCTCCACGAACTCGCCGAGCTCAAATTCGTTCAAAAAGTCACGTATGTTGGAGCCTCGCGGCAGAATGTCGCGGTGGAACGGAGCCAAAAGCCAGGAGTGGCAGGTGAAAACGAGCGGCGCACCGTCGAGGCGGGGCGCAAAGTATTCCTCGGCGAGGCGATAGGAGAGCTCGCGATTCTGCTTGTCGAAGGGAATTTCCCGCATTGAGGGAATGTGCAGGGTTACGAGCGTGTCGCCGAGCTCAACGTTGAAGCGCTCGCTCTTGTGAGGGGCGCGCGCGGGTCTCAGCTCAAATTGGAGTCTGTGGAGGGCGACGCGCTTCGCGTAGTACCAGTTCTCAAACCAAGTGTCGCCGCGCAGTCCTATCATACCACTGATGGCTTCGCATTCACGAAGCTTGTATTTGAAATCGAGCATCGAGGCGCGCCATATTTTTTCGTCGAGCCCCGCTTCCTCGTAGTAGCGCTTCGAGTAGGGCGCCGTCGCAAGGCAAACTGCGAGGCTGACCTCGTGGTGGTGTAGACCTGTGAGAGCCGTAATCTTTTGAATCCCGAGAGTCAAAAGCTCCTGTATGCATTCCTCGCGCTCCTCGCAATAGCGCCGAGCAAAATCGAAAAAAACGGCGTAGGCATCTTCATTTTTCCGAATCTCGTCGTATATGCGTAAGACCTCGGAGCGTTCTTCATCGGTAAATTCGAGGTAGCGCATAAACTCGTCGAGCCCGTCGCGTAGGTATATCATAGTGCCTTCCTTTCGTCCGAGCCTTTGGCTTCGCTCAGTCCTTTATTTTGCCCGCATCGGGGTACTTAAAGAGCTTAAAGCCGTCAACCTCTCCGCGGCACATCGCGGTGAAAAGCCTGTGCCGCAAGCCCTTGTTCTCTCGTTCCAGCTTCGCCAAAAGCTGCTTCATATTCTCGCGCTCCGTCGCGTGGTCCTCGGGGCAGGGGCTCTTCATCACGGGGAGCGCCCGCCGCCTGACGAAGTAGGAAATATCCTTCTCCTGCGCATATATCAGCGGGCGTATCAGCGTTATTTTTCTGTTTGAAAGATAGGTCACGGGGGAAAAGCAGCCTATTCGCCCCTCAAAGAATAGATTCATCATAAAGGTCTCCACGGCGTCGTCATAGTGGTGCCCCAGCGCCACCTTGTTGCAGCCGAGCTCCTGTGCCGCGTTGTGCAGAGTTCCGCGCCGCATTTTTGCGCAAAGCGAGCAGGGGTTGGACTCTTTGCGAACGTCGAAGATTATCCGCGCTATCTCGGTCTTGACAACGCGGTATTCAACGTTCAGCCTTCGGCAAAGCTCCGCGATCTCCGAAAAATCAGCCCCCGCGAAGCCCATATCAACGGTTATCGCACAAAGCTCGTATTTCTTCGGATAGTAGCGCCTCATTTGCGAAAGCGTCGTGAGCAGAACGAGCGAATCCTTCCCGCCCGAAATACCCACGGCTATCCTGTCGCCGTCGGCTATCATATCGTAATCGTTGGCGGCGCGGCGAACGAAGCTCGCCAGCCTTTTCATTTCGTCCATTGTCAGATCCTTTGCGTTTGCGTATAATGTATAATGTATTGAAGCCTTCGTGCCTCGTTTGCAAAAAACACCAAGAAGGGAAGGTCATAGCGTGAGCATAAAGATATATATCGATCAAGGGCATAATCCGCGAGATTTTAACACGGGAGCGGAGGGGAACGGGTACTACGAGCAGGATATCACCTACGATATAGGCGTGAGGCTCTACGAGCTCTTCGCCACTAACCCCGATTTTGAGCCGCGCCTCTCGCGGCAAACGCCCGACGCGGTCCTCGGAACGAACAATTCGTCCAGCCTCACGGCGCGCGTGCGCGACGCGAACTCCTGGGGTGCCGACGTGTTTCTCTCCCTGCATACCAACGCCGCGGAAAACACGGCGGCGAGCGGAACGGAGGGGCTCGTTTATCGCACCGTCGGCACCGCCTTCGAGCTCGCCGAGGATATAGTGCGGGAAATGTGCCTAATGACGGGGCTGCCGAATCGCGGCGTTATCGCCCGCCCAGGGCTCTATGTCCTTCGGCGCACCGCCATGCCCGCGGTGCTCGTCGAGATGGGATTTATAAGTAACCCCTACGACGCGGAGCTCATGGTCCGCTCCCCGTGGCTCTTCGCTCGCGGTATCTATCGCGGAACGCTCGCCTTCTACGGGCTCCTGTAAGCTATCTAAGCGTCAGCTTGTCTATCGTCAGATATTCTTCGACGGCGGCGGGAGAGGTCGTATCAAAGGTCTTGCTCGCGCCGCAGGCGGGGCAAAATATCTGAACTCCGTCGGGCGCGAAGCGAACGTCGTAGCCGTGCCCCGCATGGCAGGGGCAGTCTATGCCGCCCTCGTCTTCCAAGGTCTTCGTCAGAAAGCGCAAAGCGTCGTAGACCTCGGGGGAGGGAAGAACGTCCTCTTCGTTGATATCCTGTGGTTGCATTTCCTTGAAGCTGTCCGCTTCAAGGTCGGATAAGAGGCGCGTCAGCTCCTCGCCCGTGCGCTCTATCTCCTTCTCCGTCTTGTCCTCGTCGCCGATGAAGCATATATCCATGTTGGCATACGGGCAGTTCAAAAGAAAGAGCTCCCGCCCGAAAAATATGCTTTGCGATACGACGTAGCTGTGATTTGCCTTGCAAAAAATGCAGGGGACGGAGAGCCGCAGCTTCTTATCGTTCGTAACGTTTATATCGAGGTGCGAGCCGCCACATTCGCATTTCAGCCTCAGCATATCGGCGGAGAGCGCAAATTTTCCCACCAGCCCGAGAACGGTCGAGCCGCATTCGGGGCAGCGGTACGCCACGTGCGTTTTCTTAGGTTCAAGTATCATGAGAGCTTCCTTTCGAGTGCCGCCCCTCACGCTCCGCGCGAGGGGCGGCGATATTTCCGTGCGATCAATCGAGGCTTTTGAGCCGCCTCTTCCATTCCGCCTCCGTCATCAAAACGTCGCGCGAAGTTTTTCCCGTGCATTCTCCTATCAGTCCCATATCCTCCAAGATGTCGAGCAGCTTTGCGGCTCTTCCGTAGCCGACGCCGAGCTTCCTCTGTATCAGCGAGGTCGAAATGCTTCCTGCTTCGAACGCAAGATTCGCCGCCGTGAGCAGTAGCGGGTCGAGGTGTGGCTCGTCGTCTTGCGTGGTCTCCGCCGTCGAGCTCTCCTCGCGCTTCGGCATAAGAACGGAGCTCGCTATTCGCTCCGCCGTCGCGTCGCCCGCGAGGCGTCTCTCCCATTCCGCCGCCGTCATCAAAACGGCGCGCGAAGTCTTTCCCGTGCATTCTCCTATCAGTCCCATGTCCTCCAAAATGTCGAGTAGCTTCGCGGCTCTTCCGTAGCCGACATTGAGCTTCCTCTGTATCAGCGAGGTCGAAATGCTTCCCGCTTCGAGCGCAAGATTCGCCGCCGTGAGCAGTAGCGGGTCGAGGTGCGGCTCGTCGTCTTGCACGGCCTCCGCCGTCGCGCTTTCCTCGCGCTTCGGCATAAGAACGGAGCTTGCTATTCGCTCCGCCGTCGCGTCGTCCGCGAGCCGCCTTAAAAGCTCAATGGAGAATTCCGCCGCGGCGCCCGCGCCGCGCGCCGTCGTTATCCTGCCCGAGGTGAGACAGGGAAGGTCCTCCACCGTCGCCCCTTCGAGATGGGCTTCAAAGCCAGGATAGCACACCGCGCGCTCCCCCTTCAAAAGCCCGCGCTTCCCGAGCAGAAACGGTGAGGCGCATATCGCCCCGATGCGCTTGCCGCCAGCGTATATGTCGCGAATCGCTTTGTCAACGAAGGGGGAAGAGTCTAAGTTTTTCGCCCCAGGCATTCCGCCTGGCAAAATGAGCGCTTCAACGTCGTTTGCGTTAAATTCGTTTGCCACGGCGTCCGCCGTGACCTGTATTCCGTGCGCCCCGCGAACGAGCCTTTCCTCCGTTATCGAAACGGTTTTCGCGTCGAGCCCCGCGCGCCTAAAAAAGTCGAGCGGCGTTAATGCCTCTATCTCCTCAAAGCCTTCTGCAAGTAGTATCGCTATCATACCGACTGTCCTTTCGTTGTTTATTTGTTTTAATCTAAGCTACGCCGCGCAAGTATCTCGTGCCACTCGTCCTTCGTTATCAGAACGTCGCGCGGCTTCTGTCCGTTCGGCTCGCTGACAAAGCCCTGCTCCTCCATAATATCTATGAATTTCGCCGCCTTCCCGTAGCCAACTCCTATTTTTCTCTGTATCAGCGACGTCGCTATCTTGCCCTGCTTGACCGCCAGCTCCACCGCCTCCAAGAATTGCGGGTCGTTGAAATATCCCGTTCCGCTCTCTCCGCCGTCGTCCGCGTCGTCCATCTCGTCGCCTTTTCCGCCCTTCGAGCACTTCTGCGCCGCGCGGTTTATCTCCTCCATCGCCTGCTCGTCGTAGCCGCCGCCCTTGTTCTGGCTCTTCAAGAAGTTCATAACGCGCTCCACCTCCCCGTCGGAAACGAATGCGCCCTGAACTCGTGTCGGCTTCGGCTTGCCGACGGGCCAGAACAGCATATCGCCGTTGTTCAGCAGCTTCTCCGCGCCCGCCTGCTCCAATATCGTCTTCGAGTCCGTGAACGAGGATACCTTGCAAGCTATCCTCGACGGAATGTTCGCCTTGATAACTCCCGTGATAACGTCCACCGACGGTCTCTGCGTACCTATTATCAGGTGTATTCCCGCCGCGCGCGCCTTTTGCGCTATCCTCATTATCAGGTCCTCCACGGGCTTTCGCACTTGCAGCATCAGGTCGTTCAGCTCGTCGATAACGATAACTATCTTCGGGAGCGGCGCCCCGAGGCTCGGGTCGTCGCGTAACTTCTGATTGTAGCCGTCCAGATTGCGCACGTTGTATTCGAGGAACATCTCGTAGCGCTTCTCCATCTGGTCCACCGCCCACATCAGCGCGCCCGCCGCCTGCTTAACGTCGATGATGACGGGTATCAAAAGGTGTGGTATCCCGTTGTAGCCGTTAAATTCGACCATCTTCGGGTCTATCATGATGAATTTCAGCTCGTCGGGGCGCGCGCGATAGAGCATGCTTATCATTATCGAGTTGATGCATACCGATTTTCCCATACCCGTCGCACCCGCTATCAGCATGTGCGGCATCTTCGCTATATCGCCGAGCACGGGGTTGCCCGTAACGTCCTTGCCGAAGCACGCCATCGTCGTCGAGCTCGCGTTCTTAAATTCGTCGGTTTCCAAGAGGTCTCGCAAAAAGACCATTTGCGGCTTCCTGTTCGGTATCTCAACGCCTATCGCGGATTTTCCTGGAATGGGCGCCTCCATTCGTATTCCCTCCGCCGCCAGGTTGAGTGAAATATCGTCGAAAAGGTTTATCACCGAGTTAACGCGTACCCCCTTGGCGGGGACTATCTCGTAGCGCGTGATACGCGGCCCCACGTCAACGCTTCGTATCGAGGCACGAACGTTGAATTGCGCCAGCGTGTCGATGAGCTTTTCTCCGTTGCGCGTTATTTCCTCGTTGATATTTTCGTCTATCTCCGTCGCGCCCTTTTTCAAAAGGTCTATCGGCGGCGCCTTGTAGTTTGAATAGTCCTGCACCTTCGGCTTTTCTTCCTTCGGCTTCTCCTGCCGCGGCGCGCTCGCCGTCGCCTCCGCCGCGCCCCGCATCGCGGTCGGCGCGTCGAAGGGCGGCTCATCGTCCTCTTCACCGTCGTTCGGCTTCAAGGGCTCGCTCTCCGTCACGATGACCGCCTCGGGCGCCGCCTTCTCCTCGCCGTCAAACATGGTGAACATATTTCGGTACGCCAAAACGTCGGGATTCTGCTTCTCCTCGGGAATGGGCTCCACATCGGGTGCCCCGTCCTCGTCATCGTCTCCCAACGTCATATCGAAGCCCGCCGCCGTCTCCTCGTCGTCCTCCTCGTCATAGTCGGGCGTGGGATTGAGTATCGAGCGCCCCAAAACGAGCTCGTCGCGCGTGTTCGCTTCGTGCTCAGCCTCGTAGCTCGCCGCGTGAGCCTCATCGAAGGGCTTGTAGCCAACGTCGTTGAAGCTCCCGTTCGTCGCGCGAGCCTCACCGAAGGGCTTATAGCCGATATCGTTGGAGCTCTCGCTCGTCGCGCGAGCCTCACCGAAGGGCTTATAGCCGATATCGTTGGAGCTCTCGCTCGTCGCGCGAGCCTCACCGAAGGGCTTGTAGCCGACCTCGTTGGAGCTCTCGCTCGCATAAGAAGCGCTCGCCGAGCCCGTGGCTCCACAGCTCGTGTACGTCGCCTTGGCGCGCTCCGCTTCCTTTTCGCGCAAAAGCTCTTTAATCCGCGCCTCGCGCGCCGCCTCTGCCGCTCTCCTTTGCGCCTCGGCTTCCGCCGCCCGCTTCATCTCCTCGTCCGCCGCGCGGCGCGCCTCATTGAGCCTATCGTCCGAAAAACTCGTTTTGACGGGCTCCGCATATTCGTTTATCATCTCCGCGGCTTCCCGCGTCCTTCTTCCTTGCTCCGCCGCCCGCTCCGCGTTGAGCGCGAAGTCGAACGGGTCAAATTCCTTCGTAAATATCTCGTCCGCGCTTTCGGGGTTACTTATCGTCGTCTCCTCGCGGCGCACCTCGGCTTGCTCCGTCGGCTCCGTCTCGGGCTCCGCCTCCACCTCGATGTCCATCGGCGCCTCGTCGTCCCCGTCGTCGAAGATCTCCGCATAGTCGCTCCGCCGAACGTCCGACTTGTGCATCACGTGCTCCTGCAAATGCGGGAAGCTCTCCGCCGCCTCCGAGCTCCGCGTTTCCTTTATCCCGAGCTTGTCTATCTTCAATTCACTCATTCCATTGTCGGGAGCGAAGAAATCATCGTCGTAGAGCGAGGAGTGCTTCTCGGAAACCCTCGGCGCTCGCGCGTCCTCTTTTTTGACCGCGTTCTCCGCCTTCTTGTCCCTTCTTTTCCGTTTCAGCTTCGCCGAAAGGGCGGAGAGCTTGTCCAGCATAAAAAGGAGCATTCGCGCCAGGGTCGATTTCCCGTTCGCGAAAAAGTAAACGATGTAGAGCGCAAAAATGAGCGCCGCTATGATAATGAGCCCAACGGGGCCGAATATCTTCATGAGCCCGTAGCCCGCAATGCCACCTATCCAGCCGCCGCCCACGTGCTCCGCTCCGTTCTGGTAGTAAATGCGCGGCTCAAAGCCGACCTCCGCCGAAAAGCTGTATATCGTGTGCAAAAGGGAAGAGAAGGCGAGAAGCGTAACGAGGCTGAAAATTATGCGCGAGCTCGTCCTCTTCTTCATAACATCCGTCGGGTAAAACACCGCGTGTATCGCGAGGAGGAAGGGGATGAGATAGGCGCCGCTCGAAAAAAGCCCGAGCAAAAAGCCGCCCACGTATTTCCCGAGCCCCACGTCGTCGGGCGTTAGAAAGCAGAGTCCGATAAAAAGCGCCAGCGCAAAAAGAACTATGGGAACGGCTCGTTTGCCGCCCGAAAGACTCGCGTAAGCACCCTTGCTGCCTTTTTGTTTTTTAGACATATATATATACCACCCTTCGGAAAGAACGTAAAATCATCTAATATATATCATAACAGATTTTTAAAAAAATTACAATACCTTTAAAATATTTTTCGCCCTCGCGCGCGTGTGATAAATTTTTCAAACAAATGCAAGCGCTAAATCTTTTCAAGACTAAATGCAACCATCAAACATTTTTAAGATTAAATTTAATTTAAATTGCACTCTTGGACTTACTTTGAAAGTTTACTCGCCTTTTAATTTGCCGTTCTGGCTATTGACAAAATGCCGCTTTTCTGCTAAAATATCATAATGTAATAATATATTTAAGAGGAAACGCTATGCTTCTATATAATTCTCTCACACGAACGAAAGAGGAGTTCAAGCCGCGCGTCGACGGTCGCGTGACCATGTACACCTGCGGCCCCACCGTCTACCACTTCGCGCACATCGGCAATCTCCGCACCTACACGATGGAGGACGTGCTCGATAAATATCTTCGCTACCTCGGCAACGACGTTACGCGCGTTATGAACGTCACCGATGTCGGGCACCTCACGAGCGACGGCGACACGGGCGAGGACAAAATGTTAAAGGGCGCGCGCCGCGAGCATAAAACAGTCATGCAGATAGCAAAATTCTATACCGACGCCTTCTTTTCCGACTGTGAAAAGCTCAACATCAAGCGCCCCGAGATTGTCGAGCCCGCAACGAACTGTATCCCTGAGTTCATCTCCATGATAGAAACGCTCCTTGAAAAGGGCTTCGCCTACGAGGCGGGCGGCAACGTCTACTTCGACACCTCTAAGCTGAAAAAATACTACGTTTTTAACGATTTCAAAGAAGAAGACCTTGAAGTCGGCGTTCGTGACACCGTGGAAGAGGACGGCAACAAGCGCAACAAGACCGACTTTGTTCTCTGGTTTACCAAGTCGAAGTTTGACGACCAGGAGCTTAAATGGGACTCCCCCTTCGGCGTCGGCTACCCTGGCTGGCACATCGAGTGCTCCTGTATCGCTCGTAAGCACGTCGGCGAATACCTCGATATCCATTGCGGCGGTATCGACAACGCCTTCCCGCACCACACCAACGAGATAGCGCAAAGTGAATCCACCTTCGGGCACGAGTGGTGCCACTATTGGTTTCACGTTCATCACCTCAACACCGCGAGCGGCAAAATGTCAAAGTCCAAGGGCGAGTTCCTGATTCTCCCATTGCTCGAAGAGCGCGGATTCTCCCCCCTCGTCTATCGCTTCTTCTGTCTCCTCTCCCACTATCGCAAAAACCTCGTTTTCTCGTGGGACAACCTTGAAAACGCACGCACCGCCTACAATAAGCTCGTTTCGCGGATAGCCGCCCTCGCGCCAAAAGTAGACGAGGCGGTGGATCCCGTCGCCTTCGCCGAAGGGCGCTCCCGCTTCACGGAGGCTCTCGATAATGACCTCAACACCTCTCTCGCAGTCACCGCGCTCTACGACGTGCTTAAAATGAACGTCGGCGATAAGACCAAGCTCGCCCTCGTCGAGGACTTTGAGCGCGTCCTCTCCCTCGGGCTCATCGAAGCCGCTCCCGTTAAAGAGCGCGATGAGCTTGACGCGGAGCTCGTAGCCTACGTCACGGAGCGTATCGAGGCGCGCCGCGCCGCCAAGGCGGCGAAAAATTACGCCGAAGCGGACGCGATAAGAGCCGAGCTTCTTGCCCGCGGCATAACCCTCGTCGATACGAAAGATGGAACAACGTTTAAACGCTCCGAGCAGTAGCTCGAAAGGAGATACCTTGTACGAAAAGCTGAAAGCCGACGTCGCCTTTATGAAAGGCGAGCTGGCGAGCGCCGCCGCCCTGTATCGCGAGGGTGCCGAGGAGGGTGACGAGCTCGCCTCCTTCAACTACGCCTATTGCCTTCTTCACGGGTGCGGCATAAGGGCGGACGCCGCCGCCGCAAAAAGCTTCTTCGCCTTTGCAAAAAATATGGAGGGCGGGGAGGCGTGTTACAATTTGGCTATGCTCTATATGCACGGCACAGGCGTTCGCCGTAGCTATAAGACCGCCTTTTCCTATATGAAGGACGCGGCGGAGCTCGGCTGTCTTGAAGCCAAGCTCTATCTCGGTATGGCGTATACCACGGGGTGCGTCTTTGAGCCCGACGTTATCGGGATATCGATGATACCGTTCCATAAGCCCGAATACCGCACCCCGTCGGAGGCGCTTCTCTTCGGTAGCGTTCCCGACGCGGAAGAGGACGAGGAGGCGCGCTACTCCGTCGTCGCGCCCGACGCGCGCGAGGCGTTTCTCTGGTTTCAGGCCGCCGCGCGCCACGACCCCACCTACGTCGGCGAGCTCGTCGCCAAGGGGAAGTATTTGTACGCCAAGTGCTATCTTGACGGTCTCGGCGTCGATTTTGACCGCCGCCGAGGTGCCCGCCTTATGCTGGGCGCGGGGCGCGCGGGCTCGCCCGAGGCGGTAGCCTTCATCGCGGAGAACGGGCTTAGTGAATTAAGTCTTATTTCCGAGCCTCGCCGTACCCGTGTCAAATAATTTACTACGAGGAGATAAAATGAGCTCCCTTCAAAGAAAGCTTTTGCGCGTAGCGCTTCTCGCGCTCATCGCCCTCACCGCCGCGTTCGCCTTCGTTCAGTCATCGCTTTCGCCCGAGGCTTCAAGCTCCGAGAGCGGCGCCGTCGGTGACGTTATCGGTGAGATAATACCGCCTGAAACCCCCGTTGGCGGCTACGTTCAAACCAATATACGTAAAATTGCCCACTTCGTCGAGTTCGCGCTTCTCGGCGCCGAGGTTGCGGTCTATATCCTCGTTTTCACCCCGTGGCGCGAGCGCGTCATCCTCTCCTATCCCTTCGCGGTCATCACGGCGTTCCTCGATGAGTCGATACAGATGTTTACGGACCGAGGTCCCGCCATTTCCGACGTGTGGATAGATTTCTCGGGCTTCGTTTGCGCGTCCTTGATAGTATACGCGTTCTTTTTCGCGGCTCGCTTCGTTTTGCGCGCCGTAAGGTCAAAATCTTGTAAAGGCTGAATATGGTAAAAATAACTGACGTTGAAATGGGCTCGCGCGCCGAGCGCCACGGCGTTTTGGCGGGCGACGTGCTCGTTTCGATAAACAATAACCCCGTGAACGACGTGCTCGACTATCGCTTCTATCTCGCAGAGCGCTCCGTGACGCTTCGCATCTTGCGCGGCGACGAGGAGCTGGTGGTCACCATAGTGAAGGGTGAGTACGACGATATAGGGCTTGAATTTGAAACTCCGCTGATGGATAAGAAGCACTCGTGTAAGAATGGGTGCGTGTTCTGCTTCATTGACCAGAATCCCGAGGGGCTTCGCGAGTCGCTTTATTTTAAGGACGATGATTCGCGCCTCTCCTTCATTCACGGGAATTATATAACTCTGACCAACATGACGGATGCCGACGTAGATCGCATAATCAAAATGCGCTTCTCGCCAATAAATATTTCGATACACACGACGAATCCCGAGCTCCGCGTCAAAATGATGAAGAACAAGCGCGCGGGAGACGTTCTTTCTTATCTTCTCCGTTTCAAGGAGGCGGGGCTCTCGATGTGCGGGCAGATAGTCCTCTGCCGCGGATTGAATGACGGGGAGGAGCTTCTACGCTCAATGCGTGACCTCGCGGAATACTTTCCCGCCCTCTCCTCTGTCTCCGTCGTCCCCGCGGGGTTGACGAAATTCAGAGATAGGCTCTATCCCCTGACCGATTTTTCGGCGGCCGAGGCGGGCGCGGTTATCGATATGATAGACGCTTTTGCCGAGGAGCACAGAGCGCACTTCGGCTCGCGCCTCTTCTTCGCGGCGGACGAGTTCTATCTCAAAGCGGGGAGAGAGCTTCCACCCGCCGAGTATTACGAGGGCTATCCACAGCTTGAAAACGGTGTCGGTATGTTGCGCTCCTTTTCCGAGGATTTCGGTATCGCGGAGGAGGACGCGCGGGAGTATTTGAAGCGAGGCATCGCTCGGCGCCGCGTCACCGTTGCCACGGGGGCGGCGGCTTATCCCTTTATCGAAAAGCTGGCGCGCCGCGCCGAGGCTCTTTTCCCGAGCCTTTCGGTGAGCGTCGTCAAAATAGTTAATCACTTTTTCGGTGAAAGCATAACCGTCTCGGGGCTGCTCACGGGGCGCGATATCTTAGACCAGCTGAGAGGGCGCGACTTGGGAGACGAGGTGCTGATACCGTCGAACGCGCTTCGCTATCCCGAGGAGGACTTTCTTTGCGGGATGAAGCTTTCGGAGCTCTCCGAGGCTCTTGCGCTCCCCGTTCACCCGTCGGGCGCGGACGGGTTTGAATTTCTTGACGCGCTCCTCGGCGTGTAGCACTGCCTTTGGGCAATAATAAAGAGCCGCCCCGTGCGGCGGAACGGAGAACTTATGTCAAAACCCATCGTTGCCATCGTCGGTAGACCCAACGTAGGCAAAAGTACACTTTTTAATAAGCTCATCGGCGAGCGTCGCTCCATCGTCGAGGATACCCCAGGCGTAACTCGCGATCGCATATATGCGGAGGCGGAATGGAATGACCGCCGCTTCGTCATCATAGATACGGGCGGCATCGAGCCGAAGAGCGACGACACTATCTTGAAGCAGATGCGAACGCAAGCCGAGATCGCCGTCTCTTCGGCGGACGTGATAATCTTTATGTGCGATATCCGCGCGGGGCTCTTGGCGGACGACCGCGATATTGCCATTATGCTGAAAAGGTCGGGCAAGCCCGTCATTCTCGCCGTCAACAAGATGGATAGCGTGGGCGCGCCGCCCCCCGAGTTCTACGAGTTCTACGAGCTGGGCTTCGAGCGCGACCCCATCGCGGTCTCCTCGCTCCACGGAACGGGATCGGGTGACCTTTTGGACGCCATCGTCGAGGAGTGCGATTTCTCCGAGGCGGCGGTGGAGGACGAGGGCGTTATCAGCGTCGCGGTCATCGGTAAGCCCAATGCGGGCAAGTCGTCCATCATCAACCGTATGTGCGGCGAGGAGCGCGTCATCGTTTCCGACGTGGCGGGCACCACGAGGGACGCGGTGGATACCCGCGTCGAGAACGAATTCGGCGTCTTTAATTTCATAGATACGGCGGGAATACGCAGAAAAGCCAAGGTGGAGGACAGGATAGAAAAATTCAGCGTGCTTCGCGCCAATATGGCGGTGGAGCGCGCCGACGTTTGCCTCATTATGATAGACGCGGGAGACGGGATCACGGAGCAGGACGAAAAGATAGCGGGCATTGCGCACGAGGCTGGAAAGGCCTCCATCATCGTCGTCAATAAGTGGGATAGCGTCGAAAAGGATAATTCCACGGTCACGAGCTTTAATAATAAGATACGCACGGCGCTTTCCTATATGCCCTATGCGCCGATAGTCTACGTCTCGGCGAAAACGGGGCAGCGCGTCGCCAATATCTATTCCCTGATATGCTCCGTCTATGCGGAGGCGAGCCGCCGCGTAACAACGGGTATGCTGAACGACGTTTTGAACGACGCAATGACGAAGGTGCAGCCGCCGTCGGATAAGGGGAAGCGCTTGAAGATATACTATATGACCGAGGTGGCAACGAATCCCCCCACCTTCGTCATCTTCTGCAATTCCGAGGAGCTGTTCCATTTCTCGTACAGACGCTATATAGAAAACTGCTTGCGCGATACCTTCGGCTTCAAAGGAACGCCGATAAAGCTCCTGATCCGTCAGCGCGGAGACGAAAAGCCCGTTTGAGCATAAAGCAAAAGCCCTCGCCAAGCTCTATGGCAAATGAAAAAAACGGTAAGCTCAAATCGGTTTGAGAGCAGGGAATTGCAAGGCTCACGTGGCGGACGAAAAATCAGACGGCGCGAGAAAAGCCGTTTGAGCTGTGTTTTGGGCGGGAGAAATACTTCACTTGAAAGGAGCTACAAATGTTTATAGATAATATAAAGATATACTTGAAGGCGGGAAACGGCGGAAACGGTGCCGTTTCATTTCATCGCGAAAAATACGTCGCCGCGGGCGGCCCCGACGGAGGAGACGGCGGCAGAGGCGGAAATATAATCTTCAAGGTGGACGAGGGAGCAAATACGCTTCTCGCATTCAGATATAAGAGAAAATTCATCGCGGAAAACGGCGGTGACGGAAAAGCCGATAAAATGCACGGGAAAAGCGGCGATGACGTGGTAGTTCTCGTCCCCGCAGGAACTCTGATAAAGGACCCCGAAAGCGGGAGAATAATCTTCGATATGGCGAAGGCTCCCGAGTTCACGGTGTGCCGCGGTGGCAGAGGCGGCTGGGGCAATCGCCATTTTGCAACGCCCACGCGGCAGATCCCCCGCTTCGCCAAGAGCGGAACGCGCGGCGAGGAGCGCGAGGTCCTGCTTGAATTAAAAATGCTCGCCGAGGTGGGGCTCATCGGCTTCCCGAACGTCGGTAAGTCGTCGATACTCTCCCGTATTTCGGCGGCAAAGCCCAAGATAGCGAACTATCACTTCACGACCTTGGCGCCCAATCTCGGCGTCGTCGCAGTCAAGGGCGGAAGCGGTTTTTTGGCGGCGGATATCCCTGGGCTCATCGAGGGCGCGGCGGAGGGAGCAGGCCTCGGGCACGCCTTCCTTCGCCACGTTGACCGTTGCCGCCTCCTGCTCCACGTCGTTGATATATCGGCGGCGGATGGCAGAGACCCGCTCGATGATATGGATAAGATAGACGCGGAGCTCTCCAAGTATTCCACCGAGCTCTCCGAGCGCCCCCAGATAATGGTGGCTAATAAGTGTGACGCGATTCCGAAGGATAGCCCAATATTTGCCGCCTTCGCGGAAAAATGCCGCGCCCTCGGAAGGGTGGCGGTGTACGTTTCCGCCGTCACGGGGGAGGGGCTGGACGAGCTCGTTTCCCTGACCGCGGCGCGCCTCGCGGAGCTTCCGCCCGTCATCGTCTACGAGTCGGAAATAAGTGACGAGGAGTTGGTCGGCGATACGGCGGCAGTCAGGGAAACGCGCGTCACGCGGGATAGCGCGGGTAAGTTCATCGTCGAGGGCGAATGGCTCTATAACTTCATGGGGCAGATAAATTTCTCGGACTACGAGTCCTTAAATTTCTTCCAGCGCGTCCTCGTTAAAAACGGCGTCATAGAAAAGCTACGCGCGGCGGGTATCTCCGAGGGCAATACCGTCAATATCTACGACTTCGAGTTCGATTTCGTCTATTGAGCCGACGGCGGCTTCGCTTTCTGGCGGTGCTATAAAGCCGTATACGGCTTCGCCTCCGCCGTCCGTCGTTGTTTTCTGGCGCGGGTAATTGAAAAATATTAAGTTGTATAAAACACAAAGAGGCTGTCGCATTTAGGCAAAGCCGAACGAAAAACAAAATTAAAACGGGAAAAACGTAGATTTTAACCTTGATTTTCCCGAAAAAATTACGGTAGAAGCAGAGATATTTCTTTACTTCTACCGTTTTGTTTAGTTTCACCTAAATGCGACAGTTTCTTTTCATTTAATTGTGCCTAAATGCGACAGCCTCTTCATTATATTAAAGTGATTTATTCGCCGTCCGCGGCGGCTTCCGCCTCCGCCGCCTTTTCCGTAACGAGTGACGAAAGACCAACGACCCCGTCAACGGGGAGAGAGAAGGCGATGCCTTGCCCCGCCGTCTTTAAGCCAACCGCCTTGTAGAGCGCGTGAAGAATATCGTTTTTCAGCGCGGAGGGAACAAGTATCATAACGAGCTCCTTCTCAGGTTGAACGGTTATGCCGAAAAGCTTCTCGGCTTCGCTGTTCGCCGTTCCTCTCGCGTGTATAACTGTTCCGCCGCCTGCTCCGCATTCGCGCGCCGCGTCCATCACCGCCTCAGAGTATCCCGAGTTCACTATGCAAAAAATGACCTCGTGTTCAAATTTCATAAAAATCTCCATTCCGCCGCAAAGCGGCTCGTGTTTTGGAAGTGGTTACTTCTGTATGTTGGCAAGAAATTGGTATATGGCAACGCCGACCGTACCCGTCATAGGCACGGTGTAGGCAATGCCCTTGCCGTTCTTTATCGTGTTGAACTTTTCTTCGAGAGCCGCCAGCGCAATCTCCGCTTTGTCCTCGGCTATAACGCTGATGATAACGCTCTTGTCGGAGTCCGTAAGCCCGAGCAAATTCATCATCTCCGTTTTCGCCGTGCCTTGCGCGGCAAGGCAGAGCTGCATATTTATTTCAAAGGATTGAAGAAAATCAATGTAAAATTCCGTCTTTTTTCGTCCCACCACGGTGATAAGCATTTTAAGCTTCTTGGGCGCAAGCGCCGCTCTTTTTCGCGCCGCGCGTCCGTCCGCCGTTGCCCTTGTCTCTTTCATGCTCGCGCCTCCTTACATAAATTGAATGATTTGCTCGTCGTCCGCTTCGAGTATGCGCTTCATCGCAATCTTTTCGCGCATCTTGTTGGAAAGAACGGCTCTGAAACCGAGCAGCTGTATCGTTATGAGCGGCGTCATCGCCACCATGGCAACTATTCCGAAGCCGAGGCTCATAACGCTGCCTTCGCCTTGAAGCACGGCGCAAGCACCTATCGAAAGCGGCAGTATGAAGCCCGAGGTCAAGGGGCCGCTCGCAACGCCGCCCGAGTCAAAAGCGATCGCGGTGTATATCCCTGGGACGAAGAAGGAGAGCCCAAGCGAGATGAGGTAGCCTGGAATAACGTAGTAGAGTATGCTGAAATCGAAAATGATTCTCAGCATGGCGAGGCATATCGAGATACCAACGCCGAGCGATAGGGCGATCATCATCGAGGTCTTGCTCACTGTGCCGCCCGTGATGTCCTCAACCTGCTTGTTGAGAACGTGCACTGCGGGCTCCGCCAAAACGACCACCGTGCCGAGAACGAAGCCGAATATCGCCAGCGCCGCGGGCGCGCTCTTCGCAATTTCGCCAAGCTCCGTTCCTATCTTGTATCCGACGGGCATAAAGCCGACGCTTACGGCGGTCAAGAAAACAACGAGCCCGATAAAGGTGTATGCAAGACCTATCGCAATGCGAATAAGTCTCTTTTTGGGAAGCTTTAAGCAGAAGATTTGAAGAACGATGAAAAAGGCAACTATGAGCCCGAGCGCCAAAAGAACGTCGCCCGCCGTTTCCAAGATGGTGTGGAAGAGCGCTCCGCCGAGCTGTGCCTCAACGTCGTAGTTCGGGATCTGATAGCCGATGTCGCCGCTTATGCCGATTCCTAGCACCATGACCGCCAAAATGGGACCTACGGAGCACATCGCGATGAGCCCGAAGCTGTTCTCCTCAACGTTTTTGCCGCCGAGCGTCGAAGCGATACCAACGCCGAGCGCCATTATAAAGGGAACCGTGATGGGACCCGTCGTAACTCCGCCCGAGTCAAACGCCAGAGGCAAAAAGTCCGCATTGCCTTGCGATATAACGAGCGCCGCCACCGCGAAAAGTATCATGTAGAAATAGAAGAGCATAGAGGAAAGCGGCTTCTTGAAGATGATTTTAAGTACGGAGCAGAGCAGGAACAGCCCAACTCCTATTCCAACGGAAACTATCAGAAGCGTTCCGTTCATCACCTTGGAGACCTGCTCCGCCAGCACCGTGAGGTCGGGCTCCGCTATCGTTATGAGAACGCCCATAAGGAAGCAAACGCCGAGCAGGCGCGTTATCTTTCCCGACTTCGTCAGCCCCGAGCCAATTTGCTCTCCCATAGGCGTCATCGCCAGGTCGGCTCCCAAATTGAAGGTTGCGATACCGATGATGAGAAACAGTGATGAAACAAGGAAAACGATGAGCTCCGTCGTCGTCAGGCTCACGAGTGGCGTTAGATTGAGTATAACGACGATGAGCGCCACGGGGCAGACCGAGATCAAAGCCTCCTTGAATTTTTTCAGCAGAATAGCGAACAATTTTCGCGCTCCTTTCGATAAGCATCAGATAAAATCATTTTACCATATTTTCTACGCTCCGTCAAGCTGAAAAGCGCGCCTCACGAAAAAATTTAAAAAATATTAAAATATTAAAATATTAAAATATGCGCACTGCTTGCATAAAATTTCTTTGGCTTATTAAAATGCCCTCGGTGCTCCTATTTTTGTTGAAATTTTGTAACACTACTGTTTCTGTTAAGAGGATTTGACTTTTCGCTCGATATATGCTAAAATAGCGGTGCGCGTGCGTTTTGCCGCGCTTTGAGCTTAAACGAACTTAAAGATATGCCGCTGGGGCGGCGGAACGGAGACGGTATGAAATTCGTATCTTGGAATGTCAACGGATTTCGGGCGATACTCGGCAAGGGCTTCGGCGATATATTCGACGGGCTCAATGCCGACGTTGTGGGCTTACAGGAGACAAAGATGAAGGAGGGGCAAGCGAGCTTTGAGCGCGAAGGCTACGAGGCTCTTTGGAACAGCGCGGAGCGCGCGGGCTATTCGGGAACTGCCGTTTTCACGCGGCGCAAGCCGCTCTCCTACGCTTACGGAATAAAGGGGAAGCACATCGACGAGGGGCGCGTCATCACGCTGGAATACGAGAATTTTTATTTTGTGAACGCCTACGTGCCGAACGCACAGGACGGCTTGCGCCGCATAGGCTATCGCTTGGAATTTGAGGACGATATGCGGGAATATCTCGCGGAGCTGGAAGCGAAGAAGCCGATAATATATTGCGGCGACCTCAACGTGGCGCACGAGGAGATCGACCTCAAAAACCCGAAGAGCAACGCGGGCAACCCTGGCTTCTCCGACGAGGAGCGCGGAAAAATGAGCGAGCTTTTGGGAGCGGGCTTCATCGACTCGTTCAGAAGGCTACATCCCGAGGAGGTCAAGTACTCGTGGTGGTCCTACCGTATGCGGGCTCGCGAAAAGAACGTGGGCTGGCGCATCGACTACTTCATCGTTTCCCCGCGGCTTGCGGACAAGATAAAATCCGCTGAGATACTCAACGATATATACGGAAGCGACCACTGCCCCGTCGCATTGGAAATAGATATTGATTAAGGCGCGCGAGCGTTTCTCTAACTAATGATAATGATGAAATTTGCACCTGACGGCACGCACGCTTTGTCCGCGCCGAAAGTCCTTTGAGAAGCTTGCGGGCATAGCCTCTTATTGCACTCTTTGGGCAGTGCTTAACGGTGCATTTTCGCAAAGGTGAAAATATGGCATACTACATCGGAATAGATATTGGAGGGACAAAATGTGCCGTTTGCTTAGGCGAAGCGAACGGGCGAGAGCTCCCGCGTATCGTCAAAAAAGAGCAATTTGCGACGGCGAATGAGACGCCCGCCTCGGCATTGGAGCGTTTTGCCCGCTTCATCGAAGGAGCAAGAGCCGACTACGCGATTGATGGCATCGGGATAAGTTGCGGCGGACCCTTGGACAGCAAAAAAGGCATTATTCAAGCGCCGCCGAGCTTGCCCGAGTGGAAGGACGTCCACGTGGTGGACTATTTTGAAAAAAGATTTCATATCAAAACGAGGCTTCAAAACGACGCAAACGCTTGCGCCGTCGCGGAATGGAGCTATGGCGCGGGGCGTGGCACGGAGAACATGGTCTTTTTGACCTTCGGCACAGGCTTCGGCGCAGGGCTCGTCTTGGGCGGAAGACTCTATTCGGGCGCCAACGACAACGCGGGAGAGATAGGGCACGTCAGGCTGACTCGGAATGGACCGCTGGGCTATTTCAAGCACGGATCGTGCGAAGGCTATTGCAGCGGCTCGGGCCTAAAAAAGCTCGCCGAGCTATTATCGGCGCGGAAAAGCTACGAAAAGAGCTACGCGGAATACGTTTCCGCGGTGGGCAGCGATAACGTTTCCGCAAAGACACTCGCGGAGCACGCGAGAAAAGGCAACGCGTTTTGCAAGGCGGTCTACAAAAAGAGCGGCGAAATGCTGGGAAAAACGCTGAGCATTATCGTCGATCTCTTGAATCCCGAGGCAATCGTCATTGGCGGCGTCTATATGCGCGCGGAGGAACTCCTCGCACCTTCTATGAAAAAAATTATGCAAAAGGAATGCCTGCCATTTTCTCTGGGCGCCGCCAAGGTTTTGCCCGCCGCGCTCAGCGAGAACGTCGGCGATATTGCGGCGCTCTCCATTGCCGCCGATTTTTAAGCGGAATATTGAACAGATGACAGCGTGAAGGTTTTGCTATGTAAAATCACTGTTCACGCACAGTGTGCCGCCGCTATGGCGGCGGAAGGGTGACCGTTATGAAAAAAAGCACTGAAAATATTTTATGCGAATTATGCGCGCGCTACCCCGCCTTGGAGGGCGCGAAGCAAAAAATAGCGAGCGCATTTGAGCTCTTGCAGGATACTCTCTTGCGAGGCAAGAAGATCATGGTTTGCGGCAACGGCGGAAGCGCGGCGGATAGCGAGCACATCGTGGGCGAGCTTATGAAATCCTTCAAGAAACACCGTCCGATAGACGGCGCGGTTTATGAAAGGCTGAGCGCCTTCGGGAGTCGGGGAAGGCTTTTGCAGGACTGCTTGGAGGGGACGATGAAGGCGCTATCGCTGACCTCGCACGTTGCACTGAGCACCGCGTTTGCCAACGACAAGAACGCCGCGGTGAGCTTTGCCCAGCAGCTCTACGGCTTGGGAGATGGCGGCGACGCGCTCATCTGCATATCGACCTCGGGAAACGCGGAAAATTGCATTTTGGCGGCGATTGTTGCAAAGGCGAAGGGCATTCGCGTATTGGCGCTGACGGGGCAAAGGGAAAGCGAGCTTTCCGCCATTTCCGATCTGACCGTTGACGTTCCCGAGTGTGAGACCTACCGCGTGCAAGAGCTCCATCTCCCCGTTTACCATTGCCTTTGCGCCATGCTGGAAGAAGAAAATTTCGATTGAGCTAAAATTTAGGGGCTGTTTCACGTTGAATTAGGATAGCGCCTATACAAAAGTCATCTTCATTTAAGCATAAACGAAAAAGAAAAAGAGCGAAGAAACCGTAAAAAGCGGTAGCTTCGCTCTATTTTTGAGCGTTCTTTATTTTCGAGCTTGAAATTCTTTGAATTTCTTCAAATTATGCTTTTTCGGTTATGCCTAAACCAATCGAGCACAAAAGTGCTTCGCAAAGCGCTTAATCGAAATCGCGGGGCTCAGAGTCACTTGAAGCGCCTCCGCCTTGCGCTGGGATTCGTTTTTCTCTTTTAAAAATACGACCGTCACCCGAGCAGAGCCAGGCGCCGACCATCATGGCACCGAGCGCGATAAAATAGCTGGGGTGCGGGAGCTCGCGGAAGATGGCGAGGGAGAGGGCGGCACCGATGAAGGGGGCGACCGCGTAGTAGGCGCTCGTTCGGGCGGCGCCTATCAGACGTTGGGCGTGGACGTAGAAGAAGATGCTCAGCCCGTAGGCGACGAAGCCGACGAGGAGAACCGCAAAAACGCTCCACGGGGTGCTTATCCTTTCGCCGAGGCAGAGCCCGATGACGATGGAGCCCGTTCCCGAGAAGATACCTTTCAGGAGGACTATTTGCAAGGGGTCTTTGGAGGAGAGCTTACCCGTGCAATTGTTTTCGACGCCCCAGCAGAGGCATGCCAGGAGGATGAAGAGGGCTCCGTAAGAAAAGCGAAGCGATGAAAAGTCCTCTAAGGAGAGGATGAGGCAGGATAGGGTCACGAAGCCGATGCCGCCCCAGAGGCGCGGACTTATACGCTCTTTGAACACGGCGAGGGCGATAAGGGCGGTGGCGACGATCTCGAAGTTGTTCAAAAGCGACGCGCTCGCGGGCGAGGTGGTTTTCAAGCCGAGCAGGAGAAATATGGGGGCGGCGATATCGAGGAGTATCATGGCGATGGTGAATGGCAGCTCGGCTCTCGTCAGCTTCAATTCGAGCTTATCCGTCCTTCTCAGCTTCCGCACCAAGGCGATGACGAGCATACCGAGCCCCGCGCCGACGTAGAGGAAGCCCGCCATGAGGGTGGAGGGCATATAGTTCAATAGAATTTTGGAGAAGGGTGAATTGACGGCGTAGAGAGCGGCGGCTATCACCGCGAGAAAAACGCCTTTGCTTAAACTGTTTTTCATCTATTCTTCTTTCATTTTTGTTCAGATGCTTTGTCAACAACGTACCGACTATCATGTACGGTGAAAAAAGTCAATATACCGTGAGAAGTCCTGTGCCTTGTCATTTACTTCTTTTTTCGTTTTTGCTCAGATATTTTGTAAGCAGCGTACCGAGTATCATAATGCCGCACATGACTGCCAAATAGATAGGGAGGAGCGAAACGCTGATATTTTGCGCTATGATCCCGAAGAGGGCGGGGGCACACAGTATGCCGATATATGCCAACACCATTTGCAAGCCCGTTGCCGTTTGCGATTTTTCCTTTCCGAAGTGCTCGGGCGTGAGGTAGAGCATATTGGGGAAGATGGGCCCGTTTCCGAGGCCAATCAAGAATAAAGCCACCACCGAAGCGAACGCGGGCAACGGGAGGAGCAATAATACTATCGCGCTCACCACGATTACCTGCCCGACGGCGACGAGCTGGCGGCTCGTGAATTTTCTCGCCAATATGCCCGACAAAAATCTGCCGAGCGTCATACCTACGTAGTAGAAGGTGATGACAGAGGCGGCTTTATCGATAGAAAAGCCCTTCGCCGCAACGAGGAACGTGCTCCCCCAGTTGCCGCACGTGCATTCGAGAGCACAGGAGCCGATGAAGATGAGCCCGACAAGGTAGAACTTCGGCATTTTGAGAACGGAGCGAAGGCTGACGGGGGCGGCGGCTTCCTCGGTCTCTTCGGGGGCTTCGACCCTTTTCCAAAGCGGAAGCGTGATGACGGAGAGCAGGGAGATCGCGAGCTGGATATAGAATACGGTGCGATATCCGCCGCGCCAATCGGCGTTTTCGGCGAGGGCGAGCGACATCAATAGCGGACTGCACGAGACGCCGATTCCATAGAAGCAATGCAAAAAGCTCATCTGAGAGGAGGAGTAGTGGAGGGCGACGTAATTATTGAGGGCGGTGTCGATGGCGCCTGCGCCGAGCCCCAAGGGAATGGACATGAGCCAAAGGAGGATAAAATGATGGGAGCAGGAAAAACCGAAAAGCGCCACCGCCGTCAAAACGGTGCTGATGGCGGTGACTTTTGCCGTACCCAGCCACCGTATTAGCTTTGCCGATAGCAGACTCGACACGATTGTTCCGCCCGATATAGTGAGCGTGATGGAATTCGCCCACGAAACGGGCAGGTCAAATTCGGCATAGATGGCAGGCCAGGCGGTGCCGAAAACGGAGTCGGGAATGCCGAGCCCGATAAAGGTGATATATATGATGACAAGCAGTAGCGTTGACATAGGGTCTCCAAAAAGCGATATTTATTTATGGCGCGGCGGCGAAAGCCCGCCTTGTCATTTTCAAAAGCGATGTTACAATCGTATCATATTTTAAGGCTCTCGTCAATAGCTTAGAAGAAAATTCTACTTATGAAAATTAAGCATTTCTTAATGCTTTCAAAAATCAGCAAAAGTTTTTGTAAAAAAACGAAGAGAACAAAAAGAAAAAGCCGCTTACGCGACTTTTCTTTTGTGAAATGAGGGCAAAAAAGGTATTTTTTGTTTTTTCCTGGCAAAGTATATGGATTTTGATACAATTTCGCCCCCTAAGCATAAAAAGTTCGCCCACTAAATTATTCATCAAATGTATAACTATAATCGTCATAGTTAAAGCCGTTATTTTTTTCAAATTCTTCTGCAAACTGTTCGTAATATCCTCTATCGGTAAATGCATAAGGACTATTTTCACTACCTAAAACCATTTCAGGTAAATTAATTAATAAGAAACAAAACCCAAACATTGCTACAACAGCCATAATCCATTGCTTGACGATTGCTCTATTTTCTTTTTTAAATAAGTGGATTCCAAGTCCTATTGATATTGGTAGTTGTTTGTCAATTCCATATTTCCGCCGTTGTCTTGTAACAGTTGAAGCCCAAACATATCACCATAAATGTTAGGGCATGGTTGCAATCTTTTACAACAATGAGCGGTCCTTTGTATTGCATATACACTATCCTCCGAATTCCGATTTTATGACTTCTTCTTATAATAAGTCACTCCTAGATTTGCTAAATAATTTAATTTTTAGAATAATTCAACACGTCCAAGCAAGAAGTCGATTAAGTTGCAATGAAGAATACCGTTATCATCATAGAAATTATGTGGAATATCCATACGAATAATTATCTTTTTAAAGAAATCTCTTGTTAAAAGTAATGATGCTAACTCAGATGACCCCTTCTTGTCTGTATCCATTTGGAATGCCGATTGAATATATATTTTTCTGTCATTATCATTGACTATGAAATCAATTTCTTTTTGTACATTGCCACCGTCAGTACGGTCTGTAACCACACCAACATCTACAGAATAGCCTCGACGTAACAATTCATTGTAGATGATATTTTCCATAATATGTCCAGGATCGTATTGACGATAGTTCAAGCGGGCATTACGGAGACCTGAATCTGCATAGTAATATTTGTTAGGATACTTGAAATAAGTCTTCCCTTTAACATCATATCGTTTTGCCATAGATACCAAAAATGAATCTATAATGTGTTGAACATAATTTGTAACTAAAGCAGGGTTGACTTTTTCATTTTTCATACTTGACAGTGCATTTGCAATATTTGTTGGATTTGTTAGCGAACTAATCTGTGATGCAAGAAAATCTAGTATCTCCTCAAGAATATCATCACGTTCAATATTGTTACGCTCGACAATATCTTTTACATATAACTCATTATACAAAGAAGTCAAATAATCTTTTTTATCCTTCTCATCTTTTAAAGCTAGTATACGAGGCATTCCACCATAAAGCATATATGAATCAAGTGCTTTTCTTTCGTCACCACCAATGTAAGAATAGAATTCTTCAAAAGACAATGGATATACATGAATTTGTGTTGCACGTCCTCTAAATTCAGTAGCTATATCTTTCGACAATCCTTTTGAGTTACTTCCAGTTACATAAACATCAAGATTTTTATAGGCTTTGAGTTCGTTTAGCATATCATAGATTGAAACCTCAATACCGCCATTTTCTTCATCAACAACCTTTGTAGTGAATTGCACCTCATCAATAAACAAATAAAACTGTTCATTGTTATCTTTTGTAACAATAGATTCTACATACTCACAAAGCGTAATTGGATTTCTAAATTTATAATATCTACGTTGATCAAGTTCAATTTTGATAATATGATCCTCGGATATGCCCTTTGAAAGTAAATATTCGTAGAACAAATCAAAAAGTAATACCGATTTTCCGCAACGACGAATACCTGTAATTACTTTAATCTCACCATTCCACATATTACGAACGATAC
>CAYSUO010000005.1:0-6105 GCA_964434325.1 uncultured Ruminococcus sp.
CTAACCAATTCTTTTTTATCTTTTTGGTCTCACATCATTGACAAATGTACAAATTCGACAAACAGCTTGCAAATAATATTATAAACTTTTCGAAAGGGCTCAAAAAGCATATTTTAACTTGACAAAGCGCAAAAGACGTGATACAATATTATCAAAATTAGGAAAGGAGGAACATACGATGAATAACTACAACGCACTTTACAATGACGGAAGCCTCATGCTTCTATCCGTACAGACCTCCGAGATCATTGCGCACTAATGCTTTTTCACCTGTGTTTCATTAAATTCAACAAAGCGAATTTTAATGATACACTCCGAGAGGCTGACGGATTTAGAGCGGAGCTCGACGGCTGACGAGCGACAGGCGTACTATGGGGTACGCCGTGCGAGAAAGCGTCGATAAAACGAAACCTTAAATAACGGAGAAAGCCGCAGGCTTTGACCTTGCTTTTCCGAAAATTACGGTCATTCTTTATTTCTAACGGTTTCGTTTAATTCTGCCTAAATGCGACGGCCTTTTTTGCGCTTTGCTCGCGGAGCACCCACAAAAGCCATTCCTACGCACGAGCGAAGCGAATGACCTGACCCTTCGAAGATACTTCGATATTTATTTATCACGATGAAAATAGTTTTCAAATTTGCCAAGCCCTACAAGGGAAAGCTGGCCGCCGTTGCCGCCTTGCACGCCTTGGCGACCTTTGCCTCGCTGCTCATGCCCTACGTTATGAGCCTCATCGTGGACAAGGGGATAAGCCAAAGGAATGCGAGCGTTATTTTCGCTTCGGCGGGAATAATGCTGGCGCTGGCGCTATTATCGCTGCTTTGCAGCATTGTTTCCAACAAGCTGAACGCACGGGTTACGATGGGCTTCACCGCCTCGCTCTGCTCGGCGACGTTCAAAAAAATCAATTCCCTCTCGCAGGAGCAATACTCGAAGATAGGCTCCTCGGGGCTTTTGACGCGCTCGACGGACGACGTTTTTAATTTGGAGAGCGCGGCGAGCGACCTCGTTTCTACCTTGGTCACAGTTCCCATAATGCTGATAGGCGGAGCAATACTCGCCTTCACGACGGACGCGGTGCTCTCGCTCATTTTTCTGCTTTCCGTTCCACCCGTGCTGGTATTTATCGTTTTCCTCGTTAAGCCGCTGGGCGGAATGTGGGACAAGGCGGACAAATACATTGATATGCAGAACAAGATAGTTCGCGAGAGGCTTTCGGGGATACGCGTTATTCGCGCCTTCAACAACGAGGAGCGCGAGCACGGGCGCGCGAGCTATGCGACCGAGGAGATGGCGAAATACATTATACGCTCCAACGTGCGCTCGGGCTACATTGAGCCCGTTGCCATGCTGCTCCTCAATCTTGCCACGGTGATAATGCTTTGGTTGGGCGCGGGACGCGCCGAGAGCGGAGTTCTCGCAGAGGCGGGCGCCGTCATCTCCGTTATCCAATACGTGGCGCTCATTGCGAACGCGGTGCTGATGCTATCTTGGACGATAGCGTGGCTCCCCAAATTGAAGGTCTCAGCCGCGAGGATATCCGAGATCTTCGATATGGAGGAGGCGGACGTGGGGGCGGACGACCGCTTCGTTTCTCCCTTTGACGCGACGCGGGGCGTTGCAGTGAAGCTAAGGAACGTCAGCTTCAAATACCCAGATGCGAGCGCGGAGACGCTTCACGACGTGAGCCTTTTTGTCGGCGCGGGCGAAAACGTTGCGATAATAGGCGGAACGGGCTCGGGCAAAAGCACGATAGTTAAGCTCCTTTTGGACTTCTACTCCGCGACGGAGGGCGAGCTTTTCGTAAACGATATTCCCTACGGCGCGCTGACGAAGAACGAGGTGCGCTCCGCGTACTCGGTCTCGCTCCAACGCGGAATGATATTTGAAGGCTCTCTTCGCGCCAACGTTGCTATGGGGAAGCCCGACGCGGGCGACGCGGAGCTTGCGGAGAGCGCCGAGATATGTGAGCTTTCAGAATTTATCGCCTCGCACGACGAGGGGCTATCCTATCAGCTCGTCGGCTCGGGGCAAAACGTCAGCGGCGGGCAAAAGCAGCGCATAAATATGACGCGGACGGTGATACGGGAAGCCCCCGTCTATATTTTCGACGACAGTTTTTCGGCGCTCGACTATCTGACGGAGAGAAAGATACAGGCGAAGCTTAGGCGCCGCCTTGCGGGAAAGACGCGCATAACCGTTACGCAGAGGATATCGACGGCAATCGCCGCCGAACGTATCTACGTTATCGACGGCGGACGCATCGTCGGCTCGGGGCGACACGAGGAGCTTATTAAAACCTGCCCCATATACCGCGAGATATGCGTATCGCAGCTGGGCGCAGACAGCGTGGGAGGTGACGGAAGATGACGGAAGCTACGAAAAAGCCGAAAAAGACAAAGGAAGAAAAGCGCCGCGAGAGGCGCGAGAGCCGCAAGGTGCTCGGGCGAATAATCAAGGACACGAAGCCCATACTTCCCCACCTCATCGTCTCCGCCGTCATAAGCCTTATCTCCGTTCTCCTCTCGATGGCGGCGCCCTCGCTCGTCGGCGATCTGACGGACGCGATATACGGGCTCTGCGCCGAGGGCATTCCCCTCGTGCGCAAAGAATTTACCGCGAAGCTGGTGACGCTCGCCGTCGTCTACGCTTTGTCGGCTTTAACGGGCGTTTTCACCATGGCGCTGATGAACAACGTGGTTTCGCGGCATTTCACCTGCCGCATAAGGATAGATATGAGCCGCAAGATCGCGCGCGTCCCCGTCAAGAAGATAGACGGAACGCCGAACGGAGAAATCATATCGCGAATGACGAACGACGTTTCCATTATGGGAACCTCGGTGCACAGCATTTTCAATATCGTTATAAACGGCGTTATAAATCTTTTGGTGATAAGCGTTATAATCTTCATATCAAACCCGATAATGGCGGCGGCGCTCATCGCCTTTGTTCCCGCCTCAATGCTTATATCGGCGAAGCTGGCGACGAAGAGCGAAAAATACTTTGACGAGAGCCGCGCCGCCGCGGGCAAGATATATTCCCTCTCGGAGGAGAATTTGACGGGCTTCGACACCGTTAAAGCTTTCAATCTCGAAGAGCGCCGCCAGGCGGAATACGACGCGCTTCTCGAAGATTACCGAGGAAAATCGGAGCGCGCCTACTGCGTTTCGGGCGTTGTTCAGCCCGTCGTCAGCCTTATCAACAGCCTCTCCTACATTGCGATATGCATAATAGGCGGGCTTCTCGCGATATACACCGAGGCGAGCGTTGGCAACCTCGTTACCTTCGTGCTCTACGCGAAGCTTTTCGCGGGTCCGCTCGAATCGATAGCGGGCGGAATGTCTATGATGCAATCGACGATAGCCTCGTCGAAGCGCGTTTACGAATTTCTCGACGACGAGGAGATGGACGAAATACCGAGAAGTGATGGCGGCATACCGTGCCGCGGCGAAGTCGTTTTCGACGACGTTGCCTTCTCCTACAAGCCCGACAAGCCGCTCATAGAGGGGCTTTCGCTGACGGTGAAGCCTGGGGAAAAGATCGCCATCGTGGGTCCCACGGGCGGCGGAAAAACGACGATAGTCAATCTGCTGATGCGCTTCTATGACCCTCAATCGGGGCGCATACTCGTTGACGGCGAGGATATCGCGAAGCACAATCGCGACGAGGTGCGCGACGTTTTCGGAATGGTGCTTCAAGACACGAAGCTTTTCTCGGGAACGGTCTATGACAATATCGCCTACGGAAAAGATGACGCCACGCGCGAGGACGTTATGAGAGCGGCGGAGCGCGCGCACATAGACGGCTTTATAAACAGCCTGCCGAACGGCTACGACACGATGATAAACGAGGAGACGACGAACGTGAGCGGCGGGCAAAAGCAGCTTCTCACCATTGCGCGAGCCTACCTCTCCGACCGCCCCATACTCATACTCGACGAGGCGACGAGCAACGTTGACACGAGGACGGAGCTGTTGATACAGGAGACGATGGACGAGCTGATGCGCGGGCGCACTTCGTTCGTTATTGCGCACCGCCTTTCGACGATAGAGAACGCGGACAAGATAATCGTTGTCGATCACGGGCACGTCGTTGAAATGGGAAGGCACGAGGAGCTTCTTCGGGCAGGCGGACTTTATTCCGAGATACACAAGAGCCAATACGTTAAAATATAGCTTTATACCCCGAAAGGGTGTGTCTCATTAAAAATTCAATAAACAAGGCTTTCAAAGCAAACCACGGCAAAACACAAAAGCGAATTTTTAATGAGGCACACACGCGGGGGCTTGGCGGATTTAGAGCAGAAATCGACGGCTGACGAGCGATAGACGTACAAGAGTACTTGTGCTGGGAAACGTCGATAAAACGAAAAACAAAATTAAGACGGGAAAACCGTAGGTTTTAACCTTGATTTTTCCAAAAAGCGGTAGAAGTAGAGTTCTTTCTTTTCTTCTACCGTTTTTGTTCGGCTTTGCCTAAATGCGACAGCCTCTTTTTCGCAAAGTCTCTCGCGCGAAAACGAGCAGACGGCGAGAGTTTATTTTGGGTTTATTTTGGGATTTATAATAGTAATAGCGTTCTGATAAGAAAATGCACGGACGTTTTGCGACGCATTTCAATGAACGGCGATTATTCGCGGGGCGAATGGCGGTGCGAGCGAGCCGTTCAAAATTTTTTTGCCGAAGCCGCGGAAAATGGCGGGAAATGCCTCCTTCCGCGGAGCGAAACGACTTTGGAGGACGAAGATGAACGAGAACAACGCAGTTGAAATACCGAAAAAGAAGCGCGCGAAAAGGAAGCTTTATTTCAGGATACTGAAAAGGCTAATGCGCCGAAGATACAGGGAGCCCGAATTCGTTTATCTCGGGGAGCGCTTCGGAAACGGCGGGATAATATTGAGCAACCACGAGGGAACGGACGCGCCGATGGCGCTGGAAATATGGAACGATGCGCCGATACGCATGTGGGGCGCCGCCGAGATGAACTCGGGGCTTGTTTCCCTTTACAAATACCAGACGCGGATATACTACCACGAAAAGAAGGGCTGGAACATACATTGGGCGCGCCTCTTCTGCCTTATCGCGAGTCCGCTTACAAATCTTTTTTACAAGGGGTTAGACCTTATCTCGACGTATCGCGACGCGCGCTTCGTCAAGACGATACGCGAGAGCATTGATGCGATACTTTCGGGCGACAACGTCGTTATCTACCCCGAGGACTCGCAGAACGGATATTTGGCGGAGCTCGAAGGCTTTCACGCGGGCTTCACCACGCTCTGCTCCATTTGCCAAAGGCGCGGCATCGACCTTCCCGTTTACGTCGCGTATTTCAGAAAGAGCGATATGAGATACGTAGTTGATGCGCCGATAAGATATTCGGAGCTTGCGGCGCGTTACAAAACGAAGGAAGCGATCGCGGCTCGGCTTTGCGAGCGTTGCAATGAGCTCGGAAGAATGAGCTTCGACGACGGCAGACTCGAAGAAGACGCGAAGGCGGAGATGATCTCTTAGAGCGGCGGTTTTGCGGGCATTTCCGAAAAAACGGCGCGTTTGTAATTTTTCTACATTAGTAGAATTTCAACAAAACACCTTGTAAATATATTATAAACTTTTTATTTGTAATTTTTTTTTGAAAAACGCTTGCATTTTTATAATTTTTATGTTATAATAGCAACTGTTGATTTATGACAAATAATTTAAGCGAGGTGTCAAAATGGCTAAATGTAGCATTTGCGGTAAGGGCGTTGTTTTCGGACATAACGTTTCCCATTCCAACCGTAAGACGAACAGAACCTGGAAGCCCAACATACGCAAGGTTAAGGCTGTTGTAGACGGCACGCATTGTTCCGTATACGTTTGCTCCCGTTGCCTGCGCTCGGGAAAGATAGAGCGCGCATAATGAGCTTCAAACAAAAAGCGAGATTTTTTCTCGCTTTTTTGTTTATCCGCAATCGGGCGAAAGGAGCGCGCTCGAAGCGCTTCCCCCAAAACGACACGCGGGGCTGGCCGATAAGCCCAAACTCTCGACCTGCGTTTACGCGCCCAAAAATGATACGCGGGCTTGACCGATAAGTCCAAACTCTCAACCTGCGTTTACGCGCCCAA
>CAYSUO010000005.1:6205-34243 GCA_964434325.1 uncultured Ruminococcus sp.
GAAAACGATACGCGGGCTTGACCGATAAGTCCAAACTCTCAACCTGCGTTTACGCGCCCAAAAATGATACGCGGGCTTGACCGATAAGTCCAAACCCTCAACCTGCGTTTACGCTCCGAAAACGATACGCGGGCTTGACCGATAAGTCCAAACTCTCAACCTGCGTTTACGCGCCCAAAAATGATACGCGGGCTTGACCGATAAGTCCAAACCCTCAACCTGCGTTTACGCTCCGAAAACGATACGCGGGCTTGACCGATAAGTCCAAACTCTCAACCTGCGTTTACGCTCCGAAAACGGTACGCGGGCTTGCCGTACGCTCGAAATTATAGATTATATGTGGGAGAAGCAAAATGAAAAAGAATATCAAAGACGTGCTTTGGATACAGTGTGAGCCCGTCGCGGAGCGTGACGACGTTGTTCTCTACAAAAAGAACTTCACCGTTAGCGGGCGAATAAAGCGCGCGGAGCTCTTCGTTACCGCGTGCGGCGTTTACTGCGCGACTCTCAACGGCGAGAAAGTCGGCATGCCGATGGCGCCAGGCTTTGACAGCTACGAATTCAGAATGCCGTATCAAATATACGACGTTACGCACCTTTTACGCATGGGCGACGAGCTCAACGAGCTCGCCATTTCCGTCGGGCGCGGCTGGTACGGCTGGTTTACCGCGGAAGGAATGCCCGAACGCTCGAAAAGAAGGAGCTTGAAGGCGGCGCTCTATGTGACGCTTGAAGACGGGACGGAGCTTTGCATTGAAAGCGATGGTGACTGGCGCGCGTTTTCCAGCAAATGCGTCAGCTCGGACATCTACAACGGCGAATACTACGACGCGACGCGCGCGGATACTCCGCTCGCCCCAGTTACGGTGACGAGCCTCAAAGAAGACGAGCTCCTTTTGCTCCACGACGGAGAAAAAATCTGCGAGCACGAACGCTTTGCCCCGCTCTCCGCCTTCGTTACCCCGAAGGGCGAATACGTTGTCGATTTCGGGCAGGAGATAACGGGCTACGTGGAGCTGGCGCTTCCCGAGGCGGTGCGCGCGGGCGACGTTATAGAGCTCTCACACGCCGAGGTGCTTGACCGAGACGGCAATTTCTACACCGCGAATTACAGGAGCGCGAAGGCGAAGCTCACCTACGTTTGCCGCGACGGCGCCCAGGTCTACAAACCAGAGCACACCTTTTACGGGTTTAGATACATACGCTTCGACAAACGCCCCGCCTGCGTTGACGCCTCTTGCGTTACGGCTATCGCGGTCTACTCGGACATAAAAAGGACGGGGCGGATAGAGACCTCCTCGCCCCTGCTCAACCGTTTGATCGATAATATTTTTTGGGGACAGAAGGACAATTTTCTCGACGTTCCCACCGACTGCCCGCAAAGAGACGAACGCCAAGGTTGGACGGGCGACACCGAGGTATTCTGCCGCGCGGCAAACTACAATTTCGACTGCGAAAAGTTTTACGCGCGCTGGATGAGGATGCTGGCGCACGAGCTCAACGCGCGCGGGCATGTTCCCTGCATAATTCCCGCCGTGTGGAGGCACAAATTCTCCGCCGCTTGGAGCGACGCGGCAACGATCGTTCCTTGGGAGGTCTATCGCGCTTACGGCGACAAGAAATTCCTCGCGGAATTTTTCCCGACTATGAAAAACCACGTTGACTCCGTAAGCGCCGCGACGACGACGCCAAACCTTTGGACAGGCGGCGATCACTACGGCGACTGGCTCGGGCTGGACGCCGCCGAGGGCAGCTACGACGGAGCATCGGACCACGATCTTATCGCGAGCGCCTATTACGCACGCTCGACCGAGCTGACGATAAAGGCGGGAAAAGAGCTCGGCGAAGACGTTGCGAAATACGAAGAGCTCTACAAAAACATCAGGGCGACATTCATTGCGACATACACGCCGAAGACGCAGACGGAATGCATACTCGCGCTTCACTTCGGGCTGACGGACGAGAAAGAGGCGGTGGCGAAGCGACTCCGCGACCGCATCGTCGCCTGTGGGAGACATCTCGAAACGGGCTTTGTCGGAACGCCGTACATTTTGCACGCGCTCTCCGAAAACGGCTACACGGAGCTTGCATACGAGCTTCTTCTGCGCGAAGGTTTTCCCTCTTGGATCTACTCCGTTAAATGCGGGGCGACGACGGTGTGGGAGCACTGGGACAGCCGCAACGAGCGCGGCGACTTCTGGTCCTCGGACATGAACTCGTTTAACCACTACGCCTACGGCGCGGCGATAGACTGGATATACGGCGTGGCGGCTGGGATAACGCCCGCGGAGCCTGGCTACAAGAGCGTCAACATAGCGCCGCGGGCGACGAAGAAGCTGGAATACCTGAACGTCTCCTACGAGACGCGGCACGGCGAGATAAAGGTCGCCTGGGAGCACAAGGGGGGAAAAACAATCTATAAGATAAAGACGCCGTGTAACGCTCACGTGACGATAGGCGGCGAGAGCTTCGAGCTGGCGGCGGGCGAAGAGTGCACGAAGCAGCTTGACGAGTCGGTATAAGTATGGCGAAGCTCGCGATAGTTGACGAGAGAATGCCGCGGGAAGCGCGGGCGCGGCTCGCCTGCGACGGCTTTCACGTGCTCACGACGAAGGCATTTAAGCTTCTCCCCGCGCCGATGGCGGCGCACCCCGATATGCTGGCGTTTTATCACGAGGAGAGCTTCATCACCTCGCGCGAATACGCGATGCAGGAGCCGAGCTTTTTTACGGAGCTCGCGCGGCGCGCGCCGCGCCTTAGGCTGATATTTTCGGACGAGACTCCGACGGAGCAATACCCGCGCGACTGCATTTTCAACGCGCTGGCGATTGGAAATAAACTTTTCATCAAAAGGGACAGCGCCGCGCGAAGCATTATCGACTATGCGGCGGCGCGCAAAATGGAGATAGTCGACGTGCGGCAGGGGTATCCCGCTTGCACGGTGCTCCCCGTTTCCGACGATTTCGCTCTGACCTCCGACCGCGGAATGGCGAAGGCGCTCCGCGAAAACGGGATACGGGCGGAGCTCATAGAAAACGGCGGAATTGCGCTCCCCCCTTATGAATACGGCTTCATCGGCGGGGCGGCGGGGCGCTGTGGCGACAAGATGTACTTTATAGGCAACCCCGCGCGCCACCCCGACGGGCGGCGCATAGAGGGCTTTTGCCGCGAGGCGGGGCTCACCCCTGTTTCACTCTACGAGGGAGACCTACTCGATCTCGGAAGGATCCTTTTTATTGAAGAATGCGGTCAAAAAGACGCTTAACAGGGGGATCAGGAGAATGCCGCCGAAGCCGAAGAGCGAATAGGAGACGTAGAGCAGGACGAGCGTTACGATGGGGTGAACGCCGAGATTTTTGCCGACTATCTTGGGCTCGATGAGATTGCGGACGAGCTCGGTGACGATGAAGAGGATGAGCAGACCGATGGCGACGCCCGTATTGCCGACGATGAACTCGAAGATGCTCCACGGCACGATGAAGGTGCCGACGCCGATGAGGGGGAGCATATCTAAAACGGAGAAGACGAGGGCTAAGAGCAGGGCGTATTTCACGCGAAGCAGAAGCAGACCCGTTAGCATAATGGAAAAGACGACGAGCATTATGGTGAGGTAGGAGCGCAAATAGCGAAGCGCCGCCGTTAAGAAGCTATCCTTGAAGCGAACGAAGGCGGAAAAGACGCGCTCGGGAAGGAGCGCCCGCACCCACTCGTTGACGCGCTCAATGTCGAGGGCGAAATAGACCGAGGAGATGAGGGTGACGACGAGGAAAACGACGACGGAGGGCACGAAGGAGACGAAGCTGCCGACCGCGCCGACGAGCTCCGAGAGGAGCGAGGTCAAGAATCCGCGCACCGCCTCGCTTATCTTGGCTTCAAGCTCCGCCGCCCCCTCGCGCTCGCCGAATATGCCCGAGAGCGGATCCATGACGGCGGCGATGACGTCGTAGAGCGTGTCACTGTTCGCGAGCCCCGAGAGGGCGCCCCACGCCTCCCCCGCCGCGTACGCCAAAATGGCAACGAGGAGGGCGACCCCGCCGACGAGGACGGCGAGCGTTAGAACGAGGCTCACCCACCTGTGCGATATTTTGAGGCGGCGGGAGAGCTTATGCGCGGTGGGGCGGACGGAGAAGGCGATGCCCCACGAGATGAGGAACGGCAGGGCGAGGACGAGGAGCTTCGTTACCGCGATGTAGGCGAGAAGCATAGCGCCTATTATGAGAAAGACGAGGCGAAAGTAGTATTCGAGCTTATCCTTATTCATGGCTCTCCCTCTGCCGCGAGGCGGCAGGACGAAATGATATACTTAATTATAGTCAAAAGAAGAAGTCAATATACACCGCGAAGGCGATTCGCTCTAAATCGGAGCTTAGCCGTTTTCGCGTAAATATCCACTAAAAAGCAAATAAATTGCCGCGAAGGCGGCGGGAGGAGAAAATGGTTATTATCGAAATGGAAAACGGCGGGAGAATGGAGATAGAGCTCTATCCCGAGGTGGCGCCGAAAACCGTCAAAAACTTTGAAAAGCTCGTTGCCGAGGGCTTTTATGACGGGCTTACGTTTCACAGGGTCATAAGCGGCTTTATGATACAGGGCGGAGACCCGCTCGGAACGGGCATGGGCGGCTCGGACGAAAAGCTCTTTGGAGAATTTGCCGCGAACGGCTTTCCTAACGGCTTGAAGCACGAGCGCGGAGTTATCTCGATGGCACGCGCCTACGACCCGAACTCGGCTTCCTCGCAATTCTTCATAATGCACGCGAACGCGCCGCACTTGGACGGTCAATATGCGGCGTTCGGGCGCGTTGTCGCGGGGCTCGACGTGGTTGACGAGATAGCGGCGACACCGACGGACGGGGCGGACAGACCGAGGAGGCCCGTCAGAATGAAGCGGGTATACCTCGCTTAAAGCTTATTTGCACCCAAATGCGTGCGCCGTTCAGCTCTTGGCGCACGCATTTTCTTTTTCCACGTAGGACTTTGCTTCGCGCAAAGCGCTACCCGAAGTGCAACGTGCTTGTTTTCTCACTTTCGCTTATGCTTCGCACAAAGCATTGGGACTTCCGAAGGCGGAAGCACGGCTTTCAAAAACCGAATTGAAATCCTCAGTCATAAAAACGGAAATACAGGTTGACAAACTGTGACGTTTAAGATAGAATATACGTGGCGGCTCGGCATCCTTTTCAAGCTATTAACTTAAGCCACGGGTGCGGCTCGCCCGTTTTTAAAAACTTAAATTTTCTAAAATATTTACGGCGGCGATGGGAGATAAATATGGATATCGAAAAGAAAAAGCGCTCCACGTTCATTACAGGCGCGCTCTCAAAGGCGGTAACGCTACTCGGAGGAGCCTCCGTTGGCGCTGCGCTCATTATGTCGGAGGCGCTATATCCCGAGATAGGAGAGCTTTCCGACTGCCCTCCTTGGTATAAGGCTTTTTTCTACGCTTCCCTTGTAGCTTCCGTCGTCGGAGTTATTCTATGTGCCGTCTTTCAAAGGACGCACGATGGCGCTCAAATAGCGCGCCTCAAAAAGGAACGCACGGTGGAGCTCATCGCATTTTGCACAGGCTTTGTCTTAATGGTGGGCGCCGCTCTTAGCAGGACGGAAAACCGCTTTCTCGACTTTGCGATATGCGTCGGCGGGGCGCTTTGCTCCGTCGGGCTCTTCTCCCTCCTCGGGACTGCGATAGCCCTCGCCTTCTCGAAGCCGAATGGCTTCTACGCCTCGCTGATAAACGAAGCCGCGGCGGCGGGAAATACGCTCGTTGCTCTACGTGACCCCGCGCCACTCGGCGAGCTTCTCGCCTTTGAAACGGCGCTCGGAGCCATGCTCCCGCACGAGCTCATCGCCTTTTATAGAGAAACGAACGGCGACGGCGACCTTATGTTTTCCGTTGAGGAGGCGTGGGAAACGACGGAGCTTTTGCGAAAATACGACACGGAGGCGGGGCTCGTTTGCATTGGGGGAGACGGAGCGGGCAACTACTTCGGCTACCGCGCAACGGACGAAGGCATTGCGGACGGCATTTTCCGCTACGACCACGAGGAGATGAGCCTCGTCGGGGTGGCGGATACGCTCGCGGAGCTCGTGGTGAATTACTATGCGGGCAGGCTTTAAAATAAATTTCCATTATGATTCCCATTATGAAAGGATAGCGATATGATCAAAGAACTGACACCCGTGTTGAATTTTTTACGTGCGGGCGATATTGAAGCGACGCCTTTTGCCGTTATCGATGGCGGTGGGCGCTGTGAATGCGACTGGACGGTGACGCACCGCGAGGGAACGCGAACGCTACGTGCCGAGGGGCGCTTCGAGGGGCTTTACGAGGAGAGCCTGTATTTTGAATACAGCGAGCGCGAGCTGACGTGCAAGCGCGTTTTCAAGGCGCTCGCACCCTTGAAGCTTCGCGAGCTGGGCTTTGACGCTCGGGGGATCGACCTTGGCGCCGACCCGAAGGACGACTATTTTTATCACGTGGAGACGCCGCGTATATACGACGTTATGACGATACCCATCGACGCTCGCAGAGGCACCGACGCTGTGCGCGACTCGGGCTTCGACGTTATGGCGGGCAACCGATGGGCAGACCCAGGCACCGTGACCGAAAGGGTGGGTGCTTCTCCCTATCAGCCCTTCCCCGCCATTCTGCTTTCCAACTATAAAACGCGGCTCGGCATCGTACACGGAACACTTTCACAGGACGTATTTTTCCACAACTATCTCGTCGGGCACGAGGGAAAGACTATAAAATTGGAGATATTCTCGTCCGTGAAGGCGGTGGGCTATCGCGAGCTTTCAGCGGGAGAGATACTTGTTGACGAATGGTATCTTGGGCGCTGTGACGAAGCCGACGATATCGAAAAGATATTCGAGAGCTATTCCCGAGTGCTGAGAAAGAAGCTCCCTGCTGGCTACGGCAGATCGGACATCAACAGGACGTGCCTCGTTTGGGGCTCTTGGAACGACGGTATCTTCCGCGACGTTTCGGAAGAGCTCATCGTTAAAGAAGCACGATTTTTGAGCGAGCACTTCCCCACCGTGCGCTGGATACAGATAGACGACGGCTACGCGACGATGAACAAAGTCGCACACGGGCTCGGCGTCCCCTACGAAGGTGAGGCGGGCATCGACAAAACGAAGTTCCCGAACGGAATGCGCGGCGTTTCCGACAAGATACGCGAATACGGACTGCGGCCCGCGATATGGGTCGGCGGCTTCTGCCCGAAGAACACGCGGATATTCAAAGAACACCCCGAATGGTTCATCGATTACGATTATCGCGTCACTTTCAGCGCTCCACTCGACGTGACGATACCCGAAGCGCGCGATTACATGCGCTCCGCCATAACCGAAATGTGCCGCGACTGGGGCTTCGACGCCGTGAAGCACGATTTTTGGAGCTACGCCTTTGAAGACAGCCGCGAGCTCTGCAAAAATCACGAGCGAAGCGGCTACGAAAACAGGCGCGCATGGCTACGCACGATACGCGACGCTCTGCCGCGCGACGGCTATATGCAGACGGGCTGCGACATCGTTATGGCAAACCCTTTCCTCGGCGAATTTTTCACGAACTACCGATACGGGATCGACATCGGCGAGGGCGTTTGGGACAACGTTCGCACCTCGTTCCAATGGGGAGCCGCCTGCTTTGCCACACATACGGGCGATCTTTTCCCGCCGAACAGCGATTCCGTCGGCACGTTTCCGTGCCTCGGTGAAGACGAGGCGCTGTTCTGCATAAATTACTGCCTCGTGACGCACTCGATGGTGGAGATCGCGGGAAAGCTCAGCGAGATCAAGGACAAGAAACGCCTCGACATTTTGCGCAAGGCGGTCTGCTGCCCCAACAACGGGCAGGACGTTTATTTCGTGGGCTTCGATTACCGCAAGAGCGGCAGGAACGCACCTGAGATAATGTACTTCAAAACGCCGCATTTCTCGCGTAATACCAACGTGCCTGGGGCGGTGTGTATGCCGCTTCGTACCGTCGGCATTTTCAATCTTGAAGACGAGGAGCGCGAATTTACGGTGCGCATTGAGGATTTGAAGCTGGGACCGAGAGAATATCTCATCACCGACGTTTGGAGTGACGAGGTGAAGAAGTGCACCGAGAACTTCACCGTTAGATTAAGACCGCACGCGAGCAAGCTCTTGGCGATAAGCACGGCTTACGGCTTACAGCTGCTCGACGCGAATATCAGAATAAACGCCGCGCGTCTCGTTGACGGCAATATGATGTTAGACACCGACTACGCGGCAAACGACATTGAGCTGAAATTCAATGAAGAGCCCACGAGCGTTAAGCTCGACGGCGAGGCGCTCGACTTCAAAAAGGACGGCGCGACGATACGCTTTGACGCAAGGACGAGCGGAAGGCTTATAATAGGCTTTTTAAAATAGACCATAGAGGCTGTCGCATTTAGGCAAAACTGAACGAAAAACGGTAGAAGCAAAGAAATATCTCTGCTTCTACCGTGTGTTTTTCGGAAAAATCAAGGTTAAAACCTACGGTTTTCCCGTTTTGATTTTGCTTTTCGTTTGTTTCTGTCTAAATGCAACAGCCTTTATTTGCGGGCGTGCCCCGCAAGGCTTCGCGCGAGAGCTCGCACATTCGCTTTTCATACTGCGTGGCTTGCTTTTTTAGGCGGGCAAGCGAGCCTTGCCCGCTTCCCGTGGCGCGGAGAATCTAAGGCTTAAAGAGTGCCGCTGACGGTTATCGTTGCGGTCCCAGGAGTCACCGTCCAGGTCCCGTCCGTGTTTTGCGTGTAGGTGGCGGCGGGAACGAGAATATTCCCTGCCACGGTGGCGAAGGTACCGCTCGCCGCGTCATAGGTGTAATCGGTGCCCTCCGTCCAGCTTGCGCCCTCGTAGGTGACGGCGAGCGAATTGAGAACGGGGTTAAAAACGTCCGTCAAAACGAGCTCGTCGGTGGCGGTCGCCGCGGTGCTACCGTAGTTTTCAACGACGAAGGTGTAGGTCAATTGCCCGTTTTCGGCGACGGTAATCGGGGAAACGGACTTGGTGATATTCAGCTCCGTACCGACGTAAGCGTTCACGGTTTCCTCCGCCGTGACCGTGGAGGAAAGTCCGCCGCCGCTCACGGTCGCGGTATTGGTTATGGCGGCGTCCGTTCCGAGGGGGGCGTAATCGGTGACGCGTGCCTCGTAGACGATGATGGCGTTGCCGCCCGCGGGCACGCTGATACCGCTTATGCTAAGGGGAGGCCCCGCCACGACGGTGGGCGCCGCTTGAAGCACGCCGTTGACGTAGTAGCGGACGGTGCCGTCCACGTAGCTCAACGGATACAGCGTCGCCGTATCGAGGGTGTAGGCGCCGAGGTTGTCGGTAACAGTCAAGCCCGTCACCGCCTCCGCTCCGCTGTTGACGATGGAGATGACGTAGGTCACGTCGTCGCCCGTTTTGTAGCTTTCCGATATCGCTTCCTTGGAAGCCGTTAAGATCTCAATTAGCTCGCCCGTAACGGTGTTGGAATCGATCGTGCCGCCGTTATAGGTAAGCGTTGCGTAGTTTGTAAATCTTGCCATGAGAAAACGCTCCTGTTTTAAAATTCCGAGCTTGCGCTCTACTTACAGGATATGCGAATTATCGACATTTGTTAAAATGAACTCCGCCCTATTACGTTGTAGGTGATTTTATTACTTATAGCCTGTTGGGTCAGACGAGCCTTCGCTTCGCCACTGTAAAGCGTAAGGCACGCACATTGACAAAAAGGAGTAACGCGGTAGAGATGGACGCAAAAAACAAGACCGTTCACGAAGTAACGGTCTTGTTTGAAGCTATAAGCTTATTGCGACGGCGGACGCCGCGCGATGAAAGCGATGTAATTCTACGCCGCGCGTGTTGCGCTCGTATCAGTTATTTTGCTCCTCACCGACAGCCTTGTAGGCGGAGACGAGGAAGAGCCCCGTGCCGACGAGGTAGGCGGCGGTTGCAAGAGAAACGAGACCCGCGATCCACATTTCGCTTATCAGGCAGAGAACGGCGAACACGACGGAAAGCACGGAGAAGATGCCGAGGCGAATGACAGGGGGGCGCTTATCTATCTTATACTTCGAGCTCATATCGGAATTATCCGCAAGATTGGAGAGCGAAGAAATATAATCGTCGAGGCTCTTGTAGGTCGAAACCTGCGCCATTCCGTAGGCGATGACGGCGATGGCGGCAACCGTGCATACGAGAACGTTCAAGAACATGACCGTTATACCCTCGCACGTCGCTTGAAGGCCCAGCTTTTCGGCGACGGCGGCGAAGCCCGAGAAATTCATAAATTCGATGGCGAAGCTGCAATTCGAGCCCGACTTCAAGATGAGGACGAAGGCGCATATTGCCAGGTCGATACAATTGAAAACGGCGTACCACCGAAGGACGGCGGGAGCGCGGCGAAGCTCGGAAACGGAATCAACCGAAACGGGGAGCTTGCCGAAATAGATGCGCCAGCCGTTGACGGCGGACCAGGTGCAAAAGGCGGTGATGGGGGCATAGACGAGGGCGACGAGAATGCGCCCGTACCAATGCGATATCATCGGAGAGAGGGAGACGAAGGAGGTCAACCCGATGGCGATGAATATCAAGTTCACGAGGCTGACGACGGCGAACGCCGACAGACACACGAGATATGTAAGGAACAGCTTGGATTTGAGCGCGCCATGCAACGCGCCGCCATATTCGACGGCTTCTTGCGACGAGGCGACGGTCGCCTCATCGAGGATAAGGTTATCAGTTGACATAAAAACTCCGTTCTGCCGCGCTGCCGCGAGGCGTGAGATGCGCGGGCGGACTACCGCCGCGAGCGCGGAATGGATGCGCGGTCGGGCGCCACGCGCCGACACCTCATCTCACTCTGTGTATATTATATCACCGTCCGCCGCTTTTGTCAAGCGTAAAGCTTATTTTCTCCACACCATCTTGTTGACGACGCCGACGTAGGATTGAATTATCTTGACAACCTTCGTCGATACGTTCTCCTCCACGTAGGTGGGGACGGGAACGCCGTGATCGCCGCTATCGTTCATCTCGACCGCGGTGGCGACGGATTGAAGAAGCCCGCACTCGTCGATACCCGAGAGGATAAAGCAAGCTTTATCAAGCGCCTCGGGGCGCTCCGTCGATGTTCTGATGCATACCGCGGGGAACGGGTGACCAACGCTCGTGAAGAAGCTGCTTTCCTCGGGAAGCGTACCGCTATCGGAAACGACCGCGTAAGCATTCATTTGGAGCTTATTGTAATCGTGGAAGCCGAGCGGCTGATTCATGCGGACGCGCTCGTCAAGCTTGAAGCCCGTCGCTTCAAGGCGCTTTCTTGAACGGGGATGGCACGAGTAGAGTATCGGCATATCGTATTTTTCCGCCAGCCTGTTGACAGCCGTGAAAAGGCTCGTGAAGTTTTTTTCGGTGTCGATATTTTCTTCCCTGTGAGCCGACAGGAGAATATATTTCTTCGGCTCCAAGCCAAGGCGCTCAATGACGTCGCTCGCCTCTATCTCCGCAAGATTTTGATGAAGAACCTCCGCCATCGGCGAGCCCGTCACGTAAGTGCGCTCCTTGGGAAGCCCGCACTCGTGGAGATAGCGGCGCGCGTGCTCGCTGTACGCGAGATTAACGTCGGAGATAATATCCACGATACGGCGATTGGTTTCTTCGGGCAGACACTCGTCCTTGCAACGGTTTCCCGCCTCCATGTGGAATATCGGAATATGCAATCGCTTTGCCGCGATGGCGGAAAGGCACGAGTTGGTATCGCCGAGAATGAGAAGGGCATCGGGCTCGATCTGCTTCATCAGCTTATAAGAGCAGTTGATTATATTACCGACGGTGGCACCGAGATCGTCGCCCACCGCGTCCATATAAACCTCGGGCTCCGCGAGCTTCAAATCCTTGAAGAAAACCCCGTTGAGGTTATAGTCGTAGTTTTGCCCCGTGTGAGCTAAGATCGTATCAAAATATATGCGGCATTTATTGATAACGGCGGCAAGCCGAATGATCTCGGGGCGCGTGCCCACGATGATGAGCAACTTCAATTTACCGTTGCCTTTGAATTTTATGTCGCTGTAATCCAATTTAATTTCCATAGTGTCCCCTTTACAAAGTTCCTTTCGTCGCTATTCATAGCGAAAGGAGATCATTCGACCGCTTCAAAGAACGTGTCGGGCTTATTCGGGTCAAAGGGCTCGTTTGCCCACATAAGCGTAACGAGCTCGTCCGTTTCCGAAAGATTGATGATATTATGCGTATACCCTGGCAGCATGTGCACCGCCTCTATTTTTTCGCCCGAAACTTCAAAATTCAAGACCTCATCAGTGCCTATCCTACGCTCTTGTATGAGCCCGCGCCCCGAAACGACGATGAAAAACTCCCATTTGCTGTTATGCCAATGCTGCCCCTTGGTTATCCCAGGCTTGGAAATGTTGACGCTGAACTGACCGCATTTTTCGGTTTTTAAAAGCTCGGTGAAGCTCCCGCGCGCGTCCTCGTTCATCTTCAAGGGAAAGGACACCTTTTCCTTGGGAAGATAGCTAAGATAGGTGCTGTAAAGCTTCTTCGCAAATGAGGCGTTCGGTATTTCGGGGATAATGAGAGTGTTCGCCTGCGCCTTGAAGCTATCCAGCAGATCCACGATCTCCCCGAGCGTCACCTTATGCGTGATCGGCGCGGCACAGTATTTGCCGTCATCGCAAAGCACGGTGTCAATGCCGTCAAAGTTGCAACGGTGTTCCCCGCCTTCGAGCGCGTCGAGCATTTCGCCGACAAGGTCGTCGATATACAGCAGTTCAAGCCGTGCATTTCTGTCATTGACCTGAATGGGCAAGTCGTTGGCAACGTTATGGCAGAAGGTTGCAACGGCGGAGTTATAATTAGGGCGGCACCACTTGCCGAACAAATTCGGGAAACGGTAGACGAGCACCATTGCGCCCGTCTCCTCGCCATACTTGAAAACGAGCTCTTCTCCCGCCTTCTTGCTTCTTCCGTAATCGCTGTCATAGCGTCCTATGCAGGTCGCTTGAATGGAGGAGGAGGTCATAACGGGAGAGAGGTTTTTATGCCTTTTCAGTGTATCGAGAAGCGTGCTTGCAAAGCCGAAGTTGCCGCGCATAAATTCTTCCGCGTTTTGCGGTCGGTTTACTCCCGCAAGATTAAAAACGAAGTCTGCTTTTTCGCAATATTCGTCTAAAAGCGCCGTCTCCGTGTCTAAATCGTATTCAAGGATCTCGCCGATAGCCAGCGAAGGGCGAGTCCTATCCTTGCCGTCACGAATATTTTTGAGTGCGGCGCAAAGGTTTTTTCCGACGAAGCCCTTCGCTCCTGTCACAAGTATATTCATCATTGCTTAGTACCCTTCGCAAGCTCGCTCTGAATATATTCGAGAGAAGCTATCTTCGCCTTCGTTTCCGCGACGGACAAAAGCTGAGTATTGTTGGAATTGAACTCCGTCAGCGTATTGCGCTCGGTATCACCCTTGCTGAAATACTTATCGTAGTTGAGACCGCGCTTGTCACAGGGGACGCGGTAGAAATTGCCCATATCAATGGCATGCGCACATTCCTCGTTGGTAAGTAAAGTTTCGTACATTTTCTCACCGTGGCGAATGCCTATCACCTTGATATTCTCCTTATTGCCGCCGAACAGCTCGCAAACGGCTTCCGCTTGCGTCTGAATGGTGCACGCGGGCGCCTTCTGAACGAGGATATCGCCCGCTTCTCCGTGCTCAAAGGCAAAGAGAACGAGGTCGACGGCTTCGTCGAGCGACATGATGAAGCGCGTCATCGTAGGCTCCGTGAGCGTGATGGGGTTGCCGCTCCTAATCTGATCGATCCACAGCGGAATGACCGAGCCTCGCGAGCACATGACGTTGCCGTAGCGGGTACAGCATATCTTCGTGGTCGTGGTCGTCCGCGCTTTGGCGACGATGACCTTTTCCATCATGGCTTTCGACGTGCCCATGGCGTTCACGGGATATGCCGCCTTGTCGGTGGAAAGGCAAACGACGTTTTTGACGCCCGCGTCGATGGCGGCGGTCAGCACGTTCTCCGTTCCGAGAACGTTGGTCTTAACGGCTTCGATGGGAAAGAACTCACAGGACGGGACCTGTTTGAGCGCCGCCGCGTGAAATATGTAGTCGACGCCGTGCATAGCATTCTTGACCGATTGAAGGTCGCGCACGTCGCCAATGTAGAAGCTTATCTTCTCGGCAGCCTCGGGCATTTTTGCCTGAAACTCGTGGCGCATATCGTCCTGCTTCTTTTCATCTCGCGAGAATATGCGGATCTCGCCGATATCGGTGCGCAAAAAGCGATTCAGCACCGCGTTGCCAAACGAGCCCGTGCCGCCAGTTATAATTAAGGTTTTGTTAGTGAAAAGTCCCATTTCTATTCTCCTTTTATTTCAACGTTTAATGTTTTTTTCATAAATATCGGCTGAATTATACAATATAGTCCAACACAAGCGATATTAGCCATAACCACGCCGTTCCAAGAGCCCATCATTTCAACGAGGAGATAGGATAGCGGAATTTTTGCAATCGCACCGATGAAGAAGCACACCGCTTGAATTTTTAATGCACCTAACCCGTTTGCAACACTTGACAAAACGCTATTAAAAATCATTAAGCAAGCCAAAACGGCGAACAATGCCCCCGTCAATGCGCTGATGTTTGGCAAAGCATCTGCGCCCAACCAAATATTGATCAATGGTCGCATCAAAGGTATAATAAGAAACTCACCTATTGAGAATACAACGGCTAAAAGCATAAAGCGCTTATATGTAACTTTTATCCAGCGGCTATTGCTTTCGGATTTCGCTTTTGTTATTGCAGACCAAATGGGTGTGAGCGCCAATGCAAAAATCGTACTGCCGAGAGAAAACAGCTTGTAATAGGCTTGATACTCAACAACGTATGAATTGCCCGACGTTTTCGTAATCAGGAATTCATTCGTACTCATAATCACCATATATGCAATTTGAATAAGAAAGAATACTCCCCCTAATGAAAGAACTTGCTTTGTGTGTTCTTTTGTGGCAAATTTAATATTTGGAATTGCATATCTAAGCTTACCCTTGAAGACTATTATAGATGCGATAAGCAATGGCAATGCCACGGCAACAGCATGAACAACCGCCATAACAATCACATTGGTTTCGTTACTGCCAGATGGACATGTCAAAGCCACGATCAAAATAATGGTATTTGTACATAAAACCAGAAAATTGTTAATTGATGACTTTTGTATTGCGTATAGCACCGAATTAATCAGCTTTAACCAAAACTGAATCATCACGCCTATAAATACAATCACAATTGCAATATATAAAGACTTTGGAGAAACCATGGCTTTATCTATACTGAACACGGAATTCAAATCGACAAAACCGATAACGAACGGAAATATCAACGAAACGATCAATACGATTGCTCCGATGGACGAATATGCCGAGGAAATATATTTTTTGGTCGCGATACGATCGCCCGATGACAACGATACGGATAAATGATTCCGCAAGCCGTTTCCAATTCCAAGATCAAAATTTAATATCCAATTTAGCAACGACAAGATCGTATACCATACTCCCAAAACCTCATCGTTGTTAAAGAATCGAATATAGGCAGGCAACGTAAACAGTGCTATAACCAAGGCTCCACCTTTAACTAAAAAGGCGCCAAGCACATTGCTATACACGATTTTGTCATTATCTGATAAGTTTTTCAGTTTGTTCTTTATCTTATCAAACATCCCGCAATGCTCCCTTTAAATACTCCTTTGAAGCCTCGATCATATCGTCATAGGATTTTAATGCCGAGTAGTCAATTTTCTTATCGCACACATTATATAGCTGTTCTTCATCCGTTATAATTCGTTGCTTCAAATCTCTTTGCGATAGAAGATCCACGATCCTTTCATTTGTATGCGAATCTGGTAAAATCGTAAAAAACTGCTTCCTAAATATTAAAGAAAACGAGGTTGCGTGAAAGGAGGAGGAAAGAACAATTTCGGAGTTGTAGATATAACTAAGGATTTCATCTGGACCTAGGTCTTTCAAAAACTCATCACACGCACATTTTTTAGAAAATCCAGAGCAAAGAATAACCTTTAAGCCGTATTTTTTTGATATAACTTCAATGGTTTTTTCTAACAGTTCAGACGGCGTAACCAAATACACCAACAAATACGGCGGTTCATTGATCGGTTTAATAAACCTTTCGTATGCACTGCTCGGAAGCAAGTACACTGGATCTACACAATGCGTTGCCTGTACGCCTGCCTTTTGCAACATTTCAACAGAGGTGGACTCCCTTACAGAAACCGCCGAGAAATCGGAAATTTTTTCTGCTAATTTTTTTATTTGCTCTGCTGTAAAATCAGTTTGCCCCAAGCTCGTTGCATAAGATATTTTCTTCCCGTAAACCCAAGTTAATTTGTAGGCATCATCATTTCCGCACGTGTGATAAACATTCCAAAGCTGATCTCCGCCAGCAACATAAACATCTGCCGAAAAATCATATTTTTTCAATTCTTCAACATCACGAAACAAAACGCTGGAGAGTGGTAAATTTTGTGTAGCGAACTTTCTGAATTTATGAGTTCTTCTCAAATAACTGCCGAAATTTAGAAGCTTCCCAGCAAAAGCTCTTAAAGATCTTGATTTATAGTAAGCAGGGTTATAATCTATAATCTCAACATCGGTATATCCCTGTGATTTTAAGTATTCACACAAAGCATAGCTTTGAAAAACAGACCCAAAGTTAGGAATGCTATGAATTGTTATAATTCTTATTTTCAACACAATTCCCCTTATTTCAAAATCTTTTTCATAATTCTTTTCAAACTCTTCGGCATACATTTACGAATAAATGGCTTTACATATTGATATTTACAAGTTTTTTCAGCAACCGCGTCATATCCTTCATTGGCAATTTGAGAATAAACATTTTTTCTATTTTCGGGCATTGGGCTTGGCACTGATAGATTACCATTTCCTTTTACAACGGAATCCACGTGTGTTTCATACGTATGCAATTCAGAAGATATTTCCGTATACATCTTTTCACCTTTCGGCGTATTTATAAGTACGGCAGAAAAACCTGCAGACGTATCAAGCTCGGGAAGCTCCTCCGAAATATTCCAATAATCGCCGATCGTTAAATCGCCGACCCGCTCTACGGATGAATACTTGCACGAGTAGCAGCTCATCCTGCTGACACAATTTCCCAAATAATAATAATAATAATAGCTGTTATTATATGGTGATATCGTTTTTATTTTATCTGAATACTTTATGCTCCCTTGCGAGCACCAACCATTTCGCTGCTTATCCCTAAATCTTATATCCTGTACATTGCCGTGCTTTTCGGAGACGGATTTTATATAAAGCTCTAACAGTCGCGGGCTTGGCACACCGTGGCAGATCAGATCCACGGTTAATAGATTATCGTATTCTTTTCTCAAAAAGCAACGCAAACCGTCCACTTGGCATGGAGTTCCTGTGAATAACACCAAGGCTCCCTCTTTGAGGCGATCTTGAACTTGTGTATAAACGTTATTTAAATTGCTTTGAACATATTTGGATCCACGCATTTTTTCAACCAATTCTTTTTGGTTGGTTAAAATATGTAGAGCCGCAAAGGATTCGTCGAAAATGCAACCTGCCACATATCCGTTTTTTGAAAGAGTATACTCAGCTAATGCGGAGAACAACCCGCCCGATGAACTAGAAAACAGAGCATCTCGGTTTTTATATTGGCTGGCAACCGCGCGAATTGGCATATTTACGGCAGATGGCGAGTCATAGGGGCATACACGCGCACACAAACCGCACTTGACGCATATATCTTCATTGAGCACGGGATAAAGGAAACCCTCCGCATTTTCTTTCATAGCTATCGCATGTTTCGGGCATATCTGCTCACAGGAACGACACCCGTAGCAATTGGCGAAATTTTTTGATGTTAAAAAATTAGTCATCCGATTTGCTCCCTTGGCAATTTATTAACTACCTCAACAAAGGCTTGCGGGGTATTTAAGCGAAACTGCTCCTCCGTTAAATCATAATCGATTTGCATTTTTTTAACATTACCAATGAACTCTATGATTGATGAAGCGTTATCCGTCGGAGAAACTTGCGCCGAAATCAGCAATGCCGCTGGATATTTGCGCAAATATTTAAGAGAAGGTTCATTATCAATGTCATAAGTGCTTATTATAGGTTTAGAGTACGACATATACTCAAAAATTTTGCTGGGGACCATTGTTGGCACGAGATTCCCAATGTTAACCATAATGTTAGCGCTTGAAATCTTATCTTTCAGCTTGTCGTGCTCCATAAATGGAGTGAATATTAGACGCTCTCCCATTTTTTCTTTCAGACGAGAAAAAGCGTCAACACAATCGATTTTCCCTACAAATTCACAAATTATATTCTTATCATCTATACACATAAGTGCGTCAATAAACGTCTTGGGGTCCCGAACGCCACGCGAAATCGAGCCGACGAATAGCAACCTGCACTGCTTTGAATCAGGATCAGCAAAGCGAACATTTTTCACGTTATCCTGCCTAAGCAACATTGGGATATCAAGAAATTGCATTTTATGGTCATAGAGATAATTGTATTTTCTTTGATGTTCCTCACTTGATTTCATCAAAATCACCGTGTCCGCGATGGAAAATATTTTGTTTTCAATCTTTAATCCGCGTCCAACGATCCGCCTTTCGGAAAAAAATTTAGGACCGTATCCACCAGATAAAGAATCCAAAAAGTAAGGCATAAATTTAACTACGTGATATTTCTTCTTGACTTCGTAGCCAGCAAGCAATGCTTCGATCGGGGTGTAGACCGAAATCACAACGTCAAAATGATTGCGCTTTTGCAATTTTTTTGCCATACGTGCGAATCGATGATTGGTTGACGGCGATATGACAGGCCAAAAAGGAGCCGCAAAGAACAAATTAAGCTTGTTTATTGCCTTTGCTAAGCAAGAAGCCACGCGACATTTTACGGGCTTTTTTTTGGCATAAACTTCACTATATTCGATAAGCCGTAAATACAAGCGTTGCTTGACACGATAAACGGAAACACCATCTTCAACGGCGGGACGATGATATCCAATATTGCGATTTGCAAGCACTGTGACAGAATGACCCTGTTTTTTTAAAGCTTCGATGATATTTGATGAGCATAGACCATTGGCGGAGGCGCGCGGTTTATATGCTCCCAAGATAAACAAAATTTTCATTCTCACACTTCCATAATTGATTGCCGCATCCGTAAAAAACGAAAACGTACATCAATGATATGCGCAGCAAGCTTTCCGTTGAGACCATCATAATGGCGGAACAGACAATAATGAACTTGCTTAATATTGACATTTTTTGTTGGGACGATATTTTTAGTATAAACTTAATATAGAGATATGCGCAGGGAATTCCCAGCAACGAGCCGCCAATGGCAAACCAATTTAAGATGGTGTTGGTTGCGACGCCGTTGCATAGCGTTTGATTTATATAGCTGAAGCGATCGTAACCGACTCCTACAATTGGAGAAGAGCAAAAAGCTTCGAAGGGATATGTTATTGCGTTTAATCTCGCCTGGGTTGTATAGGAAACATCATTGCCTTCGGAGAAGAGACCCGACAATTTGCCGAAAACGATCTCCGTTGCCGACGACGGCAACGCCAAAAGCAAGATGACAAACGTTAGCAAAAATATCACAACAATTTTTTTTGCTTGCACATTTCCGCCTTTTCGGCTAAACATAAAAGACAGCAATATTCCCAGCATAACAAAATAACCCATTGTAGAAAAAGTTGTTATGAGCGCTACAATTATTATAAGCAATTTAGCTTTATTGATCTTGCGTTCAAACGCCAATAGGCAATACAAGGAAACACATAGCAATAATGCGAAGGCTCCTGGCTCCCAGGCAATACCGTAATTTCTTATAACTTCAGAATTACTTATGCAAACCGAGAAAAATGCATTATGCATCGTAGCTTGAAATTCATATCTGTGTCCAAGTAACGGAAGCTTTTGTATCAAGGACGGAAATAACAACGAAAGCACAAACGTCACAATGGAATAGGCCGCCAAAAACACTATCACATTGGTATACACCTTCGCCAAATCCGCAAACTCGATTGAATTTGCAATAACGAATCCTACGAATATAGGAATAAGCAATAAAATGCTATTGTTCAAAGAAGCATCTCGAATAGAGCTCAACAAAACGAACGCGAAGAGATATAAGATCACTATTACAGAAGAACGCTTGATCGATCTAAGCATAAAAATCAAAGGCAAAACAGAAGCGAGAATGATCAGCATTCTTATGCTACCGTGAAGAGCTTCCGTTACGACCATCTGATAACCGAATTCAATATAAATCAAAATGAACACAAGGAAATGGAGATATAACTTTTTGGCAAGAGTCATATTACACACCCCCTGCATTGCGTTCCTTCACGTACAACGAAGGAACTATTTAACCGTGTGTAATATGAGGAAATGGGCGCAGGTTTCTCAGGAGCTCTTCTCCATAGCAGAATGCATAATAGTGCTACCCCCCCCCCCGAGAATTACATTATTTGCCATCATTAAAGAAAAGTACCAAAACACCATATAATTATAAAACAACCCTGTTCCAAAGAACATTATAAAGAACACGACGCAGAGCACTTTTGATACGTTGCAGCTTGCTTTTTCATATGAACAAGCAAAAAGCATAATTATCAAAGACAAGCCAATGATACCGCAACCGTACCAAACGTACGCCGCGCCAGCCATATACTCTCCATTCGCAATAACTCCATATCCATTGCCGAACAAAGAATACAACGTGCTTAATTCAAAGCAGTATATATATGATCCAAGCCGCGCATCGGCCGCATTTTCATTCGCGATTAATCGATCGACAGCGTTTTGCAAAACATCTATATTATTATAACCTATCAGAGCGATACAAACGAATAGCAAAGTGAAGCCCAAAATTCGGGCTTTATTTTTAATTTCTTTAAATGCGTAAGCAAAATAAACTACCACGAGATAGAGTATTCCTTGCCCTGCTGTGCTCATAACAATGCTTACGGTGAATAATATTATCAAGAGCATTCTGCCAAAGCGAGAGCGAACTTCTTTATCGAACAATGCAAGCACCAGCGCAACTATCAAGTAGTGTACAAATAGTGCTGGCTCCAAAAAGAATGAGCTCGGTCTAAATTGATATCCAAAAATAACTTCATAATCAAGATTGGAATACTCATCCAAATGCAACGGAACTCCTGGGAGCTGCCCCAAAATGATTTTTCCGAAAGCGTAGTAGAGTACATATTGCAACATCAAAAAAGCACAGGCTACTACTCCACAAAAGTACATAGCTTTTTTAAACGTACTTCTATCCAAAAATTTAGATCCCGTACCAAGAACGCATATCATATAAAAAGCGAATTTGAATATTCGCAAAAACAACGCCGCTGCATCATTCCCTTCCCCACAATTGCCTATTATAAGATTGATGCAAAGCACAATAACGGAATAAACTACGAAGAAAAAAATCAAAGCTGATCGACGATCATATTTTATCGAAAGCCCAATAGAAAGCGTTGATATGAAAAAGAATATCAAAAGCAGATCTCCTACGGTAACGCTCGATATTCCCTTATATATGCATAACAGCGGATAAAGCGCCATAAAGATTGAAAAAAGCTTTATAAAAACATAATTTTTGTTTTCGGCTAATGTCATTTTCAAGTCTCCGATATACTACTTTTGATAATCTTTTCTCCGATTTCATATTCTTGCAAAATTCTTTGTAATTCCACGTTGCAATTTCTGTTGAACTGCTCCATCGTAATGCTTGTATAGTAGTCAAATATTTTATCGGCAAAATCATCGTTCCACGGCGAACACGCAAAGCCTACACCATGCTCCGCCGTTTGCTGCGCCATAAAGGAATTCGGCATACATATCTGCGGGAGACGAAAAATCAGACCGTCATAATACTTATTTCCCATTGCAAGCATCATGTTTGCATCATAATAAATATTGTGAATGATATCCGTTTGACGGACGAATTTGTATCTTTGTTCGGGAGTATACTCGCCGTGAAAAAAAACATTTTCTGCGCCAATGTTCTTGGCGTATTGTTTCAGATTTAATGCCACCTGTTGCTCTCTACCATAATAATGGAGTTCAAAGCGCCCATCATTGGCTATTTTTTTTATTATTTCACGGTTTACTTCTTCGTGGCGAATGAAGCCCCAAAAAGCAATGCGTATCTTGTCGGAAGGAATGCCGTTATCTTGCTTTTCGTTTCTATGCGAAAGCGAGTCTAAAATAAGATTGTGCGAGGTGTAGATCTTAGTTGCACACTGCTCGGGAAGAAAACGGCGAAAGGCATCACTGCTTACGAAGGTGGCACGAGCGTTTTTCGTAAGCGTTGCTACGGCTTTCTTGAACGGAGGAAAGCTCTCATAGGTGGAATCACGATAATCGAATATATATTTGTCACGATAGTGCTTTTTCAAGGCATCGGCAATTAGAACACCTGTCAAAGAGTGGAGAACGAAGATGAATTCAAAGGCTTCTTGCTTTATAAGTTTTTTTGCATACTTGCGATATTTAACAAAGCTTTTGATTTTGGATAGCTTTGAAACGTCATCTTCTTGATAGCAACGAAATTCGTGCAGAATACAATTTGAATACTTTTCAGTGTTCTCGTCGTGAAGGTCTCGATTCCAATAGAGAATATGTACTTCGTTTTTATTCGGATCGATATTTTCAAGATAAAAATTCATATAGGGCATATATTTAATTTTGGCGAAACCCATAACAAGAATTTTCATCTTTTTTGTCCGCACCTTTCTAAAATATTTATCAACATAGCCGTGCTCTTTGTACTTGAATAGTTTTCACTACCGTAATCGTAAGCATTTTCAGCCATTTTTTTTATTTTCTCTGGGTTGTGATACAGTTCAACGATAGCATTTGCCAATGCATCATAATCGGATACGTCAACCGCGATTCCCATATCGTGTTCTGAAAACATACGGGCATAATCAGAGTCCATTTCCACAGAACTTACAATCGTCCTCTTGCAAGCCATTAGGATAGGAGCCTTACTAGGAACACCGTTACCGATAACCCCTTTTTTAAGTGGAATTATACATACGTTACAAGCACTATAAACGTCAGGAACTATTTCAACGGGTTGCAACGGAAAAAACGAAATATTATCAAGTTGCAATTCTGTTGCTTCTGCCATAAATTGCTCCTTCACGTTTCCTTCACCTATAATTTGAATTACAATACCAGGTTCCGCTTTAAGGCGTTTGGCAAGCTCAAGCACAGTTTTATAATTAAATACGTATCCTATTGTGCCAGCAAACTGAACATAAAACTTATCCGTAGGAATATTGTATTTTTGAATAAATCTGTTTTCTGCTTGGGGAACTTCGCGCGTAGTACTGATATCAAACCACGCAGGAACAACGTGAACTTTCTCTCTCTTTGCACCTTGCAGAACTACTTTTTTCTTCATATCCTCAGATAGAACTGTAATTGCAGTAGCCATCTTATAACATGGTTTCTGTAATAACTGCAAGATATTAAAGATGAATTTTGAATTGATTACGCCAATATCATAAGCGTGTCCTGGAAACACATCATAAATAGAATATACAATTGGTAATTTACGTTTGAATAGTCTTAACAGGCACATTGGATAAAGAATCGTTGGATTCGATTGAAGATATATCACATCTGCATCTTTTACTTTTTTCCAATATTTCATTGAAGAAAAGGCATATTTGAAGTCATCTATGTATCTTTTTATGAAATTGGTCTTATCGACCACTTTCCTTTGCACGGTGTCAACGGTAAATCCTTCAATATTTTTGAGTGATGCAGGTATATCAGGATTTATACCTTTTCTATGGCTTTGTATGAGATGAACTTTGTGACCTTTTTCAAGGAAGGAGCGAATCATTACCTCTGCCATTTGATTGTTGGGATTAGGAGTATCAAATCCCTCGGCGGTTATGTATAGTATTTTCATTTATGTGCTTCTTGTTTTTCCTTTTCTTCATGTTTCTTCATCTCGCCTGTGCCGCCCTCGACGACGCCGTCGGATTTCAGCACGCTTATGATGGTTCCGAAAAAGCACCTGACATCCATCGCGAAGCCTTTGAATTTGCCCGCGTTCAGCGCGGCGGCGTACTCGCCGTCGAGCTTAGCTTTCACGTCGATTTCGAGCTCGTCGCGACCGTTGATCTGTGCCCAGCCCGTGATGCCAGGCCTTATGTCGTTGGCTCCGTACTTCTCGCGCTCCGCGACCAAATTGTCCTGTGACCACAGGGCGGGGCGGGGGCCGATGGCGGAAAGCTTCGCCGTGAACACCTGATAAATCTGGGGGAGCTCGTCGAGGCTCGTTTTACGTATGAAGCGACCGACGCGGGTTATGTACTGCTCGGGGTTTTCGAGGAGGTGCGTGGGGGTATCGTGTGGGGTGGACATTTTCATGCTACGGAATTTCCAAATCGTGAAATAGGTGATCTCCCCGTTTTTCTTTTTGCCGACGCGCTTCTGCTTGAATAAAACGGGGCCTGGATCGTCTATCTTGATAGCGATAGCTATTATCAACATGGGAACCGCCAAAACGATGATGGCGACACTTGACAATATAAGGTCAATGAGTCTTTTGATGACGTGCTTATACATTGGAATATCTCCCGATTGATTATTACTTATTACGCTTTAAGGCGTGCATTTTTCGTCAATTTTCTTTGAGGTGCGTTAGCGCGAAGGTTGATTGATGTATTTATGGTGAGATTCACTGTTCACGCGCTTGTGCCGCCGCTATGGCGGCGGGCGAAGATGGATATGCGATGAAGGCTTTTCGGCGACGGTGTAAGTGGACGACGGGGCAAAATTTGCTTCTGCTTTGTCATTTGCAAAAAAGCGGAACGAGTTATCAAAGACGCCTTGGCGTTAAAAGCTATTCGGTGATTCGCGACTTGGACGCGGGCGCGGACGCGTCTGTTGAATATTTAGTGAAATGGATTTGCAGAAGATAATCTAACGTAATATGAGTTCAACGTAGTGATAAGTAATGAGGCTATGACTTCTCTTTGCGACATTTTTAGCTTGCTCGGTGCGAAAATGCCGCAATGGTGAAAATCAATTTAAGCCAAACGAATTTTAAATGCGACAGCCCTTAACCGTCATACTATTTTGCGCTCTTTTTTGGCGCAAGCTTTTGGCTTTTTAAACGTATTGACTTTGTTTAGCAGTTTTTTGCCTATCGCCGAGGCGCTTGGTGCAAGCGCCTCGGCACGTTCCTTATAGCGTTGAGCCTCGGTGCTTTTAAAATTTTGGCACGAAGCGTCAAGGGAGCTTGTCACAATGAATCAGTGAGCTTTGAGCGCTTATGATTTTAGAGTGAAGTATTAAGCGTAAGTTGCCACAAGAAATCGTGTTAGCTTTGAGTACTTATGTTCTTAGCGTGAAGCATTAAGAGCGAGCTTGTCACAATGAATGCGGTAGCTTTGAATACTTATACGTCCTTAGCGTGAAGTATTGAGAGCGAGCTTGTCACAAAAAAGCGCGGCAACTTTGAGCGCTTCTATGCTCGGTGCTAAGATTAATGCGAAGCACGTCAGCAAGTGATAATCTCGGCGGCTTCGGGCGCGTCCGAAGGCGCGGACGCGGCGTTTTGCGCGACTTGCGCTTGCGACGGCGAAGCCTGTGCGCCGTCGATGACGTAGGTGGGAACGAGCTCCTTGACGAGCTCCTTCATCGCATTGGTTTCGGCGTAGGCGGCGGCATAGAGCTCGTCGAGGCGGTGCCAGAGCTTATCCTCATCAAGCGGAATGGGGCGGGCGATGCTTATGAGCCCGTTCCCCGTTTTTTGGAGTCCTTCCTCCGCCATAAGGCGCTCCTCGTAGAGCTTTTCACCTGGGCGGAGCCCCGTGCATTTAATCTCGACGTCCACGTCAGGCTTCAAGCCCGAGAGGATGATGAGGTTGCGTGCGAGGTCATAGATACGGACGGGGTCTCCCATATCGAGGACGAATATTTGGCCGCCGCGGGCATAGGCGCCCGCTTGCAGGACGAGGGAGACCGCTTCGGGGATCGTCATAAAATAGCGAATTATATCCTTGTGCGTCACGGTGACGGGACCGCCCTCGGCAATCTGCTTTTTGAAGAGGGGGATAACGCTTCCGTTAGAGCCTAAGACGTTGCCGAAGCGAACGGCGACGAAATTCGTTTTGCTGTGCCTACCGAGAGTCTGTATTATCATCTCGCATATACGCTTGGTGGCGCCCATTATATTGGTGGGGTTGACCGCCTTATCGGTGGATATCTGGACGAAGGTACGAGCACCGAACTCGTCCGCGGCGCGGGCGACGTTGAGCGTTCCGAAGACATTATTTTTTACCGCTTCGTTCGGGCTGGTCTCCATCAAGGGAACGTGCTTATGCGCCGCCGCATTGAAAACTATCTCGGGGCGATAGAGTTCGAAAACGCGCCGTATTTTATTTTTATCGCGCACGCTCGCGATGAGCGCCAAGAGTTTTAGGTTGGGGAGCTTGCGTTTTAGCTCCTGCTCTATATCGTAGGCGTTATTTTCATATATATCGAGGATTATCAAAAGCTTGGGGTTATGCGTCGCTATCTGGCGGCAAAGCTCGCTTCCTATTGAGCCTCCGCCGCCCGTGACGAGGACGGTCTTTCCTTCTATGTAGCCCATTATCTCGTCGAGATTGACGTTGACGGCTTCTCTGCCGAGCAAGTCCTGTATCTCGACGTGGCGCAGCTTGGAGACGCTTATCTGCCCATCCGCAAGCTGATATATGCCTGGGAGTATTCTAACGGGGAGCCCCGTTTCGTGGGCGCGCACCACTATCGGCTGAATTTCTCTTTTACTGATGGAAGGCATCGTAATTAGTATCTCTTCAACGCCGTACCTTTCCGCGCTCTCGCGGATTTCGGAGGTCGTGGAGACTATTTTAACGCCGAACATCGAAGTGCCCAGTTTCTTTGGATCATCGTCACAGATGCAGACGGGCAGGTAGTTTATCTTATCCGTCGTCAGGAGCTCGCGAAGGACTGCGATCCCCGCGTCGCCCGCGCCGACCAGCATAACGCGCTTACGTTCCGAGCGATTCGCCGCCAGCGAATGCCGCACGCTGTAATAGAGCCTCTTAGAAAAGCGCACGCTCCCCGTCATAAAGAAGACGAGGACGGTGTACATGACCGCGATACCGAAGCCGATGCCGAGGCGATGACCGCCGACGAGAGAAAAAATGACGTTGGCACAACCGATGACCCAGACGGAGATGAGAAGGTGCATTGCGTCGACGATGTTTACGCTCGAAAGCGCCAAAGAATAGAGGCGAAGGACGTAGAAGCAGACGAAGAGCAGAAGGCAATTGCCGAGAGCCCAGAGAAGCTGGGGTGCGGATAGACCGAACGCCTCGGTGCGAAACAGGACGCTGAGGAAGGCGGAGAGAAAAACGCAAACGAGATCTGCCACGGGCAGAAGCAGTCGCTTTAAGAGAGTTGTTCTTTTGAGTTTCATAGCAATAACAGAGCCTTTCTTTTTCAAACGATGTGCTTTGCTGGGGTGCTGTACGTGATGAGAGCTTTGATCGTATGCAGGGGCTATGATACGTAGATGAAGCAAAATCAAGGGCACGTGTGCACCGAAGGCTTGCCGAGGAGAACCGCTGAGCTATACGAGCTCTACAAGCGTTTCTCTGCCTTTGGAGCAAAAATTTATTTCACCAGGAAGCAAAAACGTGTGCTCGCACGGACGTTTTTGCGACGCCGTCAATAAATACGGCGCACGCTCCGTGCGCGGGCGACGTAGTCGCGGGGCTTTCGCCCTAAGGGACGAAAGATTCTACGTATTTATTTCACCAGGAAGCAAAAACGTGTGCTCGCACGGACGTTTTTGCGACGCCGTCAATAAATACGGCGCACGCTCCGTGCGCGGGCGACGTAGTCGCGGGAGCTTTCGCCTAAAAGGG
>CAYSUO010000005.1:34343-60085 GCA_964434325.1 uncultured Ruminococcus sp.
CGACGCCGTCAATAAATGCGGCGCACGCTCCGTGCGCGGGCGACGTAGTCGCGGGGCTTTCGCCCTAAGGGACGAAAGATTCTACGTATTTATTTCACCAGGAAGCAAAAACGTGTGCTCGCACGAACGTTTTTGCGACGCCGTCAATAAATGCGGCGCACGCTCCGTGCGCGGGCGACGTAGTCGCGGGGCTTTCGCCCTAAGGGACGAAAGATTCTACGTATTTATTTCACCAGGAAGCAAAAACGTGTGCTCGCACGAACGTTTTTGCGACGCCGTCAATAAATGCGGCGCACGCTCCGTGCGCGGGCGACGTAGTCGCGGGAGCTTTCGCCTAAAAGGGCGAAAGATTCTACGTATTTATTTCACCAGGAAGCAAAAACGTGTGCTCGCACGAACGTTTTTGCGACGCCGTCAATAAATGCGGCGCACGCTCCGTGCGCGGGCGACGTAGTCGCGGGAGCTTTCGCCTAAAAGGGCGAAAGATTCTACGTATTTATTTCACCAGGAAGCAAAAACGTGTGCTCGCACGAACGTTTTTGCGACGCCGTCAATAAATGCGGCGCACGCTCCGTGCGCGGGCGACGTAGTCGCGGGAGCTTTCGCCTAAAAGGGCGAAAGATTCTACGTATTTATTATATTATATATCCTCCGAAAAGTAAAGTCAAGATTAAATTGCAAAAATATCACTTTTTTAAGAAGAAATTGTAAAAGTTTTCGTAAAAAGGTAAAGCTTAGTTGCACTTTTGCGGTTTTTGAGAATTGATTGACGTCAAAAGCACTTCAAAGCTTGACAAAATGCGAATTTTAAGATAGAATGTTTTTGATACTAAAAATTACAAAAAACGGCGTCTTTCGGGCAAAAGGCGGGTGGCACACGAATTTTGCGCTTGCTTTACCGAAGCTTTTGAAATCGCCTCACGCTTTATACAAGTTGCTTTTAAAATCGCGAAAGCGTTGCACGCATCCCAACCAAGGGGAACTTTTCAGCTTGATTACAGAAAGGAAACATATATGGAGCTTAACAGCTACGAATATTCAGCCGAACAAAAGACAGAGGGAAAATGGTTGGCTTCCAAGCTACTACTCGTTCTCGCCTATATTGCTTACACGCTGGTATATCTTGCGCTCATAATAAAGACGGGCTTTGTTCCGCTCGGGGCACTTATTCCGCTGACGCTTTGGATCATCATTTTCTTCACTTGGCGCTACACGTCCCCCGATTACACCTATACTGTGCTTTCGGGAGAGCTGACGTTCACGGTGCGCTACGGCGGACGAACGAAGCGTGAGCGCTTCAAGCTTCGCATTGCCGAGGCGGAGAGCATAGCGCCGCTTTCGGAGCTTAAAGACGAGGTACGAGAAGCGAAAAAGCTCTACTCCGCTCTCCCCTCGCGCAACGCCGCAGACGCTTACGCGATAATATTCACGCAAGGCGGCGCTAAATGCGCCTTCATATTTAAAGCTACGCGCGACGCGCTCAAAATATTGCATTTTTACAACAAGAATACGAAAATTTGCGAAACGGAGCTTTAAGAAAAAAGCTTGAAAATACTTTCAAAGAGGCTGTCGCATTTAGGCAGAAACAAACAAAAAACGGTAGAAGTAAAGAAAGAACTCTGCTTCTACCGTGTTTTTTTAGAGAAAATCAAGGTTAAAACCTACGGTTTTCTCGTTTTAATTATGTTTTTCGTTTTATCGACGTTTCCTCGCTCGACGTACCCTTGTACGTCTATCGCTCGTCAGCCGTCGATTTATGCTCTAAATCCGCCAAGCCTCCGCGTGTGTGCCTCATTAAAAATTCGCTTTCTATTGATTTTACTGTGGTTTTAGCCCCATAAAACTTGTTTCATTGAATTTTTAATGAGACACCCTATTTTTGCGACACGGGGGCATATCAGCTCAAAAGCTCACGCAAGGAAGCGGAGCCTTTTAAGCCGAAATCAAAATTCATAATAAAAACGCGACAGGCGCACGTTTATTGCCCTGCCGCGTTTTGTTATTTTATGTAGCGCTCAAAATGCTCAACCCGAGATACCGAGGAGCGCTTTAAATTCTTCCGTTACATCAACGTAATCAGCTTTATTCGCTGGTGCCGTGACCGTGGGAACGTTGTCAAAATCGTAAGTCACTTCTTCTACACCTTCAATTTCGAGTAATTGTCAATACTCAATTTGTGAGTGTGCTAAAATTTTTGATATGCAAAAAGCGGCTTGAAGGCTGTAAGCTTCAAGCCGCGCAATGCACGATAAAATTTTAGGAGGTACGAGCACCGTGAATTACCGAAAAAGAATGAGAGACCTCAGAGAGGACAGAGACCTGACGCAAAAAGAGCTCGGCGCGGTCATAAACAAGTCGCAACAGGGGTACAGCCACATAGAAGAAGGGCGCGCCGAGCTTAAAATTGATGATCTTATCACGCTATGTCGCTTCTACGGAGTCAGCGCGGACTACTTCATCGGGCTGACGGAAAGCGAGACTTCCTCAGTTCGCAAACGGCGCGATTAAATTGACGTTCAACTTTGGTCTCTACGGGGACGGCGCGAGTTCTTCCCTCTCACTCGGCGAGCCAATTATTCGCTACTGTGTACCTTGCGGCGGGCGGGGGCGTTCTTCTCGCGTGCGGCGCTATCCGCTAATGTATTTCTACCGTGAGAGCTTTTCGCGAGTGAGTATTCCGCTGCCTCGATGAAATGCGCGAGGTATACCGCGGTTAACTATCCTCTATGGTGGCGTCTATCGCGAGGACGACGGCGAGCATTTCGAGCTCGCTCGCGTAGGGGGCGATATCTATCGAATAGGCGTCTCCCCAGGTAAACCACGCCTTGCTCACGGTGGCGATGGGGAGGGCACCGTCGGTGACGGTGTATTCGTGGGCGAAGAAGTCGCCCGTTATTTCCCAGCCTGTGCTCACCGTGTAGCGTTGCTTGAAGAAGCTCATACGGCAGGCGATCTCGGCAACCTCTTTTTCGCCGACGAAGACGCGATAGCGCGGGAGAAAGGAGGGGAGCTTTTGCGATATAAAGGCGAGCTCGTCACCTGTGGGGGAGAGGATGTGTAGCTTTTTTCCGAAGCTGATGAGCTGACCCTCGACGTAGTATTTTTCTCTTCCCTGCTCGTCGTAGACGGTGAAACGGTCTACCCAGGAAAAGACCTTTTGCTTTAAATAGAGCTTCATTGTCACCTCGCGGCTTACGCCGTTTTAAATTTTGAGTTTTAGCTTCAAACGGCGTGCGCCGCCGATTGCTATTTATTAGATTGGAAATAGGAAATCCTCGGAGCTTGCAAAGGCATGCCGCGGCTAATTCTTCTCGCGCCGATGAAAGAGCGAGGCGATGAGTCCGCGCTTGACGCGCATTGCGCTCCTCGGGCAAAATTCCTGACAGCAGAAGCAACGAATGCATTTCTTCCTATCTATCTTCGCCTTGCCGCGAGCGATGACTATCGCCTTGGCGGGACAGATATCGGCGCAGACGCCGCAACCGACGCACAAGCCGCGTGAGAGCTTGGGGCGCGTTTTCAAGACGAGAGCCGCCACGGCGCCGAAAAGGCGACGGAGCGGGCTTTTTCCGTTGCCCGTAAATTTAAGAGAGGTGCGCTCGACGACGTGCTGAAAATCGCGCGACGCTAGGGCTTCGACATCGCCGCGAACGTCGAGCTCGGCGAAGCTCTCGGGGATGAGACCGCGCCGAAGGGCGGCGGCTACGGTGGGAATCTCGGCGGGCTCGTAGCCGATGAGCCTTGCCGCCACCATGTCGAGCGTGTGCGGAGAGCGAGACGCCAATATACAGCCGAGGGGCTTCGGCGTTCCCGCGGTGGGACCGTTGCCCTCCATGGCGACAACGGCGTCGGCGATGGATATTTCGGGGTGAAAATACTCGTCGAGGTCTAAAAGCATATCGGCGAAGTCCTCGTGGCGCGGAAAGCGATAGTGATACTCGGGCTTGATGAGCCCTGGGATCGTGCCGAAGAGGTTTTTCGCGGCACACGACATACCCATCATGCCGTGGCTTTTCAGCTTGGCGAAGTTTATTATCATATCCGCGTCGTCGAGATAGGCGGTGTAGGTGAAGCTTTTCAAGACGCGCGCCTCGGGGAACGAGGCGGTGCGCTCCGAGAAATCGGAGTTCAGGGCGACCCTGTCGGTGACGAGCTCATTCATTCCCGCCGCGCGATACACGCGCTCGACGAAGGCTTGCGTATAGAGCCCGCCTGGGCTATCGCCTATGGTAACGCGAGCTCCGCGCGCCGTTATGATGTCGCACAGCGCCGCGATGAGGACAGGGTGCGTCGTTGCCGCCTTTTCGGGCTTCATGGCGGAAACGAGATTGGCTTTTATTATTATATGCATGCCCGCCGTAATCTTATCGAGCGCGCCTATTTCGGCAAGTGCCGCTTCGAGGCACTCGCGCGCCTCGGCGCGGGTATAGGCGTGGAGCGGAACAAGGGCGATGGGGTCTGTTTTTTTATAGTGCGACGAGTTTTCCACGGGTCTCTCCTTCGCTTTTTGTTTTTATCATTTTAACACAAAATGCGCAAAATGTAAAGGAGGTACAGCGCAAAACTTGCACGCAAAATTTTGCAATGTAAAGTTTATAGCTTATTGCAAGGTGTTTTGTTGAATTTCTACTATATAGCAAAGCTTGGCGCGTAAAATCTTGCGCTGTAAGGTTTATAATATATTGTAAGACGTTTTGTTGAATTTCTACGATTGGAGCAAAATTCAGCGCGCAAATTTAGGATTATTTCTCGGCATTTCCCGATTTAACACAGATTTAACACGACGCTGATTTTAATTTAACAGAACTGTGCTACAATGGTGACGTTGTTAAAAACATAGCAAAGGCGGATATTGTTTTGGTTAACACGTTACTTGAAGCAGCGACGGGCTTTAACCCGACGTTTTTAAACGTCCTCACAACGATATTGCTCCCTCTCGTTCTGGGCATCGCGTTGTTCCTTTTCGGAATGAACGTTATGGGCGAGGCGCTTGAAAAGAGCGCGGGCAGCAAGCTTAAAGGAATACTCGGAAAGATGACTTCAAACCCCTTGAAGGGCTTTTCCGTGGGGCTGGCGGTCACCGCCGTTATACAGAGCTCGGCGGCAACGACGGTCATGCTCGTCGGCTTCGTCAACTCGGAGCTGATGACGCTTGCGGGCGCGATACCCATCATCATGGGCGCGAACGTGGGAACGACGGTCACGGCTTGGCTTCTAAGCCTTACGGGCATTGAGGCGGGCGGCTGGCTCTCCCTTTTGATGCCCTCCTCGTTCACCCCCGTTTTGGCCCTGATAGGCGCCATTCTTTATCTTTTCATCAAGGACGAAAAGAAGAAGAACATAGGTCTTATAATGCTGGGCTTCTCCGTTCTCATTTTCGGAATGAGCGCGATGACCGACGCTGTTTCCCCCCTCAAAGACATTCCCGCCTTTGGAGAGCTTTTCACGAAATTCCAGAATCCCCTGCTCGGCGTTCTCGTCGGCATCATCATCACGGCGATAATGCAAAGCTCCTCTGCCTCCGTGGGTATACTGCAAGCGCTCTCGATAACGGGCGCGATAAGCTTCGGCTCGGCAATTCCCATCATTCTGGGGCAAAGCATCGGCTCCTGCGTTACGACGCTCATCTCCTCGATAAGCGCGAAGCGCGAGGGAAAATGCGTCGCCATGGTGCACCTCTACTTCAACGTTATAGGCGCTTTGGTGGTAATGATTCTATTCTACGCGAGCTACGGAATATGCAATTTGATAAATACGGAGATATTCGCCTTTATTAACAAGCCCGTTGACGCGATCTGGATAGCCATCATTCATTCGATATTCAAGCTCTTCTCAACGCTCATCCTTATGCCGTTCAGAAATCAGCTTGCGAAGCTCGCTAATTTGACGGTACGCGAGGCGAAGGCGGACGAGACGAAGGAGCTCTTCGACGAGCGCCTTATCGCAACGCCGCCCATCGCGATAGAGCATGCGCGCCGCGTTACCGTGGCGATGGCGGACAAATCGCTTGCCGCGCTGAAAGCTTCGTTCGCCCTGCTTTGGAACTATAAGAAAGAGAGCTTTGACGAGATAGAGGCGGAGGAGAGCGCCGTCGACGTTTACGAGGACGAGATAGGCTCGTATCTCTTGAAGATATCAAGCCAGCCGCTCAGCGAGAACGACAGCTTTGAGGTTACGAAGCTTTTGCACATGATAGGCGACTTGGAGAGGCTTTCCGACCACGCCGTTAACATTGCGGAATCGGCACAGGAGATGAAGGACAAGGGCATATTCTTCTCCGAGAGCGCAAAGGCGGAGCTCACGGTCATGATAAACGCCGTTTCCGAGATACTTGACAATGCGATAAAGAGCTTTGAAAACAACAGCGTCGGCGACGCGATAAAGGTTGAGCCGCTTGAAGAGATAATCGACACCCTGCGCTCCGAGATAAAGTCGCGCCATATAGACCGCTTGAAGAACAACGAGTGCACCGTGGAGCTTGGCTTTATCCTGACGGATCTTTTGACCAATCTCGAAAGAGTTGCCGATCACTGCTCCAACATTGCGGGGTGCGTTATAGAGATTGCGAACAGCAGCCTTGGCATGCACAGCTACACGGAGAGCGTTAAGCGCGGGAACGAGAGCTTTGATCGCGAGCTCAAAGTCTATTCCGACAAGTACAGGCTCATATAGCAATAAAACAACAAAAAATCAAGGTCACAACTTAAATGACCTTGATTTTTTGTTGGCTACACATTCATATTTGATATGAAGCTGTCCATCTGTTTTATTAAAGCTTTATTTTTGGCTTTCCGCGCGGCTTGGCATATTGCAAATTAGCTTTTGTGTATGCTCAATGGTTTTGAAGCGTTATTTTGCGAAGCGACGGAGCTTTACGCGAGGGGCTTAAAAGAGAGGTCGAGCGGCTTTATGAAAGCCTCCGCCATGCTTCGGAAGCCGAGGTCGTTCGGGTGGCAACCGTCAACGGTGCCGTTATCCTCGCACAGGAGCATGAGCTCGCGCGAAGAGATAAACCAAACGCGCTCGTCGCCCGCCGCCCTTGCGCGCTCGTAGGTCTCCCTGACGATGCCGTTGCGAAGCTCCAAGGGGCGATTCATAAAGAAGGCGGGGCGCGTCGCCATGATTATCGGTATATTGGGGTGCGCATCACGCACGGCGCGATAGAGGGGATAGTGCGTCGCCGCAAGGTCCTCGTTCGTCGGGGCATTAAAATCGTAGTCGAGAATGAAGGCGGACATCGAAAGGCCTGCGATATACTCGCGTATGGCGGGCTCGCCCTTGGCGCTTCCCGAGAAGCCGAGATTGACGTAGTCCGCGTCGTAGCGGCGCGATATTATCGCCTGATAGGAATTGCCAGGGCGCGAGGCACAGCCGCCCTGCGTTATCGACGAGCCGTAAAACACGAGGGGCACGGAGACCGTATAGTCGGGCGCCGCGGTCAAGGTGGAGCCCGCTTTGATGCCGATGAAAAGCTCCTTCACGCTATTGTAGAGGGGAAAATTGAGCGTAAAGACGCGCTCGCGCACCTCGTCAAAATCGACGACGCCCTCGTAGACGGTGGCGCCGAGGGGCGGCATAAACGTCTTGACGTAGTTTTCCCGCGTGCCGACGCGCTCGTAGAGGTCGAAGCCCGCCGAGCCCGTCAAGGGCATGTGCGGCATTGGCGAAAGATGATAGAGGTCGGTTTTCAGAATGACGTAGGGGCTATTGGTGACGAAGCGGACTCTGCCGCCCGCCGTATTGGTGGACAGGACGTGAACTCCGTCGCTCGTGGCGGCGGCGACGTTATCGGGCATGCGGCGGAAAAATCCGTCCTCGTGATAGACGCCGAAGAGGCGAAAGGGCGCCTCCGTTACGCGGTGAAATTCTATTCTCTCGCGCTCAATGCTCGTTTCCAGCTTAAAATTTTTATCTATTTCGCTTATGTTTTGCATTTGCCTGTCTCCGTTCCACGCTGTGCGCAAATGATATGTGATATAAAGGGAGTCTTGCTCCCGATATTATTTTAGCACTCGGAGGTGCCGAAGTCAAGAGCTATTGACAAATTGGCGGGGTGCGGGTATAATATGTATAGAACATCGTTTATCGGCGAGGCTTAGCACCGATAAGGCTTCGGCTCGAAACGCCGATACAACGAAAGCAAAATCTATGCCGAAGGGCACGGAACGGAGAAAGCTATGACGGACGAAAAGACGTTTACCTCCCTTTTGACGAAGCTATTCAAGCAAAACGGCTGTGGTGCTCTGCTCAACGCGCGCGTCAGCAACAGCTTTTTTCTTTTAACGGAGCGCCTTTTGAGCGAAAACGAAAAATACAATCTCACCGCGATAACGGAGCCCGACAAGATAATACTCAACCACTACGTCGATTCCGCGATACCCGCCACGAAGCTGAAAAGCGGCGCACGCCTCGTCGACGTTGGCTGCGGAGCGGGCTTCCCCACCCTGCCGCTGGCGATACTGCGCGGCGACCTTCACATTCTCGCGATAGACTCGACCGCAAAGCGCGTTGGCTACGTGGCGGAAACCGCGAAGCTCTTAGGGCTCGACAACGTGCGCACCGCGACGATGCGCGCCGAGGACGGCGCGCGACTTCCCGAATACCGCGAGAGCTTCGACTACGCGACGGCGCGCGCCGTTGCCAACATGCGCGTGCTCTCGGAGCTCTGCCTACCCTACGTGAAGCTCGGGGGCGAATTTATCGCGATGAAGGGACGGTGCGCGGAGCAGGAGCTCCGCGAGGCACGCAAGGCTATCGCCCTGCTCGGCGGAGGCGCGGTGCGCCTCGAAGCAAACGCCTTAACGGACGGAGCCGAGATCGCGGAGCACCCGCTGATATTCGTTACGAAAAAGAACAAAACGCCAAGCGCCTACCCGCGCCCTTATGCACAAATATCGAAAAAACCGCTATAAGCTACGCGTTAATTTATCGCAAGCTACATAATGCGAGCAAAAACGAGCTTGCTCCCTGCTATAATAGATATCAAGAATGCGGGGTGAGAAAATGACGATGTTCGACGAGGCGAAGGCGATAGCCGCCATGCTCGACATGCGAAAAATGACGCAAAGCGAAATAGCGAAAAGGTTGGGAAGCAGCCAAGCCTACGTGGCAAACAAACTTCGGCTCTTAAAGCTCGGCGAGGCGGTGCGGCGGAGGATCATAGAGCTCGGGCTCACCGAAAGGCACGCGCGAGCGCTCCTTAGGATAAAGGACGAGCCCTTACAGCTCGCGACTGCGGAAAAGATAGGCGCCATGCACCTCTCCGTTCAGGCGAGCGAGGCGCTTATCGACGCGGAGCTTTTGGCGGAGGCGCCAAAGAGTATACGAGCCGCGGGGCGCTGCGGTGGACTCGCACGCTTCGACGATATGCTCAAAGAGGCGCTTTTAAGCCTTAGAGCGCTCGGCATCGAGGTGGACGTTCGGACAAGCAACTTTGGAAAAACGCGCTACATAACCATGGCAATAGAGGAATAACGCAAATAATTATTTACATTTGCACGTTTTATTTATGAACGTCACGCTTTTTCATCGACATAGCGGGAGCGTGCGTTCTTAAAGCGAGAGCTCCAAGAGTCGCCTCATAGCATTAACGAATTATCAGTTACGTATACCCGACAAAAAAGCCAAGGTCATTCAAGCGATGACCTTGGCTTTTTGCTACTTCTGTATTGGCTTCATCTCAAAATCAATTTGAGATAATGCCTTTTTGAATGGTTTGCTCAGATGTCGTTTTTGCGACACGGGGTCAGTCAAGCAGGACGCGAACAATGCCCAGCTTGCTATGCCCGAGGACGCGAATTATATCGGTGAGCAGTTTAAGCTCGTTTTCGGGGATCTTCACGAATTCCAGCCGCACCATTCTCGGCTCGGGTATAGTGGCGCGTATCTTCATATACACGTCTTCCTTGCCGAAATACTTCACCGTTGTCACGATGATCTCCTGAATGCGCCTCGTCATGTTGGGGTCGACGGTGCTCCTGAAAATAATGTCCGCCGTTTTAGAGACGTAGCGAACGGGCTCGCGCGGCTTTGCCGCTTCAAGGGCGGCGCGCTCCGCCTCTTCCCTCTCGCGGCGCTTTTCTTCTTCCTCGCGGAGCCTTTGGGCTTCCGCCTCACGAAGCCTTTGCGCTTCTTCCTCGCGGAGTCTTTGTGCTTCTTCCTCGCGGAGTCTTTGTGCTTCCGCCTCGCGAAGTCTTTGTGCTTCCGCCTCGCGCTCGGCGCGCTCTCTTTCAGCCGCTTCCGCCGCCTTGCGCTCTTCCAGCGCCTTTATCCTGCGTTCCTCCTCGCGCCGAAGCTCGCTTTCCACCTCGCGATCGGCATTTATCCTTCTCTGCTCCTCGACGGCGAGGCGCGCCGCCTCCGCTATTCTATCTCTTTCGCGTTCCTCGGCTCTGCGGCTCGCTTCCAGCGTTTCACGAAGCTCCTCCGCCTCGCGGCGGCGCTCCTCCTCCTGTGCCCGTTGCTTTTCAATCAGAGACTCCAAGCGCTCGCGCTCTTTTTCCTGCTCCGCCGCCGCGGCACGAAGGCGCGCGTTTTCCTCTTGCAAAGTGCGAAGCTCGCTCTTCAAGCGCTCGTTTTCCGCACGCTCAACCACATCGTGATCGAAGGCGCGAAGAAGGCTTTCGTCAACGCGGTTGCTTCTCGTCTCCACTTCGCCGTGCTCTTCCTCGTCCATATCAAAGGGCGGCTCCTCGTCGTCCGTAGCCTCGGGCTCGAAGGGGGGCTCTTCTTCGTCGTCTTCCTCGGGCTCGAAGGTGGGCTCTTCCTCGTCGTCTTCTTCGGGCTCGAAGGGGGGCTCTTCCTCGTCGTCTTCTTCGGGCTCGAAGGGGGACACTTCTTCGTCGTCGCTCGGGCGTTGAGCTAAGACGCCGCGCAAGAGCTCCGTGAGATCGGGGTTGATATCCTCTTGCTCGCGCTCCTCCTCGGGCTCGTTTGCCCCGTAGCTTTCAAGCACACTCTTTAAGCTGAGCCCTGCCGCGGAGAAGGCGGGAGCCTCCGCCTCCTGCTCCGCCACCGTGTTAGGTGCCGCGCTCTGCGCCGCCTCGTCTTCCGCCGTGCTCGCTATGTGCTCGTACTTTTCCACCTCGCCGCGCTTGATGACGCGCTTCACGAGCTCACGCCATTCGACGAAGCTTTTGCGCGTCATCGCATTGCGATACGCCTCGGGAGAAGCCGCGTTGATGAGATAGCGATACTCTTTTTCTTTTATCTTTTCGGGCACCTCGTCGGGAAGCTCGAAGCGTATCTCGTCGGGGGCGACGTGGTCCGAAACGCTGTACGAGCCGCGCCCGTCAAGGCGCGTCCATTTCACCCAGAGGTCGCGCGGGGCACAGGCGCGCGCGGAAAGGCGAAGGCGCCTATACGTGGATGCATCCACCACGTGCTCCATAAAGCTGGCGGGCATAAACGAAAGAGTCAGTTCAAGAGAGCTGTCCTCCGTTTTCCCAATTGAGAACTCCGCCTCGATGGCGCGGGATATCGCCTCGCGCATAACGTCGACAAAGCTTTGCGAATATTTGCCCGCGAGGAACGCCTTTTGCGTGCTCGCCGCCTCGATGCGGAGAGGAATTGACGCGTGGCGCGGCATAAGTGCCCTGCCCGCAAGCCTTTCCTCGAAGCCTACGGGAGGCTCGGTGCATATCTCGAAGGCGATGGGCTCGGTGCCGCAATAGGAATAGGGCACGGCGCCTTCAAAATCTGGCTCGGACACCCGCCACGAGCACCAAACGCGGCGCGCGCCGCCGTCCTTTATCAGGGAGAAGGGGCAATAAAATACGCCGCCGTTCAAAAAGCCGTCCGTTAAATAGTCCTCGTAGAGCAAGAGCTCGTCCGCCTCGCCGAAGCTCTCAACGAGCTTCGGGGCGAGAAATTTATTAACGTTTTCGATGAAGCCTTGGCTTATCGTATCCATAACGGTTTTATTATTCAAAAGATTTATGCGCACCTTAAATCCTCCGTATATATAACTCTTCATAATATATTTTAGCACAGGATTTTGCAAAAAGCAATATTTTTTGTAGCATTTAAAGGAAATTTGAAGAAATTTTCGTATTTTGACTTGAAAACTAAGCTACGCTGTGATAAAATGAGGCGATAATCTAAGAGCGCAGGCACGAGCGGCGAGGGCGATTTTTGAAGCGAACGGGCAAAAGCCACAAAGAGTGTGGGCTTTGCGAAACGGACAAATAAAAATACGTAGCATGCGGAGCTTCGCGAAAAGCACAAGCAAATCGCTCCACGGATAATGCTTCGCAAAGCACACATATAAGCACGCGCAATAGGCGGAGCTTCGCGAAAAAATCGCTTCACGGGTAGCGCTTAACGAAATGAAAGAAGCGCAACGGTGGAGCGCTTTGCGAATGCTCCAAATGGGCGAAAAACGCGCAATAACGCTACGTTTAAACGGGGGAAGCAATGAAGATAATAGCAAGGATATACACCGACTTCAAGGAAAAGTTCGGCATTCCGCGCCAGAGCGGGCTTAGCGCCACGGCGCGCGGAAAAATAGTTTTTGAGAAGGAATACCGCAACGCGGACGCTTTGCGCGGAATCGAGGGCTTTTCGCACCTGTGGCTCATCTGGGAATTTTCCGAGATGAAGCGCGAAAAATGGAGCGCAACGGTGCGCCCACCGCGCCTTGGAGGCAACGCGAGAGTCGGCGTTTTTGCGACACGCTCCCCCAACAGACCCAATCCCATCGGGCTCTCCTCGGTGCGCCTCACAGGGCTCGGGCGCGAGGCGGGACTCGGCACTGTGCTCTACGTTGAAGGCGTTGATATGCTGGACGGAACGCCGATATACGATATAAAGCCCTACGTCCCATTCACGGACAGCCACCCCGAAGCGCGAGGCGGCTTTTCGGACGAGAAATTCGGGCGGAGGCTGAACGTTAGCGGTGCGGCACTCTCCGCGCTCGACGAGAAATCACGTTGCGAGCTTTGTGAGCTTTTGGCGGAGGACCCGCGCCCCGCCTACCACGATGACGCGGAGCGCGAATACGGAATGTGCTACGGAGAGTGCGAGGTGTTTTTCAAGGTGGCAGGCACGGAGCTCACCGTGACGCGGATAGAAAAAGCGAGGGATAGCTCGCGCGAGGGCGTATAAGCCCCAAGCACTACAAGGCGTTCAAGCTTAAACCGAGCTAAATACAGGAAGCTTGGCGGATTTAAGCAGAAACAAACAAAAAAACAAAATGAAAACGGAAAAACCGTAGGTTTTAACCTTGATTTTTCCCGAAAAAAACACGGTAGAAGCAGAGTTCTTTCTTTACTTCTACCGTTTTTCGTTCAGCTTTGCCTAAACGCGACAGTCTCTTTTTCTTAGGCTACAAAGGCGCAAATATCAAAATATTATGTGCATTTTTATGAAAAAAGCGCAAGCCCACAAAAAATTCATAAAATTTTGTTGAAAAGGATAAAAAAATGTGGTAAAATTATATATTAACGATACCACGCGCACATACACGCGAAAAGCGCGGAAAGGAACACAGGTTGGAAAAAAGCTTATCGCTCGGAATCGACGTGGGCTCCACCACGACGAAGCTCGTTCTCCTCGACGGAGACGAAATAATATACGAAAGCTACAAGCGGCACCTCTCGATGATAAAGAGGACGCTCGCCGCGATGCTCACCGAACTAAGAGACAAGCTCCAAATCGACGAGGCTCGCGTCAGCATTTCTGGCTCGGCGGGAATGGGAATAAGCGAGCTGCTTGGGCTCCCCTTCGTTCAAGAAGTCTACGCGACGGGTGAGGTCATAAAGCGGAAGGCGCCCGACACGGGCGTTGTCATAGAGCTGGGCGGCGAGGACGCAAAGGTCATTTTCTTCAAGGGCGGCACCGACGAGAGAATGAACGGCACCTGCGCGGGCGGCACGGGAGCCTTCATCGATCAGATGGCGGCACTGCTCGACATGAGCGCGGACGAGATGGACGAGGCGAGCCTCGCCGCGGAGAGAATATATCCGATAGCGTCGCGCTGTGGCGTTTTCGCCAAGACGGACGTTCAGCCCCTCCTAAACCAGGGGGCGCGAAAGGAGGACGTGGCGGCGAGCATTTATCAAGCCGTCGTCAACCAGACGATAACGGGGCTCGTTCAGGGGCGCAAGATTGAAGGACGCGTCATGTTCCTCGGCGGCCCGCTCCACTATTGCCGCGGATTGCAAAAGCGATTCACCGAGACTTTGAAGCTCGACAAGGAGCACGCCGTTTTCCCCGACTATGCGCTCTATTCGGTGGCTATGGGAGCCGCGATGACGGCGCAAGGAACGAAGCCGCGCTCGCTCGACGCCCTGATAAGCGAGCTCGAAAACGCGGAGCTCGGCTCGCTTTCGCGCGGGAACAGGCTTCCGCCACTTTTCGCTTCGCGCGAGGAATACGCGCGGTTTAGGGCGCGGCACGAGGCACAGAGCGTGCCCTTTCGCGATATAGCGAGCTACCGCGGAGCGGCGTTTCTCGGGATAGACTGCGGAAGCACGACGACGAAGCTCGTTCTCATTTCCGAGGAGAAAGAGATACTGTACAGCTTTTACAGCTCGAATAGGGGCAACCCCGTGTCACTCGTCAGGGAGCAGCTTGAAGCACTCTACGAACTTTGCGGCGATAGGATACGCATTGCGGGAACTGCCGTTACAGGCTACGGCGAAGAGCTGATAAAGCACGCTTTTCACGCGGACGAAGGGCTCGTTGAAACCCTGGCGCACTACGAGGCGGCGAAGCACTTCTGCCCCGACGTCGACTTCATCCTCGACATTGGCGGGCAGGACATAAAATGCTTCCGCATACGCGGCGGGGCGATAGACGGGATAATGCTTAACGAGGCATGCTCCTCGGGGTGCGGCTCGTTCATAGAGACCTTTGCGCGCGCCATGGGCTACGAGGCTGCGGAATTTGCCAAGAAGGGGCTTGCGGCGACGGCGCCCGTCAATCTCGGCTCGCGCTGCACCGTCTTTATGAACTCGGCGGTCAAGCAGGCGCAAAGAGACGGGGCGGCAGTCGAAGACATTGCGGCAGGCCTCGCGATAAGCGTCGTTAAGAACGCGATATACAAGGTGATACGGGCGCGCGATCCGCGCGAGCTCGGACGGCGCATCGTCGTTCAGGGCGGGACGTTTTACAATGACGCGGTGCTGAAAGCCTTTGAGGACGAGCTGGGGGCGAACGTCGTTCGCCCGTCCATTGCGGGGCTTATGGGAGCCTACGGTGCGGCGCTCCACGTTATGAAGAACAAAGAGACGCACCTTATCACGCGCGAAGAGCTTAAAAGCTTTACCCACAGCTCGACGGCGACCGTTTGCGGCGGCTGTGCGAACAGGTGCCACCTCACCGTCAACAAATTTTCCGACGGCGGCGTATACATATCGGGCAACAGGTGCGAACGAGCGCTCGGGATAAAGAGTGCGGAAGCGCTCCCCAATCTCCACGAATGGAAGCGAGAATACCTCCGCGGCTTAAAGCCCGCGATGGGGACGCGCGGAAGGCTCGGCTTGCCCCTGGCGCTCGGCACCTTTGAGCTTGCGCCGCTATGGCACGCGCTCTTTACCGAGCTCGGCTTCGAGGTGCAGCTTTCGGAACTTTCAAGCAGGAGGACCTACGAGGCGGGGCAATTCACCATTCCCTCGGACACCGCGTGCTACCCCGCGAAGATAATGCACGGGCACGTCATTGAGCTTGTTAAAAGCGGCGTGGATTACGTGTTTTACCCCAGCCTTACCTACAACGTTGACGAGGGGGCGTCGGACAATCATTTCAACTGCCCCATAGTTGCCTACTACTCGGAGCTTTTAAACGGCAACGTTGACGAGCTTGCCGAAGTGCGCTTCCTATACCCCTATCTGAGTCTCGACAGCGAGAAGGAGCTTTCGCGCACGCTTTACCCCGCCTTGCGGGAGATAGCCCCCGATATAACGAGGCGCGAGGTGGCGCACGCGGTGCACGTCGGCTTTGAGAGCTACGAGCGCTACAAGGCGGCGCTTCGGAGCGAGGGAGAAAAGGCGATTGCCGCCGCACGGGCGGCGGGCAAGCGCATAATGATACTTGCGGGCAGGCCCTATCACGCCGACCCCGAAATTGGGCACGGGATAGACAAGCTGGCGACGAGCCTCGGCTTCGCCGTTGTCAGCGAGGACGCGGTGGCGCACTTGGCGCCCGTGCAACGCGTTCGGGTGCTTGACCAGTGGACCTTCCACGCGCGCCTCTATCGCGCCGCCGCCTTTGCCGCGGAAAACGACGACGTTGAGCTCGTTCAGCTCGTTTCCTTCGGGTGCGGCGTTGACGCGGTGACTACGGATGAGGTGCGGGCGATACTCGAAGCGCACGGAAAATACTACACACAGATAAAGATAGATGAAATAACCAATCTCGGCGCGGTCCGCATAAGGCTGAGGAGCCTCATCGGGGCGCTCGACGACAGGGCTTGATTTGGGGAGAAGGCTATGCAGGATAAAAGCTACGTTCCTTTTACGAAGGAAATGAAGAAGGACTATACGATACTCGTTCCCGATATGCTTCCGCTTCATTTCAATATGATAGTGCGCATCATGGAGGCCTACGGCTACAAGATGGAGCTCTTGAAAAACCGAGGCCCCGAGATAGGCGAGACGGGCTTAAAATACGCGCACAACGACGCGTGCTACCCCGCGATACTCGTTATAGGGCAATTTATGGACGCGCTCCTCTCGGGGAAATACGACGTTCACAAAACGGCGCTCATAATGTTTCAGACGGGCGGGGGCTGCCGCGCTTCAAACTACATATCGCTGATACGCAAGGCGCTCGCGCGGGCGGGGCTCGACTTCGTCCCCGTCATATCGTTCAGCTTCATGGGAATAGAGAAGCACTCGGGCTTCAAGCTCGGGCTCGGAATGATACGAAAGATGATGTACGCGGTGCTCCTCGGCGACCTTTTGATGACGCTGACGAACAGGACGCGCCCCTACGAGAAGAAGCGGGGCGAGGCGGAGGCGCTGGCGGAGAGCTGGACGGCACGCCTCGCGGCGGAGCTCGGGCGCTCGAAGTGGATGAGCCGCCGACGCATAAGGAAGCGCTACGCCGAGATAGCTGCGGATTTCGGAAAGATAGAGCTCAATATGCGCCCCGCGGTCAAGGTGGGGATAGTCGGCGAGATCTTCGTTAAGTATTCCCCGCTTGCAAACAACGACCTCGAACGCTTTCTGATAAAGGAGGGGGCGGAGCCCGTCGTCCCTGGGCTTTTCGATTTTTGCCTCTTCTTCGTTTACAATCTTTTGACGGAATACGAGATATACCGCAAGCACCGCGCCGCCTATCCGATACTGCGAGTTGCTTATCGCTACCTTTGCAATAAAAAAGACGAGCTTTCGGGGGCGCTCACCGCGGCGGGCTTTGAGGGCTTAACACCCTTCACGCACGTTACGAGCCTTGCGGACGGGCTGATAAGCCGCGCCGTTAAAATGGGCGAGGGGTGGCTTCTCACGGCGGAGATGGCGGAGCTTTCGGAGAGCGGCTGCAAAAACATAGTTTGCACACAGCCCTTCGGCTGCTTGCCCAATCATATATGCGGCAAAGGCATGATGAAGCCCATCAAGGAGCTCATGCCCGACGTCAACGTGGTGGCGATAGACTACGACGCGGGCGCAAGCCGCGTCAATCAGGAAAATCGCTTAAAGCTCATGCTTGCAAACGCGCACTGCGAAGAAAAAGCTTGACGGAGGGTGAATATGCAATACACGGGTACCCTTGTGTGCTTTATCGCACTGTTTCTTATAATTTTATCGCAAAAGCGGCGACAAAGAAGGCTCGCCGCGCTCGTGCACCGCGTGCACAAGAAGAATATCGAAAAAAACGGCTTAAAGGAGAACAAAAAAATGAAAGAGCTTGCCGAAAAATTTGTTGGCAAAGAGTGCATCGTCTACACCATATTGGGAAGCGAGGGCGTTATCAAGGGGCTTATCACCGAGGTAACGGACGAAGGACTGCTCATCGACTACAAGGGGAATCTGCAAGCGGTCAATCTCGAATACGTTACGCGCATTCGCGAATGGCCGAGAAACGCCAAGGGAAAGAAAAAGTCGATCTTTGAGTGACGCTATATGGAATATCGGGAGATAAACGAAAAATACCTGCGCCTATTGAAGCGCTACGGCGTATCTGCAAGTATCGCCGTTCAAAACTCGCGTGAGGCACCCGCCTTTTCCGTCGGGGAGGCGAACGGCGCGCCCCAAGTGGTGCTTAACACGGCGAAGCTCACAGACGATGACTATGAGCGCACCCTTGCGTATTGCGCCGAGAAGCTACTATTGCCACGGCTCGTTTTGGAGACGGACAGGCTCATTTTGCGGCGCTTTCGCCGAAGCGACGCCGCGGACTGCTTCAAGCTCCTCTCCGACGAGCAGGGCAGCTACATGGATTGCTCAAAGCATTTTTCGGAGCAAAACGATGAATTTGCGGAGCTCATGGAGCTATACATCGAAAGGGAGACGCAATACGCCGTCACGCTCAAAGAGAGCGGCGAGGTCATAGGCACGGTGCGCCTTTTTAGCGACGATACGCGCGCCGTCGAGGCGCGGGAGCTCGGCTACTCGATAGCACCCGCTCACCAAAGGTGCGGCTATGCCTACGAGGCACTGAAAGCTCTTATTAAGCTTTTAGATGAGCTGAAAGTGGAGCTTATTTTAGCGGGCACACTCGACGAAAACGTGCCCTCGGCGCGCCTTTTGGAAAAGCTCGGCTTTAAAAGAGAGGGCACGCGGCGCAAGGCGATATGGCACGAGGGCTTGAACGCCCCCGTCGATCTCGTGTATTACTATCGCGACGAAAGCCGAACGATGTGATGCAAGGCATTTATACGAAAAAACAAGACCGTTGCTTAGGACGGTCTTGTTTTCGTATTACACGAGATATTGCCTCGCGTGTGAATTTTGGTTTGTTGCAGTCGGCTTTTTCGCTGTTTTTAGCGGAGCGCGCTTTTCGTTGGAAATCAGAACTCGGCGCTTCCGACGGTGCGGGGATACGGAAGCACGTCTCTGATGTTGGAAACGCCCGTGAGGTACATTATTATGCGCTCGAAGCCGAGCCCGAAGCCCGCGTGCTTCGTTCCGCCGTACTTGCGGAGATTGAGATACCACCAATAGTCTTCCTCGCGAAGCCCGAGCTCCGCCATTCTTGCGCGGAGAACGTCGAGGCGCTCCTCGCGCTGGGAGCCGCCTATTATCTCGCCGACGCCAGGGACGAGGAGGTCCATTGCCGCAACGGTCTTGCCGTCATCATTCAGGCGCATATAGAACGCCTTGATGTCCTTGGGATAGTCCGTCAGGAATATCGGTTTTTTATAGACCTTTTCGGTGAGGTAGCGCTCGTGCTCCGTTTGAAGGTCGACGCCCCAATAGACGGGATATTTGAAGTTTTCACCGCATTTTTCAAGGATTTCTATCGCCTCGGTGTAAGTCACCTCGGCGTAGTCCGACGAGCGAAGCGCTTCAAGGCGGGCGATGAGCTCCTTATCGACGAATTTATTGAAAAATTCAAGCTCCTGCGAGCAATTTTCCATAACGTGCTCTATGATATATTTTATCATATCCCAAGCGAGCTGCATATCGTCCTTCAAATCGGCGAAGGCGATCTCGGGCTCTATCATCCAAAACTCCGCCGCGTGCCGCGCGGTGTTGGAATTTTCGGCTCTGAACGTGGGACCGAAGGTGTATATGTTGCCGAACGCCATCGCATAAGTCTCGCCTTCAAGCTGACCCGAAACGGTGAGGTTGGCGCTCTTGCCGAAGAAGTCCTTGGAGTAGTCCACCTCCCCGCTCTCGGTGCGAGGCGGGTTATTCACGTCCAGCGTGGTAACGCGGAACATTTCGCCCGCGCCCTCGGCGTCGGAGCCCGTGATTATCGGGGTGTGAACGTAGACGAAGCCGCGCTTATTGAAAAACGAATGAATGGCGAAGGCGACCTCGCTTCTAACTCGGAAAACGGCGGAGAACAAATTCGTCCGCGGGCGGAGATACGCCTGCTCGCGCAAGAACTCCACCGTGTGGCGCTTCGGCTGTAAGGGATAGTCGGGCGTCGAAGCTCCCTCGACGGCTATCGCCGAGGCTTTGAGCTCGAAGGGCTGCTTCGCCTCGGGGGTAAGCACGAGCACTCCCGTTACGACGAGAGCGGCGCCGACGTTCATTGAAGCTATTTCATCGTAGTTTTCAAGGCTCTCCCTCTCGAACACCACCTGCATGCTTTTGAAGCAGGAGCCGTCATTAAGGTCGATAAACCCGAAGGCTTTGGAATCGCGAAGGTTTCGCACCCAGCCGCCGAGCGTAACCGTTTTGCCGCCGAAGGAGGCGGGGCTTTCATAAATGTGTCTGATTAGCTCTCTTTTCATTTTGAGCTTCCTTTCTGAGCTATGCCGTTTCACCTTGCTCGCGAAAATATCTTTCGCCACCGCGAAGATTTCAACGTTGGTTTATATATTGTCTTACGATCGGTTTTTACATATATAATATCCATTATATTGATATAGTATATCATAAAGAGCTCGGCATTTCAAGAGCTTTGAGAAAAATTCAAGCGAATTTAAAGCGAAAGTCTTGAAAAACGCATAAAACTTTGGCGGATATCTTGAAAAGGCGCGGGAATTATGATATAATACAGGTGTCACACAAACGAATAGTCGGTATGGGTATTTTCCGCGGGAATATTATACCCTTTTTTGAGCATACCAAAATTATGGTTTTGGCAAAAGCGCAAGCTCCGCTAATTTTGGTATGGCTGAAATATTTCCATTCCGATTAGTTTGTGTGACAACAATCGGAGTTTGTGTTTTTCGGTGCGCTGACTTCGGTTGGCGCACTTTTTATTTGGCAACTTACGATTGCTTGAAAAGCGAAAGCTTTAAGCCTCATTTTAGTGGTGCAATTTTACTGTGTTCGCTGTTACGGGAAGCGAATGCAAATTAAAAACAAACAGGAGCTCATTATGAAGAAAGCATTATCTTTAACACTTATTCTTGTATTATCTTTGGGACTCTGCTTAACTGCTTGCCAAGAGCCCGAGCCAACTACGTACACGGTGACGATCATATCGAAGCCCATAGAAGAGTTCGCCGATCCGACGACCTTACAAAAGATTCGCGCCGCGAACTACAACAGAACTTACACCAAGGAGGTGGCAGACGGCGGAATCGTTGGAACGATAGATATTCCCATTCCAAAGCATCTTGAATTTGGCGGTTGGTTTACCGACGCAAGCTATACGTATCAATGGAATACCGCCACCGACCCTGTTAAAGGGGATATGATGCTCTATGCGAAATGGATAAGCAAAAATTAGTTGCCCCTGAAAAGCGGAAACGCGGAGCACACCCGTAGGTGCTCCGCGTTTAATTCTCGACTCAAAGATTGAGTCCAAACACAAATTCTATTTTCTCATTTTCTCGCGCGAGCTTCACGCGACGCTCAAAAGCGAGGAGGCTATCGCGAAGTAGAGGAGGAGCGAGACCATATCCACCACCGTGGTTATAAGGGGGGACGCCATAACGGCGGGGTCGAAGCCCACCTTTTTGGCGAGGAGCGGCAAAAGTGCGCCGATGAGCTTGGCGGCGATTATGGTTATAGCGAGGGCGAGGGCGACTATCGCGGCGACGAGGACGGTGACGCTCTCGTTTTGCATCAGGAGCCTATCTATCAAAAGCACCTTGCCGAAGGCGACGGCGCCGAGGGTGACGGCGGACGCCAGAGCGACGCGGAACTCCTTCCAGAGGACGCGCGGTAGCTCGGAAAAGCCTATTTCACCGAGGGATATGGAGCGTATCACCGTTACCGAGGACTGTCCGCCCGAATTTCCGCCCGTATCCATAAGCATGGGGACGAAGAGAATGAGAACGGCGGGGAGCGCCGCCTCGAAGCGATTTAATATCGTGCTCGAAGCCGTGGCGGATATCATCAGGAGAAGGAGCCACGGAATGCGCGATTTGAATATTGAAAAGACAGAGGATTTGAGATAGGAGGTTTCCGTCGGAGTTATTGCCGCCATTTTGGCGAAGTCCTCTTCCGTTTCCTCCTTGATGACGCCTATCGCGTCATCAAGCGTGACGATGCCGACGAGGCGCTGCTCCGCGTCCACGACGGGGAGCGCCAAGAAGCCGTACTTATCAAATTTGCGCGCGACCTCTTCCCTATCGTCCCCCGTGGCGACGGAGATGACGTTGTCCTCCATTATATCTTGAAGCGGAGTTTCAAGCGGGGCGATGAGAAGCTGCTTCGCCGTTACGATACCCGAGAGGTGGCGCTCCTTGTCCGTGATATAGCAGGTATAAATGGTCTCTTTATCGATGGCGACCTTGCGAATGTGGGCGAGCGCCGCTTCGACGGTCATCAGCTTGGTGAAGCGGACGTACTCCGTCGTCATTATTGAGCCCGCCGAGTCCTTGGGGTAGCGAAGGAGTTGATTTATCGTGCTTCGGTTTTCGCCGCTCGAAGCGCGCAAAATGCGCTTCACGACGTTGGCGGGCATTTCCTCGATGATGTCCACCGTATCGTCGATATACAATTCTGAGAGCATGGCGGAGAGCTCTTTATCCGTGAATGAATTTATTATGCACTCTTGGAGCTCCGCGTCCATCTCGACGAAGGCTTCCGCCGCCGCCTCCTTGGGGAGCAGACGATAAAAGCGCGTGTAGTACTCCTCGGGGAGCTCGTTCATGATTTCCGCGATGTCGGCGGGCTGTATGCCGTCCACCGCGGCGCGGAACTCTCTGTATTTTCCTGCGCCTATAAGCTCCGCCAGCGCGTCTGCCTCGGGAAGCTCACTCTTCGGAGATATTGCAAGCTCCTCGGAGAGCTCACAGGCTTCAAATTCGTTTTCGTTCTTGTTTTCGTTCATCGGTTTCCTTTCCGCGAACGCGGAAAGCGGCACGCCTCTAATGGCGCGCCCGACGAGACCGCGGTCGCAACGATATTTTTAACGATGTGCAGCTAATACTTCGACTGCCAGAGTCCACCTCGATCTCACCTCCAAAACATTTTTGTTTTTCTCAAAAGCGAGCCGCTTTGCACCAACGCAAAGGCTTTAAGCCTACGTTGGCGCGGCACAAGCGGGAGCACTTTTCTATATAGATTTTACTACGAGACGGCGATTTTGTCAAGTGCCTGATAAAAAATCGCGCGCGCGAGGCTTTATATTTGCACGTTTTATGCGGTCTACTTGAAAACGTTCTATCTCTCGGCTTTACCGCGCTATTTTTAAGCCAGCCGAAGGCAAGCACTTCGCGGCTACGTAAGCTCTCTATCGGCGCGGCGCGCCCTCGCCGCCATCTTCGCCGCCCATCAGGGGAGAAAGCGCTGCGACGAGCGGCTCGATATTCGCCGCCCCGAGGAGCAAAACGGGCATTTCCATATTCGCCAATAGCTCCGCCGCCTCGGAGAACGAAACGGCACGCGCACGCTCCCCTATATCCGCGGCGAGGCGCTCGGCGCTTATCCCCGCGATGGGCTCCTCCCTGACGGGGTCTATCTCCAAAACGAGGACGCGCTCCGCCTCCGAAAGTGCCGCCACGAAGAGCTCCCACAGGTCGCGCGTGCGCGTATACGTATGCGGGCGAAAGGCGACGGCGACGGGCGACGAGAAGCACTCGCGGGCGGCGCGAATAACGGCTCTCAGCTCCGACGGGTGGTGCGCGTAGTCATAGACGACGGGAAAGTTGCCAAGCCTCCCGATAATTTGGAAGCGCCGCTCAATGCCGCGGAACTCTGACAGGGCGGCGGCGATGACCTCGGGAGCGGCGCCCACGAGGTGCGCCGCCGCAAAGGCGCCGAGAGCATTGTAAACGGAGAAAGCGCCGACGATAGCGAGAGAGACTGTGGCGAGCGGCTTTTCACGGAGCGTGATCTCGAAGGAATAGCGCCCGCCCTTCTCGGCGACGTTCACGGCGCGATAGTCCGCCCCTGCCTCCGCTCCGAAGCTGACGAGCGGCGCGGAGCTTTTCGCGGCGAGCTCGCGAAGATTCACGTCGTCACGATTATAGAGCGCGAGCTTCGCCGAATCAAAGGCGGCTAAAAAAGAATTTTTTATGGAAGCCAAGTCCTTGAAATAGTCCGTATGGTCAAGCTCCAAATTGGTGAAGAGGGCGAGGCTCGGGGAGAGGTACAAAAACGAGTCCTTGTACTCGCAAGCCTCGACGACCGCGAGCTCGCGCGAGGCTATGCAAAGGGGCTCCCCCGTCTCGGGGAGAGACGCGCCGACGACGGCGCTCGGGCGCCGCCCCGCCGCGCGAAGCGCGGCAAAGAGCATAGAGGAGGTGGTGCTCTTTCCGTGCGAGCCCGAAACGGTGATGACGCGCTCGTAGCTACGCATAAGATAGCCGAGGTACTCGGCTCGCGAGGCGACGGGAATGCCGCTCTCCTCGGCAAAAAGGAGCTCGGGATCGCTCTCGGAGACCGCCAAGGAATAGACGACGAGCGACGCACCGCGAACAGCCTCGACGCTATGCCCGAGAAGGACGGCTTCGCCGCACTCGCGGAGCGCCGAAAAGAGGGGCGACGGGCGCACGTCGCTTCCGCTCGCGGCAAAGCCGAGAGAGCGCGTTATACGAAAGAGCGAATACATTCCGACGCCGCCGACGCCGACGAAGTGGACGCGCGCGCCCTTTTGCGACAGGCTTCGCGCAATGGCGGCGGCTCCGCATTTTGAGTTGCTTTTTGACATAGTTCTACCGCTTTCCACCCTCGTTCATCGTTTGTTCATTGATTTGTAACAAAAACGAGGAAAATAGTTTAAAGTTTTCTTTTTTTGTAATTGAATATTATTAACATTCTTATTGTATAATATATTCGTGATACCAAGAACGTATACATCAAGGAAGGAACGGATATGAAAATCACAGATATCAAAATCAGAAAATTTTTTGAAGAGGGACCGATGAAGGCGATAGTGTCCGTGACGTTTGACGACTGTCTGGCGGTACACGACGTGAAGGTCATCTACGCGAGAGAGAGATATTTCATCGTGATGCCCTCGCGCAAGAATCCCGACGGCACGTACAGAGACATTGTGCACCCGATCAACTCGGAGTTCAGAAAGCAGCTTGAAGAGGCGGTCATCGACGCGTATCAGGTACAGCTGGTTGCTTCGGAGCACGATGAGAGCGAAGAGGACGACGGGGCTGTTATCGTCTAAGCAGCTTGACGAGAAAAGCGAGGCTTAGCATAGCGAGCCGAACAACGGTAGAAGCAAAACTCTGCTTCTACCGTGTTTTTTAGAAGTGGCTGTCGCATTATGCGAAAACAAACACGCTAGAACTAAGAAGCGGTCTACTACTGCCGTATTTTTAAAAAACGTACAGAAAAGCCCACAAGGGCTTTTCTGTACGTTTTTATGTTTTATTTTCTTGTTTTTATACGAGACTTGAAAGAATACCTCTGCGATTTAAGAAAGCCTATACGGCACCCGTTAGTTGGAGGCTTCGGCAAAGCTATCCTGCGCGGACAAGCTTTCCAGCTCCACCTCTTCGGATATTATCGTGCTTCCCGTCTGTTCAATCGCTTCATCCGATGGTGCGGAGGCTTCGCTCGGCTCTGCGACCTCGGGTGCTTCGCTCTGCTCGGCGCTTTCCGTCGCCGCGCTCTGTTCAAGCACTTCGTTCGACGGCGCGGTGGCTTCGCTCTGCTCCGCGACCTCGGGTGCTTCGCCCTGCTCGGCGCTTTCCGTCGCCGCGCTCTGTTCAAGTGCCTCGTTCGACGGCGCGGTGACTTCATTCGGCTCTGCGACCTCGGGTGCTTCGC
>CAYSUO010000005.1:60185-76350 GCA_964434325.1 uncultured Ruminococcus sp.
GCCTCGTTCGACGGCGCGGTGACTTCATTCGGCTCTGCGACCTCGGGTGCTTCGCCCTGCTCGGCGCTTTCCGTCGCCGCGCTCTGTTCAAGCACTTCGTTCGACGGCGCGGTGGCTTCGCTCTGCTCCGCGACCTCGGGTGCTTCGCCCTGCTCGGCGCTTTCCGTCGCCGCGCTCTGTTCGAGCGGCGACTCACGTCGCGGCTTTTCGCGCACGCCCCCTGCCCTTTCGTTTACCGCCTTTTGCGAGCGCGCAAGCCTTCTATTAGCGGCGAGCGCTTCTCTTTGCAGCTCCGTTATTTCCGTTTGCCTCTCCGCGAGAAGCTTTTGCGAATCAAGATTTTTCGCGCTTTCCGCTATCGAAGAGCGCTGCGCCTCGGCGAGCTTGGCTTGAAGCTCAATGAGGGAATCAACGCTCTCGGCGAGAGCCGCTTGCGATTCGGCAACGTCACTCTGCCGCTGTGCGATAAGCTTCTGCTCCTCGTAGGCTCCGCTCTGCGCGGCGCGCGTCGCATTAACGAGCTCCGCTATCTTCGTTTGCTCCTCGGAGAGCTCGCCCTGGTCCTTATTGATAACTCGCTGCTTCACCTGAATGCCTTGAAGGTCGCGAAGGAGAGCACGCTGCATTTCCGTCACCGCGCGCCCCGCCTCGACGAGCTCCTTCTGCTTCTCCGATGACTCCGCGTAAAGCTTGCCGAGCTCCGCCACGTCGGAGAGCAACGCCTTCGCCTTTTCCATCAGGGCGACAAGCTTCTCCGTTGCAAACGCGGCATCGTCCACTATCTTTTCCGCCGCCAAGAGGGTGCCCTCCGATGGGCGAGCGGGTGCCGCCGCGCTTCGCGGCGTGTCATTTTCCAGCATATCCAATATGCGCGCCTCGTACTGCTCCGCGAAGTTCTTCACCGCCTCGTCCACCGCGCGATTGACGTCTATCGAAATGGGCGCAATGTTGAAGCTCGGGTACTGCGGATAGACGGGGGGATAACCGTACACGGGGTACGGCTCGCCGTAGGGGCGGTACGGGCGCGGCTCGTAGGCTCCCGCTGGCCTCTGCCCACGCGGGTCTCTCGCGTCTCTTTCCCGCGCTCCCCTCTCACGCGCGGGGGCGGCTTGCTCGCGCCTCGTGGCGCCGCTATCCTCGCGGGGAGCCGCCGTCGGCTCGGGGGCGCACACGTCGTCCAAAGCGCCGACGATGGGGTCAAGGCGCTTGGAGAGCGCACGCTCGAAGCTCGCCGCCGCGCGGTTGACGCGCTTACATTCTCGGCGCATTCCCGCCTCGGAATAGGCGTCCGCCAGGGAAAGATACATGGAATTTATACCGTCCACGTTGGCGTTTATCCTATCCAGAGCCGCGCGGCACCTTTTCTGCTCCGCCAAATACAGCTTGGCGAAGGCGGCGGCTTTATCGGCGCGCTTTCCACCCGCGCCCGCCTTGGCGCGAAGCGCGTTATTTTTCTTTCTCATTGACAGAAGCTCGGAGACGCGCTTTCCGAAGCGCTTTATCTCACTGTAAAGCTCGCTCGTTGCAAGCTCTATTTTTTTATCGAGCTCGTAGGGGTTTTCAACTTTCTTTTCTTCCATTTCCATGGCAAACCTTTCAATCAATCGTGTCAATCGTGCGCTTAGTAGCTTGGGCATTCAGCTTTTCGAGCAGGAGACGAAGCGCGTTCGCCCGATGGCTTATCGAATTTTTTTCCTCGCTATCCATCTCGGCGACGGTGCGGCTCTCCCCCGCGATGACGAAGAGCGGATCGTAACCGAAGCCGCCGCTCCCGCGCGGAGCCTCCGTTATCGCGCCGTGCAGGTATCCCTCCGCGGTGAGAGACGAGCCGTCGGGATAGACGAGGGCGACGGCGCAAGTGTAATGCGCGGAGCGATCGCTCCGCCCCGCGAGCTCTTCGAGGAGCTTGCGGTTGTTGGCTTCATCGTTCCCGTGCTCCCCTGCGAAGCGCGCCGAGAATATTCCTGGTGCTCCGCCGAGAGCGTCCACGCATAGCCCGCTATCGTCGGCTAATGCCGCGGCTCCCGAGAGCTCGGCAATCTCGCGGGCTTTTTTGAAGGCGTTCTCCGCAAAGGTCTTTCCGTCCTCCACGGTCTCGTGCTCTATCCCCGCCTCGCGGAGCGAGATTATCTCGCTGAAACTCTCGCCGAGGATATCTTTTATCTCTTTTATCTTGTGCCGATTATTCGACGCTATTATAAGCTTCATATTTCATTTGCCGCCCTGCGGCTCCTCGCAAGTTTATCGCGCCGCGCTCCGCGGCTTGAATAGATATAAATCCAAAATTCTTACCTAATTAGAAAATTCCAACGACGTTGCCGTTTTCGTCCACGTCGATACGCTCGGCGGCGGGCGACTTGGGGAGCCCAGGCATCGTCATGATATCCCCCGTTAAAACGACGAGGAAGCCCGCGCCCGCCGAAACGCGCACGTTCTTCACCGCCACGGTGAAGCCGCTCGGCGCGCCGAGGCGCGTCGGATCATCGGAGAAGGAGTACTGCGTTTTCGCGATACAGACGGGGAGCTTATCGAAGCCCAGCGCCGTGAGCGCCGCTATCTGCTTTTTCGCCGCGGGCAGGACGCTGATGCCGTCTCCCCCGTAGATTTTTTTGACGACGGCTTCTATCTTATCCTCTATCGAGCCTTCGAGCTCGTAGGCGTAAGTGAAATCGCCCCGCTCCTCCTCGCAAAGGCGTACCACCTCGTGCGCGAGCGCTTCGCCGCCCGCGCCGCCGTCCGCCCACACCGTGGAGAGCACGACGTTGACCCCGAGGGTGCGACATTCGCGAATGATGAAATCTATCTCCGCGTCCGTATCCGTCGGGAAGCGGTTTATCGCGACGACGGAGGGGAGCTTATAGACGTTTTTGATATTGGCGACGTGGCGCAAGAGGTTGGGAACGCCGCGTTCCAGCGCCGCCAGGTCCTCGGCGGCAAGCTCCGACTTGGCGAGCCCGCCGTGCATTTTAAGGGCACGCACGGTGGCGACGATGACGACGGCGGAAGGCGTTAAGCCCGCCATGCGGCATTTTATGTCGAGGAACTTCTCCGCGCCGAGGTCGGCGCCGAAGCCCGCCTCGGTTATTGCGTAGTCCGCCGCCTTCATCGCGGTGCGCGTTGCAATAACGGAATTACAGCCGTGAGCGATATTGGCGAAGGGGCCGCCGTGGACGAAGGCGGGAGTGCCTTCGAGAGTCTGAACGAGGTTGGGCTTCAAGGCATCCTTCAAGAGAGCCGCCATCGCGCCCTCGGCGCGAAGGTCGTGCGCCGTGACGGGCTTTTCGTCATAGGTGTAGGCGACGATGATACGCCCGAGGCGCTCTTTGAGGTCGGAGAGGGAGCTCGCGAGGCAGAGGACTGCCATCACCTCGGAGGCGACGGTGATATCGTAGCCGTCCTCGCGGGGAACGCCGTTCACGCGCCCGCCGAGCCCGTCCACCACGGAGCGGAGCTGGCGGTCATTCATATCGACGCACCGACGCCACGTTATGCGGCGCGGGTCGATGCCGAGGGCGTTGCCCTGATAGATGTGATTATCGAGCATTGCCGCGAGCAGATTATTCGCCGCGCCTATCGCGTGAAAATCGCCCGTGAAGTGGAGATTTATCTCGTCCATCGGAATGACCTGCGCATAGCCGCCGCCCGTTGCTCCGCCCTTGATACCGAAAACGGGACCGAGAGACGGCTCGCGAAGAGCCACGGCGACGCGCTTTCCGATACGCTTCAAGCCGTCCGCCAAGCCTATCGTCGTCGTCGTTTTCCCTTCCCCTGCGGGGGTGGGCGTTATCGCCGTTACGAGGACGAGGCGTCCGTCTTTCTTGGAGCTTCTGTCTGCCAAAAGAGAAAGGTCGAGCTTCGCCTTGTTGCGCCCGTAGTATTCAAGATACTTTTCATCTATACCCGCGTCCTTCGCCACGGCGGCAATGCTGCGCGGCTTCACGGAGCGAGCTATCTCAACGTCGGTCATATACACTCTCCTATCAAAACAAACAAATTATCAACTTAAATTATACTATAAGTGCTGAAAAAAGTCAATAAATTACGGAGTTTTTTTGGAGATTTCCCTCTGTTTTGCCCCCGCCTCGCGCCTGTCGGCGTAAAAGCAAAGCTTTTCCGCGCCAAAAGGGCTCAAACGGTATTGCAAATTTACGGGAAGCAAAGCTTTTGGCAATGATAGAAATTCAACAAAATGCCTTGCAAATAATATTATAAACTTTTTAAATAGCAAAGTTTTTTTCAAAAACCCTTGACTTTAAAGGAAAAGGGTTGTATAATATAGTGTGCGCTTAGGACTCATAGCCTAAACTATGCCCTTTTGCGCGCCACAAAATTTCGGGAGATATTCGATGAAGCTTGACGTTCGGCCTCTTTTGAGGGGCGAAAGGCTATTAAAATTCAGCTATGAGCTCACCTTGGATATCGACCCGACGGATACCGCAAGCTTTTTGCACGGCGTTGGTTTTCCTTCTCCCATGAAGGTCTATGGCGATGTTACCAACACAGCGGGCTACATGCGAATGAAGCTTTGCGCCTCGGTGGACTATACCGCCGAATGTGCGCGCTGCCTATCGCCTGTCAGCGGCAGTTTCGCCCTTGACCTTGACAAGACCCTCGCAACGCGCGATATGCTCGGTACCCTTGATGAGGACAGGCTCGACGATTACGTGGTGATCGAGGACGGCTTTATCGATATGGACGAACAGCTCCGCGAGCAGATGGAGATGGAGTTCCCCATTCGGTTTCTCTGCCGCGACGATTGCCGTGGGCTTTGCCCCCGCTGCGGCAAAAACCTCAACGAAGGCGCTTGCGATTGCAAGAGCGCGGAGATGGATCCCCGCTTAGCTCCGTTACAGGCTTTGCTGGAAAAAATGAAAAATAATAAATGATGAGCATAAAGGCTCGCAAAGGAGATGTACCATGGCAGTTCCAAAGAAGAAGGTTTCTCATTCGAGAAAGATGAAAAGGCGCTCAAGCGTTTGGAAGCTTGAAAACCCGACCAACATAGTTAAGTGCCCCCAGTGCGGCGAGTACAATCGCGCATATCGCGTTTGCAAGTCTTGCGGATACTACAAGGGCGTTCAGGTCGTTGCCAAGAATACCGCGAGCAAGTGATCGCGCCAATAACGTACAAAAAACCGTCGAATGATCGACGGTTTTTTGTTTTAAACAATTTCTATTTACCATTTTTGAAAAAATATTGATTTTGGTAAATAGAAACGGGCGCAAAAGAAAAAATTCAACCTAAAAAGCTATAATTTTAGAGCGAAGCTACCGCAAAACGGTGGCTTCGCTCTTGGGTTATCTAAGTTGTTGTGCTGTCGGGGGAGCGCGGGCTTCCCGACTGCCACGAGCTCCGATAGGCGGTGCCGTGGGCTTAGCCGCCTATCGGCTACGCGCTCGCATTATGCGGCGGGAGTTGCAGCGGGAGCTTCGTAGCTGAGCAAATAGTAGCTCGACTTTCCGTTTTTGGTTACATCGACACGGTAGATCGGGGTGTTGTCCCAATCGCCGAGATAGTAGGTATCAACGTCGAAGTAGTCAACGTCGGCATACTCGGCAATCTTTTCGCCGTTGACGTTGTAGAGGGTGTAGGTGTCGACGTAGTCGGAGTTACTATTTTCATCGGTGACAACCGTTCGCGTTTTGACGACGATGAATTCCTCAAAGTAGTCGTAGACGTAAAGAGCCGTGTTGTAACCGTTAACGTTTTTGATTTCCAGAGAGGCGACGCACTTGGGCGCGCTCATCGAGGAATTCCAGACGTAGACGTACCTGGTGGTGACGTCGACGGAGCCTGCGACTTCGGGATCCGCATCGACGGTCACAGTCTTCGTCATATAGATGAAGCTGTCGGAATAATCGTTGTAAGAATCGTATTCGTCGAGATCGAAGAGGGGCGTTTCATACGTCTTATCGTCGAGGGCGTACGCCTTGTTGCCCACCCAGATGGCACCGTATTTAACCTGAGCGCGCGCGGGAATGGTGTTGATGATCTCGCCCTTGGCGTTGACGATGTAGTTGACGACGGTGTTGCCGACCGCGACGCGAACGAGCATACGGTCGTCGGCGACGACCTCGTACTCACCCGCCTCGGCTCCCGCAGTGAGCGCTTCGAGCTCGCAGAGAACGTTGAGCTCGCCATCGACGGCGAGAAGCTTGTAGGCGCTGTAATTGAGCATCTGATTCTCTATCGGGTATACGAGGAAGACGTTGGAGACCTTGTCGCTAAGCTCGAACTCATCGGTAACATCCTCATTTATAAGGTAGCCGAACTCGACGTCGGCAACCGTCTTCTTCGCGGGATCTATGAGCTTGTAAACGACATCGTACTTATCGCCGTAGTTATACATATCGTAGGAGACCGCGGTGTCGGGAAGCTCTATCATAGCTTCAACGAGGACGGTGCCGTTGGCGAGGAAGAATACCGTGTCGTAGTCCCACTCGCAATAGGAAGGAAGCGTGTACTCGAAGGCGAGGTCGATCCACTTTTCCAGGTTGTAGAAGCGGAACGTGTAGTTGCTTACGTAGATGCCGAACTTACCGTCCGCCGTGTAGGCGTCAAAGCGGGGGCGATGGACGAAGAAGGCGTTGTCCGCCTTGTTGAGTATCTTACCCGTCTCGGGGTCGAAAGCCACCGTGATGTTGTCGTCGTCGGCAAACAGATACATATACTCGCCGTGGCTATGCGCCGCCGCATAGTAGGATATCGTCTCATCTATCAGGAGCTCGCCCGAAACGGTGTAGTAGGAGCGCTCGAAGGTTCCATACGAACTGGAATATTCTCTGGCGCATATCATCGTATCACTGCCATCAAGGGAAAACGTCGCACGGTGCACGTAATTAAGAAAGGCATCGAAGCGAGCATTCATATTCTCGTCATCGTCAAGCTCGGGGTCAAGAGTGAACTCGTACTTCTCGGTGGTGTATGTGATGATGGTCTTACCCTCTTTGAGGTCGTAGACCGTGTACTCGCGCCAGTAGAGCTCGATGCCCTCGTCGCGCTTCGACTCCACGTCCTCCTTGGAGGTGGAGAAGACGAGGAATCTTTCCTCCAACTCGGCTTCCACGTCGTCCCACTTGACGGAGTCAAGCTTCGAGGTGTTATAGATGAGGGTGCCGCTTTCATAGTCGAAGCTGAAATAGTCGGCAACGTTGGCGTCGCTCGGAATGGGCTTAACCACCATGGCGACGCCCGTTTCCTTCTCGTTGGGAACGGGGACTTCAACGTCGACGGGAACTTTGACCTCGACCTCTTTGATGACGGTCTTGATGACCGTGCCGCAGTGGGGGGTGTCACATACACCGTCGCCGTCGGCGTCGACGTGCTCGGTGCAGTTGACGGATGGGGTCTTTATCTCGTCGCCACAGGTGTCGCACTTGCCGTCGTAGTCGGCGTCGAGGTGCGAGGTGCAGGGGTCGGAGCACGAGACCAAGAGAACGGCGAGGCAGAGCAGAGCCGTTATCAATGAAATCAATTTTATTTTCATCGTTTTTCTCCTTTATTTAACATAGATGAGCACGATACGAACGTTCTCGTAGGACGTGCGACCGTTAATCGTTTGCTCATTGAGAAGAATGTAGTTGTCGCGGGAGTACACGTAGTAGTCGGGAAGGCTTACCAATTCCGTGGAGCAGAGCACGTGGCCCGTGGAGTCCACGAAGTCTGGCCTGGTGTTGCCCAACGATTTATAGTAGAAGCCGAGCACCGCGTCGTCAAGAAACGTGGAGCCGAGAGACGCAACGTTATAAACGTCGTTACGGATTGTAATACTTCCGTCGCTACCCACGATGTAGATCTTGAGCACGTTTTCAGTGTCGAGGATAGCGAGGGTATTGCCGCCGTTGAATACGCGATACTGCCGCAAATCGTCGCGGGCGATAACGATATAGGGCTCCGCCGTCGGCGAGTAAGCGTATATATCGCCGTTCATCATAAAGAAGCCGTTGCAAAGCGAGTCAATCTCTTCGCCATTCGGCAGAAGAACGAGGTTACCGTAGGACGAGATGAGGTAGGAAACGGTTGTGTATTCGACGGTGGTGTCCAGCTTCCACGAATTGCTTCCAAGGCGGGTCAAGAGCCCTTCCTGATTGGGAACGACGTTTGGCAGGGTGGCAACGACGTTCATATCGCCGTCAAGCACCAGGTTGGTCGGCAGGGTGTCCATCTTGCCGTCCGCATAGCGATAAACGGAAGCAATGTTGAGATCGCCCTTGACCTTGTTATTGTTTTCGACGTTCACATTCGTGACGAGCTCCGTAACCACGAAGCCGAGGTCGGGGTGCGTCACCGCGCCCGTCTCCACGTCGATGAGCGTATGCTCAAAGAGAAGCTTGTAGGTGTCACTACCGTAATTCGTGGAGTAGCTGTACTCCAACGCATATTCGTCGCAAAGAATCCAGTTGCACATGTAGATATTGCCGTTGCTGAGGACGCAGTAGTTATCACTATTGCCTTCATAGCGGACAACGACGTTGGATGCCTTGTCGGTCACGGTAATTTCGCTACCATTTATCCAATATCTATACCCGTTGTATTCAAGGTCCCAGCCGACGAGGGGCAGCGTGAACATTCCCTCGGCACAGGTGGCAACTATCTCGCCGTCCACCACGGTGTACGACTTGCCCGCCAGAGAGAAGATGGCGTAATTAGAGCCGCTAAATTCGCGCACAATGCTGTGCTCGCCAAGTTCGCCGCTCGCGAGAACGGTGCCGTCGGGAGCGTAGAAGGTCACCTCGTACACGTCTTCGTAGCGGAGGGGCTGTTCGCCTTCGGCGGGAGTCTCGTTCTCGTAGATGGGAGTCGGTGTCGTTTTCGTCACCTGAATTATCTCGAAATCCGAATTGACGTTGCGGATATCAGCCGTGTAGCTCGGGAGATGCTCCGCCGTCGCGGCAAGCGAGTAATCGAAGCTTTTGATAGTCTTCCCCGTCCAAAGGTCGACGAACTCGTAGTAGACGTGGTTGCTCTTGACGCCGTAGGAGGTCAGGGCGTTAGGATGAGCGTCGGCTTCGACGGTCACCGTGTACTTGGCTATACGATTGCTCGTGGTGAGCGCGAAGTTGACACCGCTGTCGTTTTCCATATTGAAGACGCGGGTGCCGACGTCGGAGCTTTCGGGCGTGTCGTAGAGGAGGTACTCCTTCCAGACGGCGAGGGCTTCGCTCATCGTGAGCTCGTCGCCATCATCGTCGCCCGCGGTGGTGCTATCGAGGGAGGGAGCCGCGGAGGCGCCCGAGGAAACGGAGCTTATTATCTCGCTCGCGGGGAGCTGCACCGTTTCTTCATCATCGGCGGGGATCGCCGCCGAAGTGCCGCACGAGGAGAGGAGGAGAACGGCGCAAAGGAGCGCGGACAAAAGCACGGTCATTTTAGAGCGTTTCATCATTTTCATCTTTCATTCTCCTTTCTCAATCTGCGAGCCCCGCGTCGGAGGCGGGCTTCAAGGCGTAGATGTGAATACCGCCAGAGCTCGATATCGCGTAGGTGACGTCGCCGTAGGACATAACGTACACGTTGTATGGTGCTCTGAGCACGGGTTGAAGCTCCGCGTTGTAGAGCGTCACAATGCCCGATTCGGTATCACGCGCGACGACGTAGTTGCTATCGAAGGTGACTATTGTTTCGCCGTCGTTGTGCACGCCGTCAAAGATGTACTTATAGTCGCAGCCTACCACCGCGTTGCCCTCTTCGTCGGTCTCCGAGGTAACATAGTAGGCGCGATAGTGGTAATCGTTATCGTCGTCAACGTATCTCGCGATGACGTAGTCGCCGAGGACGCCGATAATCTCATAGTCGCTATTCGTCAGGTCGACGATGAGATTCTTGTCAAGGTCGTAGACGCGTTCACCGTAGACGATGAAGTCGCCGTCTATCTCGGCATTCTCATTCACGAGATAGCTTTCGCCGTTCGGACGGACGAGCTTCACGGTGTTCGCATAGTAGTAGACGAGAGTTCCGTCCGAAAGGATATCCTGGGGAATCAGGTCATCGCCGTCCCACGCGACGGAGCCGTCGTTATTGAGGGCGAGGGAATAGTTGGTGGCATAATCCACCTGCTTATCGACTATCTTGTAGGCGCCCGCAAAGTTCTGCACCTTGGAGCTGTATTCCACGTTGTAGCCGTAACCCCTAATCTTATTATATCTTTCCCAGTCGGCGCAGTCCGAGATGCGCTGCATGTAATTGAAGAAGTATTCGGTTTCAAGCGCGGTCTCCTCACCCGTCTTGACGTCGATGATGAACGTCTCGATGTTCGCCTTATCGCCGTGCCAAACGAGGTTGTAATTTGCCTGAGGATCGACGACGTAGGTGATGCTTTGAACGAGGATATTGCCGTCGTTCAAAACGCAGGCGTGGTATTCTACCTCGTCGTGGAAGTTGCGTTGCAAGACGAGGTCGCCAGTTTTCTTATTGAACACCTGGATGCAATAGTCCGCCCAGGTTGCGTCCGCATAAAGGCAGTAGCCGTAGTCGTCGCTCTCGCAATCGTAGAGGATATTCGCGTCGTTCTCCTGATAGGAGGCTTTGAGCTCGCAGAAGAAGTTCAAGACGAAGTGGCGGCTTCCTATCGTGAGCCAACGATCGGAGGGACCGTAGGACGAGCTCGGGATAGATCCGCCGTCGACATCCAACCAGCTGTCGCTCTCGGCGAGGAGCGTGCCAGCATAGTCGTAGAATTCATACGTGTAGGTGGTCTTAACGTCGTCTTCATCGAGGCGGAAGTTGCTTTCCAGCTCCTCCTCGGTGTATGCCGCTATCGTTCTGCGGCTAACGACGATGGCTCCCGTGCTTTCGATCATGCCCACGTAGAGCCCCGTATCCTGCTCGTCTTCAAACTCCTCCACCGCGGTGAACTTATTCGTCACCGTGAGGACGGTCTTTTCGAGAAGGAGGTTGTAGACGATGTAGGTTTCGGTGACGACGTTTTGCTTATCGACGCTCGCACCCCTGAAAACGGCGACGAGCTCGTTGACATCAACGATATCCATATCCTCACCTATCTCTTCGAGTTCGGCGAAGACCTCGTCCGCGTCGGGATAAAGCGTCATAAAGTCGCGCCACGTGGTGGCGGCTTCCGTGGGAGCTTCCGCGTCATCAAGCTTTGCGCCGAGGGAGGAAACGCCGCCCGACGAAGCGCTCAGCGCCGTGGGGCTTGCGCCCTGCACCCCCTGTGCCGTTTCGCCGCACGAGGCGAGGGCGAGAACGATGCAAAGCAGGAGCGCGAGAAGCTTAATTAAATTTGAGCTTTTCATTTTTTCTCCTTTACTGTTTTTTTCGGAGTCATCTTACGAGGTAGTAGGTCCATTCGCCTTCAAAATAGGCGCTGACGACGGCGCAGGAGCCATACCAATCATCGTAGTAGTCAACGTCGATACACTCGCAAGCTTTGAGAAGCGCTTCGCCGTTGGCGTTGTAGAGGGTGTACTCACAGTTTTCGCAATCGTAGTGATCATCGTGGTCGGAGCCCTCCTCCTCGTAGCCTTCAAGGCACTCGGGGCAGTAGGTGCGAACGATGTAGTAGCCCGCGTCGGCCTCGTCGAGCTCCGCGCTGAGGCAGTCGGCTATCACGTCGAGCTTACCCGTTGCGGGGTCGAGGAAGGCGTACTCGTAGGCATCGTCCTGATTCGCGTCGAGGGCGACGAGGATTTTGTCACCGACGAGACATTCCAGCCACACGTTGTTATCCTCTAAGGAGTAGACGAGCTCGCCTTTGAGGGTATAGACGGCGGCCTCGGTGATGACGTACTTCGAGGAGATGTACTCCACGTAGCCGTCGTCCCACATAAAGCCGTCGCCATAGTCGGGCAGGACACCGAGCTTGTTAAATTCGAGGTCAAAGACATAGAACTGCGTCGTGTTACCCGTGATGAGCGGCAGGGCGATGAGCTCGTCGCCTATCGCGTAGGCATTGTCCACGTTGTAAAAATCGGTGTTAACGGGGAGATCAACGGTGTATTCCACGTTGAGCCCATTGTCGAGGACTACCCATTTCGGATCAAGGGACCAACCCGAAAGCGAAAAGTAGGAGATGAGAGCCTGATTCTCGCCCTTTTTGAGCTCGAAGGGGAAGCTCCACGCGCCATCCGCCGCCGAGTTCATACGGACGACGAAGAAGTTGACGTCTTCCAACTCGGTGAGCTCGCCCGTGGGGGTCATGGTGTACGTTGTTACCTTGGTGGGGTACCCGTCTTCTATCAGGTCGTAGTCCTTCGCGCCGAAGGCGACCTGCTCCGTCGTCTGAATGAGGATGTTGCCGTTATTCAAAACGTAGGAGTAGTATACCCACTCGTTGATGGTGGCGGGGGCGTAGCTTGCGACGCAGGTGCCGCCTTTAAACACCTCGACGCTGTTGTAGTTAAGGAAGTAGACGTAGCCATCGCGAACGGTGTCAAAATTCCAATCGAGACCGTAGTAGGTTTCATAGATGTCTCTCGTGGTGGTATAGATGGTGGCCATATCCTTGGTGTACCAGGTGACGCTCTCATCGCGAATGAGGCGATAGCCGTCACCGAGGTAGGAGAGAGAAAAGTCATCATCATCCACGAAGGTATTGTGGTAGTTGCCGTTATACGTGCGGATCGTATAATTTGTCTTGTTTTCGTAGCCTTCGGGAGCTTTGTTCGTCGTGCGAAGGTATTCGGTGACGAGGTAGAGGTCGTCGTAAAGTTGCACACCGTACCAGCCGTCGTAGTCGACGGTGTAGTATGTACTCGTGTAGGTGGCGTTTTCAAGCTTTTCGCCGTTCTTGTAGAACGTTATCGTCACGTTGCAATTGAGAAGCGCGTCGATCTCCTCGGTCATAACGGCGTAGCAATAGTCGCCGTCATCGTTGATGATCGTCGCACCCTTACAGGTGCCGTCGAGCGCTTCGATCTTCGTCAAAGTCGGGGCGGTGTAATCGCCGTCAACGATGAACCAATCAAGGAACTCGGGTGTTTTCACCTGTTCTTCCTCATTATTATCGCCTGTGCCCGTTCCTCCGTTGCCCGAATTGCCCGTTCCCTCATCGGGGTTGGGCTGGGGATCGGGATCCTTGTCTTCACCGCACGCGGTGAAAACGAGGGAAAGACACAAAACGGCAATCAAAAGGAATAAGAGCTTGCGTTTTTTCATTTTTTCTCCTTTTCATTGTTGGATTTGCGGGGATGACCCGCGCGGCATTCCGCCATGCCGCGCCGACTACGTGCTCGCGCGCGTATCGTTAGTCATTTTTATTATACACAATATACAATCAACTGTCAATATATTTTCAAAATTTTTGCGGTTGAAAAAAATGAAATTTTCGGATTAGGTAAGCCGAGAGCGCGGTAATGAAGAGAGACAGCTCGGGTGTGGCGGAGGGGCGAAAAAGGAGCAGAGGCGAAGGGGCGCGAGAGCGGCGGAGCGAGGCGGCAAGCCAAAGGCGAGGCAGAGAGCGAAACGGGAAGGAGGCGGCTAAAAAGTGCGCGGGCACGACGGAATGAGACGGCAAACAAAAGGCGCAGTAGAGAGCAGGACGGGAGAAGAAGGTAAAATGAAGGGTGGAAAGCGCACCGCGCAAAAAGGGGCGCCAAAGCAAAGGAAGAAGCCAACGAAAGAAAAGTGGGCGCAAGTCAGAGCAAAGGCGCGGGAAAAGCAGCTTCGGAGCGAGGTCACGGCGAAGAATAGACGGCAAAAAAAGCGGGGCGAAAAAGCCTCGCTTTAAGTTTGATAAGAAAATAACCTTCATTTATTATAAGTTGTTTACGGAGTCGTTCGAGCAAAGAGCCGTGCCGTTGGGTGCTAGGGGGGTGCTCATAATTGTTGGGGTAGGCGAAGCAAGCTTCGTTGCGTTGCAGACGATTTATAGGTCAAGCGAAAACCGCGCTTGTCCGCGCTTTATCCCGTGCCTCACGGAAGCTTTTCGAGCATTTCGGCAACGCTCTCCACGATGAGCCCCGCGCCCGCCGCTTCGAGCTCGGCGCGAGTTCCGTGCCCCCAGAGAACGCCCATTGAATCTATGCCACAGAGGCGCGCGCCCTCAATGTCGTACTTGCGGTCGCCGACGAGGATACAGTCGGTGCGGTTTGGCTCGCCGAGATTTTCGAGGGCATAGTTCAAGACCTCGTGCTTCTTATCGCGCACCACGTCGCTCGCGGCGCCCGCGATGAAGTCAAAGCAATCGTCTATCCCGAAGAGCGCCAAAATTTTCTTGGCAAAGAGCTCGGGCTTCGAGGTTGCGAGGGTGAGGCGTTTTCCGCGCGCTTTGAGCTCGCGCAAGGCTTCGGGAATCCCCGCGTAGAGCTCGTTGTCCCACCAGCCGAAAACGGAATAGTAGTCGCGGAAGAGGTGGACGGCGGCTTCGGCGCGCTCGCGGCTTATGCCGAAATAGTTCTGCCACTCCTCGCTGAGGGGCGGACCTATAAAATGCTTCAATTCTTCCCTACCGCTATACGGAAGCTCGAAGGCGTCAAAAGTATATTCAAATCCTGCAATAAGCCCGCGCTCGGGGTTTGTGAGAGTTCCGTCAAGATCGAAGGCGATAACGTCGTATTTTTTATCGTTTTTCATTCTATTCCTTTCATAGTTTGGCGGTGGGCGTGTGAGCTAATCTGCATAATTTCCCGCTATTTCCCGCATTTTCTCAATCAGCTCCGTGCGAACGCTCTCGGGAGCCGCTATCCGTATCGCCGCGCCAAATCCCAGCACCCAGGCGAAGAAATTGGGGCTGACGATGAGGCGCACGGTGAAGCGAAATCCGAAGTCCGACTTGACGAAGGCGACCTCGTCTCCAAAGCGGTCCAGCATTGCGCCCACGAGCGCTTCGCGACATTCCAGAGTAACAAGCTCTTCCCTGCCGCCATACATACCGAAAACGCGGCGCGAATAGGCAGCGGGGTTAAAACCGTCAATACGTGGGTCGCTTTTTCGCGGCGCGGCAAGAGCTTGGACGGACTGCATTTTATCCACGCGGAAATTCTTCACGGTGTCCGCCGCCTCATCAAGGGCGACGAGGTAATAGTTTTCATCGCTCCAAAGAAGGGCACAAGGGCTGACGACGTAGGGTGCGCCGCCGTTTTTCAAGACGCGCCTTTTCGCCGCGTCAAAGGAAAAATACTGAAACGAGAGCTTCGTTCCCGCATTTATAGCGGCGTGCACCGCGTCGATATTATAGAGAGATGCCGCGTTCATCGTCTTGACTCTATCCTCGACGTAGACCTGGCGCGAGAGCTCGCGGGAGCGGCGCGCGCCCGCCAAGGCTTCCAGCTTCGCTATCATTTCTCGGCTTTTCCCGCGCGTTATGAACTTTGAGACCTCGACTGCATCGACGAGGAGCTTCAACTCGGCGAGCTCGAAGAGCGGCGGCTCGATATAGTAGCGCGGCGGGCGCGTGGCAAGCTTGATAACGGGAAAGCCCAGCTCTTCCAGCACCAAAAAATCGTCGTAAACGCTTTTTCGTTCCGCGCCTATTCCCTGCTCCGCAAGGCGCGCTATCATCTCGTTGACGGAGAGCCCGTGCTCCTCGTCCGTTTCCCGCAAAAGAAGCTCAAAGAGCCGAAAGAGCTTCTGCTTCTGTTTTTCGCTTCGTGCCATAACGCCTCCCGTGCTTGATTTTATAGTATATAAAGTATAGCCTAAATTTCACGAAAAGTCAAGGCGTTTGGCAAAAGCGTGAGGCGTGGTGGTAGAGCTACAAGACGCGAAAGCGAAGTGAGAAGCGGCGGCGGAGCGGAAAGTCACGCAAGCAAGGCACGAGGTGAGCGAAAAAGTACAAGGCACGCAAGCGAAGCTTTACAGGAAGAATAAAATGTGAGGCAGAGGTGCCTATGAGAAGCGACAAGCGAAATCACGGCTTTGCGCAAAAAGAAAACCGCATTTTTTAACACGGGTATGATTTAAGTCAAAAACGTGCTTTATAATAAATGACGTGGCAAGTCTACGAGGGGTGAAGCCGCAAGTAAAAGCTTCGGGCTTTATGCAGAAGTGATTTTTTAACACGGGTATGTTTGTATGTTTATAAAGCCGAAAGTTTAAAAGCTCCACAAAAGCGGTGCGTGCGCGGCGTAAAGGAATTTACAAAGGTCTATAAGCAAAATTCCTCATAAAAAAAGTCTTGCACGCGTTTGCAAGACACCACGTAGAAAAAGCGGAAAGCTTACAAAGAGCGCACAAAATTGCTATGAGAAAATGCGAAGGTTTCAAAAG
>CAYSUO010000006.1:0-69788 GCA_964434325.1 uncultured Ruminococcus sp.
TCAAAGCTTCCCGAGGCTTAACGAAAGGCTTTCAAGCTTTAAGCAAGTGTGCAAGGCTCACAAACAAATTTTCTCGTGAGCAAGGCTCACAAATCAAAAACCGTCTTACGCGTTTGCAAAGGCGTGTAAGGGCTCTAACCGCCTTGGTGGCGGTGAGAAATCTAACCACTCTTGTGGTGAGAAGTCTAACCACCCGTTGGGCGCTTAGAAGTCTAACCGCCTACGGCGGTGAGGGGTCTAATCACCTACGGTGATGAGACGAAAGTTAATAACGCTTCGCCCGTCTTCTTAATTTTGCCGAGTTAAGTTCCTCTACGGGCGAAGCGTGACCATATTCGCTATCCCAACGCGGGAGAGCGAGACTGCCGCATTGGCAGAAATAAATGAAAACGGTAGAAGTGAGAAATATCCCGCTTCTACCGTATTTTTTTAAAAGAAAATGTATATGCTCCGCGAAAATTCGCCCCGAAAAGTGTAGGGACGACGTTAAAACTCGTCCAGAAAAGTGTATGCGTGCCGCCAAAATTCGTCAAGAAAAGTGTATGCATATCGCAAAAACTCGTCCCGAAAAATGTATCGTGGCGCGAAAATGTTGACGTTTTCTTGGTTTTAGCGTGTGAGCCGCGAATCGTTATTCCACTGCGTTGGTTTGCACGGGTGCTCGCTCGCGCGTCACTCGCTTCGGCGGTGGAGAAGGGCGATGGAAGGCGCCGTGGCGTTCGTCGCTCCTTGCTCGCCTATTGGGTTGGCGTTGGCTTCATGCGTGCGCTGTTGCGCGTCATTTGCTTCGGCGGTGGTGAATGGGGCGATGATGGAAGGCGCGGGTGATGAATTTTTCTATTTTGCCGCGGAAGATTTGCATGGTTATCGTGACTATCATGCTGAGGCTGAGCATGGTGATGAAGACGGTGGGGCTTTCGACGATGGGGGCAAAATCGAACATATCGCCGAGCCAGCGGACGCTGACGAAGACGGAGGCGGCGATGAGGGTACCCGAGGCGGTGACAACGAGGGCGCGCCAGCGCGTGAAGGGGGAGCAGAGGGTGACGAGGTTGAGAAAGCCGACGAGGGTGACGATGGACATGGAGATGGAGTTACGGCAGGCGGGGCTCATCGCGGGCATAAACTTTTCGAGCACGATGAGGATGAAGACGGGGGCGATGAGGGCGATGGCGTTGGGGAAGCTACGTGCTATCGCCGTTTCGATGAAGGAGCCTCGTATTCGCTCGTTGTTGGGCTCCAACGCCAGCAGGACGGAGGGCATACCGATGACGAAGAGCTCCAAGAGGAGGAACTGGTTGGGGGCGAAGGGGAAGCCCGAGAAGGTGACGAGCGAGATGAGGGAAATAAATATCGTGAAGATGGTTTTCATCAAATAGAGGACGGCGGACTGGCGCACGTTGTTGATACAGCGGCGCCCCTCGCGGACGACGGCGGGCAGGGTGCCGAAATCGGAATTGAGGAGCACGATTTGCGAGACCTTGCGCGCCACCTCGCTTCCGTCCGCCATGGCGATGGCGCAATTGCTCTCTTTGAGGGCGAGGGTATCGTTGACGCCGTCACCCGTCATGGCGACGGTGTGGCCGTTCGTTTTCAGTGTCTTGATGAGGAGCACCTTCTGCTCGGGGGTAACGCGCCCGAAGACGACGTAGTCCTCGGCGATGGTGATAAGCTCCTCGTCGGAGAGGGATTCACAGGAGACGGCGCGCTCCGCGCCGATGATACCGACGCGCGCGGCGATGGTGGAAACGGTGTCCGCATTGTCGCCCGAGATGACTTTGAGGGTAACGCCCTGCTCCTGGAACTCGGCTATCGTTTCCTTGGCGTTGGGGCGAATACAGTCGCTTATCGCGATGAGGGCTAATGGGGTGCCCTCATCGCCAAGTTCGGTGTGCCGCGCGACGAGGAGGACGCGCTTCCCGTCCTTGGCGAAGCCGTCAATTTTGGTCTGCATTTCTTCCGTGACGGGGCAGGGAACGAAGCGGGGAGCGCCGACGGAGAAGCAGCCCACCCCGTCGATGGCGACGGCGGAGAACTTGCGCTTCGACGAGAAGGGTATCTTTTCGAGCACCGCGTGAGAAACGTCCTTGCCGAAGCGGTCGATGAGGGCTTCCGAGGTGGCGTTAATGCTTTGCTCCGCGCCTTCGACGCACGCCATAACGGCTTCAAATTCCTCCTCCGCCGTTCCGTCGAGAATGAGCGTATCGGTGACCTTCATCGTTCCGTCGGTTATTGTGCCCGTTTTATCGAGGCAGACGACGTCGGCGCTGGCGAGCATTTCTATCGAATACATATCCTGAACGAGCGTTTTCTTTTGCGAGAGGTTGATGACGCTGAGCGTCAGGGTGAGGGTGACGAGGAGATAGAGCCCCGAGGGGATCATGCCGACGATGCTGCCGCAGGTCTTGGCGATGGTTTCGGGGATATCGCCGCTATATATATTCCAGTTGACGAGCGCCAAGGAGAGCCCCATGGGGATGAGGAAGATGCCTATCCACTTTATCAGCTTATTCATATCGCGGAAGAGGTTGGAGGCGGGTGCCTTGAAGCTCTTCGCGGCTTTTTCTATCTTGTAGATATAGTTGTCGCGCCCCACGTGGGTGACGCGGGCGTAGACGCTACCGCCCACGAGGTAGCTCCCCGCGAGTATCCTGCTTCCCGCCTCCTTGCGTATCGCGTCCGACTCGCCCGTCAGCATACTTTCGTTGACCTCGGCGAGCCCCGAGACGACGACGGCGTCGGCGGGGACCTGTTTGCCCATTTCGAGGAGCACCACGTCGCCTACGACGACGGAGGCGGCGCTTATCGTGATGAGCTCGCCGTCTCGCAAGACGACGGTGCGCGGCTCCGTTGCCATCGAGAGCTTTTCGACGGTTTTTTTCGCGCGCATTTCTTGCACGGTGGCGATGAGGATGTTGGGGATAACGACCGCCAAAAAGGTCAGATTTGTGTAGTTGCCCGTGGCGATGAGGAGGAAGGTGACTATCGCCCAGACGAGGTTGAAGTAGGTGAAAAGATTATCGGCGAGGATGCGGAGATAGCTTTTGCCTATCTTCTCGTTCGTCACGTTGACTTGCCCTTCCGCGGTGAGGCGTTCGACCTCGGCCGAGGTGAGCCCCTCGGGCATACCTTCGGGGGGGCGCTTTTCTTTTTCGTCCATCGTTCTCTCCTTTCTTCGCCGTTGCGTGGCGGTGTTAAGCTATAAATGCTTTCTGCGAAAGCATACAAAAAAGCCGCGGCGCGGGTCCAGCGCCGCGCGGCTTCGGTGAAAATCAAAATTTAAAACAAAACTTGAAATCAAGATAAAGCTTGCATATATCTTAGCATAAAAAGTGTGCTAAGTCAATAAAATTTGGGAAATTGAATAATAATTTGATATAAAATCGGAGCCTATTGCTTTTCCTGTCGGAGTCGGGCTGGAGCGAAGCACGACTTTCGTTTTGCGGACTTTGGTGGTACGCCGTGGAGCGGCTGGCTTTGGTGAGGTGAGCCTTGGCACACTTAGCTCGCTTTCTCTTTTTTCTTTTCTCTTTCTTCTCAATGCACCGCCGTGCTCGCCTCGTTTCGTCTTTCGTTCTCGTCTATCCGCGCCGTGGTACGGCTTCAAGGAGGCGTGCTTTGGAAAGGTGGAGCTTTGGCGGTGCGCCGCGGGCGGCTTCGGTGAGGCGCGCTTTTGCTTCGCGGGCTTTGACGGTGCGCCGTAGGGCGCGGCTTCAAGGAGGCGTGCTTTGGAAAGGTGGAGCTTTGGTGGTGCGTCGCTGGCGCGGCAGATACGCCAAGCTCGCGCCGCTTTCGCGTTTCCCACGATAGCGTTACTATTATAGTACGATTTCGTACCAAAGTCAATGGTTTTTCTAAATTTCGTGCGTTTTGAGCGCGGCTGAAAGTTTTCAAAATGAGCGTCAAAATAAGCACGGCTGAAAGCGTGGCTGAAAGTTTTCAAAAGCTCTTGACAAGCGGGGGAAATTATATTATAATTTTAGTAAAGACGATGACGAAGAGAGTAGGCGCTTTTGCGGGATCAGCGAGTCGGGTACGGTGTGAGCCGACGCTTGCGAGGCGGCACGAAGATCACTTCCGAGTCCCCGCGCCGAAGGCTTTGTAGGTGCGGGCGCGAGCCTTGCGTTATTCGGGCGCATATTGGTTGATATGTTAAGGTGGTATATCCCGTTTCATATTGAGACGGGCTTTTTTTATCATCGAAATTGTGAAAGTATTTGTGCCGCGAAGGCGGCGGAACGGAGAACGATATGAAAGAGATTTATTCAAGGGTGCCGACGAATATGAACTTCGTCTCGCGCGAGGGAGAGACGCTTAAATTCTGGAAGGAGAACTCCATTTTCGAGAAGAGCCTTTCGGCGCACGGGGAAAACGGGAGCTTCACGTTTTTTGACGGGCCGCCCACGGCGAACGGGAAGCCGCATATTGGGCACGTGCTAACGCGCGTCATCAAGGATATGATCCCCCGCTATCAGACGATGAAGGGGCGGCGCGTTCTCCGCAAGGCGGGCTGGGATACGCACGGGCTCCCCGTTGAGCTCGAGGTGGAAAAAATGCTCGGCATTGACGGCAAGGACCAGATAGAGAGCTACGGCTTGGAGCCCTTCATTGCGCACTGCAAGGACTCCGTTTGGAAATACAAGGGCATGTGGGAGGACTTTTCCGCCAAGGTGGGCTTCTTTGCGGATATGGAGCACCCATACGTCACCTACACGAACGATTTCATCGAGTCCGAATGGTGGGCTCTCAAAAAGATATGGGACAAGGGGCTCCTCTACAAGGGGCACAAGATAGTTCCGTACTGCCCCCGTTGCGGGACGCCGCTCTCCTCGCACGAGGTGGCGCAGGGGTATAAGACGGTGAAGGAGCGCTCCGCGGTGGTGCGCTTCAAATGCAAGAGCGAGGACGCCTACTTCCTCGCGTGGACGACTACCCCGTGGACGCTTCCGTCGAACACGGCGCTATGCGTCAACCCGAGCGACACCTATTGCAAGGTGCGCGCGGCGGACGGGTACGTCTACTATATGGCGAAGGCGCTTCTTGACGCGGTCCTCGGTGCGCTCTCCGTGGACGGCGGCGCCGCCTACGAGGTGCTTGAAGAGCTTTGCGGCAAGGACTTGGAGGGCAGAGAATACGAGCCTCTATTTGAATGTACCGCCCGCGAGGCGGAGCGGCAGGGAAAGCGCGCGCACTTCGTCGTTTGCGACGACTACGTTACCATGTCGGACGGTACGGGCATCGTTCACATTGCGCCCGCCTTCGGCGAGGACGATAGCCGCGTCGGCAAGAAGTACGAGCTGCCCTTCGTTCAGTTCGTGGACGGGAAGGGCGATCTCACCGAGGAGACGCCCTACGGCGGCGTTTTCGTCAAGAATGCCGACCCCTTGGTGCTCTCCGACCTCAAAGAGAGCGGAAAGCTTTTCGCCGCCCCCAAGTTTGAGCACGAATATCCGCACTGCTGGCGGTGCGGAACGCCCCTCATCTACTACGCGCGCGACACCTGGTTTATCAAGATGACCGCGGTGCGCGAAAAGCTCATTCGCAACAACGACACGGTCAACTGGATCCCCGAGAGCATAGGGCGCGGGCGCTTCGGTGACTGGCTCGCCAACGTTCAGGACTGGGGGCTCTCACGCAACCGCTATTGGGGAACTCCGCTCAACATCTGGGAGTGCTCCTGTGGGCACCGCCACGCCGTCGGCTCCATCGCCGAGCTTCGCTCCCTTTCGGACAACTGCCCCGAAAATATCGAGCTCCATCGCCCCTTCATCGACGCGGTGACGCTTCGCTGCCCGAAGTGCGGCGGAACGATGAAGCGCGTTCCCGAGGTCATTGACTGCTGGTTTGACTCGGGCTCGATGCCCTTCGCCCAGTGGCACTATCCTTTTGAAAACGAGGAGCTTTTCAAGAGCCAATTCCCCGCCGACTTCATCAGCGAGGGTGTGGATCAAACGCGCGGCTGGTTTTACTCCCTGATGGCGATATCGACGCTCATCTTCGACTGTGCCCCCTACAAGAACGTGCTCGTTCTCGGTCACGTGCTCGACAAGGACGGGCAAAAGATGTCGAAGTCGAAGGGGAACGCCGTCGATCCTTTTGAGGCGCTTGACACCTACGGAGCCGACGCGATACGCTGGTATTTCTACTCCAATTCGGCACCCTGGCTTCCCAATCGCTTCCACGGCAACGCCGTCGTCGAGGGACAGCGCAAGTTTATGGGGACGCTGTGGAATACCTACGCCTTCTACGTGCTCTATGCCAACATTGACGGCTTCGATCCGACGAAGTACACGCTTGATAAGTCGGCGCTCTCCGTTATGGACCGCTGGATACTGTCAAAGCTCAATTCCGCCGTCGCCGAGGTGGACGCGGACCTTGGTGCCTACAAGATAACGGAGGCGACGCGCGTTCTCGACGAGCTCGTGGACGACCTCTCCAATTGGTACGTTCGCCGCTCGCGCGAGCGCTTCTGGGTGCAGGATATGCCGACGGACAAGGTGAACGCGTATATGACGCTTTACACCTGCCTTGTGACGATAGCGAAGATAGCGTCGCCCATGATACCGTTCATGGCGGAGGATATATACAGAAATCTTGTGTGCTCCGTGGATAAATCGGCTCCCGAGTCTGTCCATCTCTGCCTGTGGCCCGAGGTGGCGGCGGAGCTCGTGGACATGGAGCTTGAAAACGACATGGACGAGGTCATAAGGATAGTTACGCTGGGGCGTGCGTGCCGCAACAGCGTTGCCATGAAGAACAGGCAGCCGCTTGCAAAAATGTACGTCAGGGCGGAGCGCACCGTCTCCGAGGGTTACGTTTCGCTTATCGAGGATGAGCTCAACATCAAGGACGTAGAGTTTACCGACGACGTGCAGGGCTACACGCGGTACAGCTTTAAGCCGCAGCTTCGCCTCGTGGGTCCGAAGTACGGGGCGCACCTCGCCGAGATACGGGAGCGCCTTAAAGCGCTGAGCGACGGAGGCGACGGAGCGGCGGCACTCGCGGAGCTTGAAGAGAGCGGAACGCTCGGCTTGAAAATGAACGACGGGACGCGCATTGCGCTTACCAAGGAGGAGCTGATACTCGAAGCCTACAACAAAGAAGGCTTCGCGACGGTGAGCGATCGCGGCATAACGGTTGTCATCGACTACACGCTGACCCCCGAGCTCATTGAGGAGGGAATTGTTCGCGAAATAACGTCGAAGATACAGAGCATGCGCAAGGAGTGCGGCTTCGAGGTCCTCGACAAGATACGCCTCGGCTTCGACGGTGACGACGAGGCCGTTGCCGTGGCTATGCGCAACGCGGAAAAGATAGCGGACGAGACGCTGGCGATAAGCGTGGAAAACGGCTTGCGCGAAAACGCGAAGGAATGGGATATCGGCTCCCACAAGCTCACGATATCGGTTGAAAAAGCAAACTAATATTTGCTTTTTTTACGTAAAAATGCGAAAAAACGGGCACCCGTGTTAAAAACGAGCGCCCGCTTTTTCTTATTGAACTTGGCTTTTTGCGTGGAGTTTAGCCGACGAAGCCGACCTTCCTTTTGACCTTGGAGAGCATACGGTGCGCACAGTGCGCCGCCTCCTCGGCGCCGCTCTTCATAACGGCTTCGAGCTGCGCCTTGTCGGCAATGAGGCGCGCGTAGGCTTCGCGCACGGGCGCCAAGCCGTCGGCACAAGCTTCGCCCACGGCGAGCTTGAAATCGCCGTAGCCGCGGCCGTCAAATTCGCGCTCTATCTCGTCGTAGCTCTTGCCCGTGAAGGCGCGGTAGACGGTCATCAGATTGGAGACGCCAGGCTTCTCGCTTGAATAGCAAACGCGGGAGTCGGAGTCGGTGACCGCCTTTTTGAACTTGCGTATCACGTCGTCCTTGGAGTCGAGAATGTAGACGACGGCGTTTTGATTGGCGTCGGACTTGGACATTTTGGAGAGCGGGTCTGCCAGCGACATTATCTTCATCGTGTCGGTGGGAATGAAGCCCTCGGGCACCGTGAAGGTGTCGCCGTAGGTCTGATTGAAGCGTATCGCCACGTCGCGCGTCAATTCGAGGTGCTGCTTCTGGTCGATACCGACGGGGACGAGGTCGGTCCCGTAGAGGAGGATATCCGCCGCCATAAGCGACGGGTATGTGAAGAGCCCCGCATTTATGTTTTGCGCGTTCTTCGCGCTCTTGTCCTTGAACTGCGTCATACGCGAGAGCTCGCCGAACATGGTGTAGCAGTCGAGGATCCAGCCGAGCTCGGCGTGCGCCGCGACTTGCGATTGAACGAAGAGGGTGCAAGCGCTCGGGTCGAGCCCGCACGCCATGTAGAGCGCGAGCGTTTCATAGGTGCGCCGCCGCAATTCGGCGGGGACCTGGCGCACGGTTATCGCGTGCAGGTCGGCGACGCAATAGAAGCTCTTATAGCCTTCGGAGAAGCGAGAAAAGTTCTTTATGGCTCCGAGATAATTTCCTATGGTCAGGTTGCCCGAGGGCTGGACGCCTGAAAATACTACCTTTTTGTCCTGTATCATACGTTCCTTTCAGACCGCGCCGCGGTCGCGCTTGCATACGATTTATGATTTTAAATTATACAACGCTTTCCGCGCTTTGTCAAGTGCGCGCACACATTTTGCCGATTTTGCCGCTTCGCACCATCCTTCATCCATTAGCCTCGCGGAGCATTATTCTAACTAACCAATATTTTATCTTTTGGTCTCACATCATTGACAAATGCACAGCGCACACATTTTGCCGATTTTGCCGAAAAGCCCCAAGGCGCGTTTCACACTGTTTGCAAATAATATTAAGTTCAGCCGCGTTTTGTTAATAATTTATTTAAAATTATATGTTATACTATATTCGTTTTATAACACGCTACGTGGAAGCCCTGCAACGTCCGTTTTCCGCGCGAGAGCGGCGGAAGGAAAGCGGCGCGAGGACTTAAAACTTATTCTTGTTTGGTCTTTTCACGCGAATTCACGCGAAGCTTGGATTTAGAGCTATTTCAAATGCCGCGCGAGAGCGACGCGAGGGCTTAAAACTTATTCTTGGCCTTTTCGCGCGAAGCTTCGATTTGGAGCTATTTCAAATGCCGCCCGAGGGCGGCAGAATGGAGAACATTATGATAAAAGTTGAAAACCTTGTCAAGCGATACGGGACGAGCTACGCCGTCAACGACGTTTCGTTCGAGATAGGCGAGGGCGAGGTCGTCGGGCTTCTCGGCCCCAACGGGGCGGGAAAAAGCACGACGATGAATATTATAACGGGCTATCTTTCCGCCACCTCGGGCAGAGCCTACGTGAACGGCATCGATATATTGAAGGACCCCATCAACGCGAAGCGCTCGATAGGCTTTTTGCCCGAGCAGCCGCCGCTTTACCCTGAAATGACGGTCTACGAATACCTTTCGTTCGTCTACGAGCTCAAAGGGTGCGACGCGCCTCGCGAGGAGCACCTTGAATACGTGCTCGGCACGGTGCGCCTCTCCGACGTTCGCAACAGGCTGATAAAAAATCTCTCCAAGGGCTACAAGCAGAGGGTCGGCATAGCGCAAGCCTTGATAGGAGACCCGAAGATAATTATTTTCGACGAGCCCACCGTGGGGCTTGACCCGAAGCAGATAATCGAGGTGCGCAACCTGATAAGGGCGCTGGGGAAAAAGCACACCGTCATTCTTTCGACGCACATTTTACAAGAGGTGCAGGCGGTTTGCGAGCGCGTCATCATCATCAACAAGGGCAAGCTCATCGCGGACGAGAGGACGGACGAGCTGACGCGCACCATTGAGGACGGCTTCCGCTACGAGATAAAGGTGGCGGGGCCGCAAAAAGAGGTCCTCGGTGCGATAAGCAAGATAAACGGGGTCAAAAGCGCTATCGCGACGGGCGATCGCGACGCGGATTCCTACGTATTCATCGTGGAGAGCGAGCGCGGCGTCGACGTTCGCAAGTCGCTCTTCTCGCTTTGCGCACAGCGCGCGTGGCCCATTCTGGGGCTCGCCCCCGTAGGAACGGATCTCGAATCCATATTCATTCGCCTCGTGGACAGGTCGGAGGGCTATTCCGTTAAAGCGGAGCCGCGCCGCCGCCGCGCACACTGACCCGCGCCGAGGGTGCAAGCCAACAAATATAAGGTCGCTTTGGGCGACGGAATGGAGCAATAATGGGTGCAATATTCAAAAGAGAGCTTCGCTCGTATTTCACGGGAGCGATAGGCTACGTTTTTCTGGTTCTTTATCTCGCCGTCGGCGGGGCGGTCTTCTGCTTTACAACGCTTTTTTCGATGTCCGCCGACGTTACGAATTTCTTTCTCTATATGCTCATCTTTTCCGCGGTGGCGCTTCCGCTTCTAACGATGAAGTCGTTCAGTGAGGAGCGTAAGCTGAAAACGGAGCAGCTGGTTTTGACGGCGCCCGTCTCTCTCGCGGGCATGGTGTTCGGCAAATTTTTTGCCGCCTACCTCATGTATGCCGCCGCCATGATATTCAATTCGCTGTATTTCCTCATTCTTATCCCTTACGCGCTCGTGAAGGTGCCGCTCCTCATCGGCAACCTCGTTGCCATTCTTCTGGTGGGGCTCGTTTTCATCGCGATAGGGCTTTTCGTTTCCTCGTTGACGGAAAATCAATTGGCAGCCGCCGTGGGAACGATGGCGATAATTCTCGCCTTTCTTCTGATAGGGCTCATAAGCTCGCTTCTTCCGAGCTCCTACGCGATAAGATACGTTTTTGATTTTATCTCGATATTTATGCGCTTCCAAGGCTTCGTGAACGGCTATTTCGACATTGCCTCGGCGTTCTACTATCTCTCCGTGGCGGCGATATTCCTCTATCTTACGATCCGCGTTTACGATAGGCGCAGATACAACTGACGGGAGCGGCTATGAATAGATTTGTAAAGAAAACGGGGGAGCTCCTTCGGCGCGACGTGACGAAGTCCGAGGGGATATTCGTGCTCGCGGTTGCCGCGCTTCTCGCGCTGAACGTGCTTCTCTACGTGCTTACGGAGGCGTTTGGACTCTATCTCTACGAGGTGGAGGAGAGCGACCTTTCGATAAGCGGCAATACGGATGCGCTCTTTGAGAGCGCCGCCGCGGAGGGAAAGAAGATAAAGATATATTTCTGCCAGTCCGAGGACAAGCTATTGGGGCACGACACGGGGCTCTTCGTTTACAAAACGGCGAAGGAGTTTGAGGCGCGCTACCCCGAGTTCGTTGAGCTTGATTATATCAACATTATGACGAAGCGCCGCGATTCGGACGGCGAGCTGGTGGATCTTACAAAATATCAGAAGGATATGCGCGGGGTGGAGACCTACGTTTTGAAGACTTCGGTGATATTCGAGTCGGGCGACAACTATCGCGTCGTTACCGACGCTTACACCTCGGCGGGCTATGCGGATTTCTTTACGCTGGATTCTTCGTTGAATGCGACCTCGTACAACGGGGAAGAGGTGATGGCGGCGATGATGTCGTGGGTGCTTTCCGACGAGCACGAGACCGCCTACTTCACGCAATATCACGGCGAGTCCGTTGACGTTGCCTTCACCAATCTGCTATCCTGTGCGGGCTTCTATATCGACACGATAGATCTTAGAAACGAGGAGATCCCCGAGGACGCGGGGCTTCTTGTCATCGCCAACCCGAGAACGGATTTCGAGCGCGCCGCCGAGGGCTCCAATCTCAGAACGGAGATAGAGCGCCTGCGCTCCTATCTTGACGGCGGCGGCTCGCTCTTCGTTTCGATGGACCCCTTTGCGAGGAAGCTGACCGTTTTTGAAAATTTCATTGCCGAATACGGCATTCGCCTCGCCACGACGGAGAGCGACGGCACGCTCTCGCGCAATATCATCAAGGATTCGAGCAGCGCGATAACGACGGACGGCTTTTCCCTCGTCACGAGCTACGCCGAGGGCGAGCTCGCTTCCGCCATTTCCGAAAAGGTGGCGCGCTACGACGGCGGCAGAGTCATCGTTAAGTATGCGTCTGCGCTGACGCTGGACGGGGACGCGAAGCCCCTGCTCACCTCGTCCGCCTCCTCGGTCTGTGAGGCGAACGGAAAAACGGTGGACACGAGCGGCAATTACGTTGTGGCGGCGTATACGGAAAGAGCGGTAGGCGATGGTGAGAGCGCGAAACTCTTCGTCGTCCCGAGCGTTTATATCGCCGCGTCCGACGCGCTCGTGAGCCGCGGCTACTCCAACAAGGACTTCATATATGCGCTCTTCGAGGAGCTTTACGGTTGCACGGGACTTCCCTACGGCTGTGAGCCCGTGCTCTACGACACGAGTACGCTTGAAAATCTCACGATGGGGACGGCGAAGCTCTACACGGCGCTTATAATGCTCGTTCCCGTGGTACTTGCGGGAGTCGCTTGCTTCGTGCTCATCAGAAGAAAAAACAGGTAGGAGAGCTCGGCTCCTTGGCGGGCGAAGCAAGCTTGAATTTTGAAGCGCCGCTCGCGACGCCCGAACGGGCAGAGACAGTGACCAAGGGAGGAACGGTCAAGCTTTGAGCAAGCCGTTTTCGGACGCTGACCTGTGCTTTCGCGTCACAAGGCGGGATTCCGAAGGCGAAGATCGCACAAGTTCCGACTTCCTAAATTGAAATTGAAAGGTATGGTCATAGATATGAATTTAAAGCTTTTCGGATGCAGGAGCAGGAGGAGGCTCGTTTTCACGGCGGTGACCGTCTTGCTGATCGTCGTCCTTGTGGGGGCGAATTTTGCACTCTCGCTCTTTGTGCCCGATAAAAGTATATATTTCGATATGACGTCCGAGGGGCTTTATAGTCTTTCCGCAGCAATGAAGAAGGAGACGGAGTTCATAGGCGGGCTGGACAAAAAGGTGGAGATAATCTTTTGCAACGACCGAGACCGCCTCATCGCCTCACAGGCGACGCGCGTCACCTACTTTATGGCGCTTCAATTGCAAGAGCGCTACCCCGACAACGTGGAGGTCAAGACGGTCAACCCGACGTTAAACCCGACGGCGCTTGCGAAGTATAAGACCACCTCGCTGACGGAGATCTCGACGCTGGATATTATCATCTCGTACGGCGATCGCTACCGCGTTGTCGGTTGCAACCGCTTTTGGACGGTGAACGAGGGAAGCTATTTCTCCTACAACGGAGAATACCGAATGGTGAGCCTTTTGAGATCGGTGACGGCGATAAATAACCCGACCGTCTATTTCCTCACGGGGCACGGGGAGAGCTACTACGATCCGACGGACCCCGAGTCCGAGATGAGCCTTGCGAACGCGGAGCTTTACGACCTTTTGGTGGCACGCGGCTTGACGGTGCGAACGCTGGATATTTCCGCCGCCGACGCGGTCCCCGACGATTGCGCCCTGCTCATCATCAACAACCCGCGCACCGACTTTAAGACGGATTCCACGCGCTACGACGAGCTCGGCTACGTTTCCGACCTTGAAAAGCTGGACCGCTACCTGGTGACGAAGCAGGGGGCGATAATGATAGCCAAGGACTACGCGGTGGAGCTTCCGCTTTTGGAGAGCTTTTTGCACGAGTGGGGCTTCGATTTCGGGACGACGCTTATGAAGGACGAGAAGGCGTCGATAGCGGACGAGGATAACAGCTACACTCAGCTCATAGCGAGCTACAACACGGATAAAGAGAGCTACGCCTACGGGATATACGGCGATTACGCCGACACGTCGAGCGCGCCGCGCACCGTTTTCACCAACACGGGCTATATCACCTGCTCCTTCCAAGAGAGCTCCGCCACCTCGGAGGACGGAACGGCAAACGTGGCGCGGCAGTATATATCCTTCCTGACCTCGTCGGAGAGCGCCAAGCCCTACGCGCGCCACCCCGAAACGGGAGAATACGTTGATTTGGCGGGCGAGGAGAAGAGCTACGATCTGGCGGCGGTCGTTTCTCGCGAAGCACTCGACAGCGAAGCCAACGAAAAGACGCACTCGTATATCTTTTGCGTGAACTCGCCCGATTTCCTATCCAACGAGCTTTTGGGCAACAGCGCTTATGCGAATTTCGACGTGGTGTCGCTTTTGATAGACAATATTTCTCGCCTTGAAGAATATGCCTCGATGGATCTCGGCGGGCTTTCCTATAACTCCTCGGCGTATGGCGGAAAGCAGATATGGTATTCCACGCTGAGCTATAACGACGCGACGATTTACTACGGCAATGCCACGGACGTTTACGATTACAATTACGGCATATCGGACGCTTTTATTGCCACGCTCACCGTTTGCGTCTTCGCTGTTCCGACGGCGCTGCTCGTGCTCGGGATCGTCGTTGCCGTAAGGCGGAGGTATAAATAGCCTTTGAGGGTGGGCTCATCGCCCAAGCTACATTCTGTGTCGCAAACGGCGACGGAACGGAGATCTTATGAAACACATTGAAAAAAAGAAGCCGACACGCCTCAAAATCGCGATAATCCTTGCGGCGGCGCTGGTCGTGGCGGTGGCGGCGAGCCTCATCGTCTATTTCGCGACGCGCGGCGAGGAGGATAAAGATGAGGAGGAGCTTTACCCCATCGTTGACGGGGAGGACTACTACCTCAATTATCCGATAGCGTACCCGAAGATGGAGCAGAAGGATATTCAGCTCATCTCGGTGAGCAATGCGAACGGCAAATTCGATCTGCTTCGCCCCGACAAGGACGGAAGCTTCATTATGTATTATACCGACGCGCAGGGCGTCAGGCAGGCATATTATCCGTCGATAAGCAATATGGAGGCGGACTTTGATTATAGCCAGCTTTACGCCATAGAGACGGGGGACGGGTATAATCAGATTCCGAAGCTCACCTATCTTTGCATGGCGCTTCAAGTGGCGTACTTTGAAGAGCGCATAGAGCTCACCTACACGGAGGGAGACGCGGCGGGAGAGCCGCTTTCCGCCGAGGACAGAGAAAAGCTGCTTTCAAATTACGGGCTTGCGGAAGGGCAGTATGAAACCGTGAGCTTCACCTACCTTGACGCGGACGGGAACGAGCAGGCGCACGTGATAAAGATAGGCGACGCGACCATTTCCGAAACGGGCTACTATTTTATGGTGGACGGGCGCGACTACGTTTATGTCGGCTCCTCAAACTATTTTGATTACGCGCTTATGGGCTTCTATTCGTTTGTCAATTCTATCCTTATCTCACCAGGGCTTGACGACGATACGATACTGAGCGCCTATATAACCTCGAACTATTATCAGTGGGTCAACGAGATGCACGAGAGCGCTATGCGCGAGGAGAACGGCGCGAGCGTCCCCGATCGCATCACGGACTCGGCGCGCGTCGTGGCGTTTGCGGACGTTATCGTTCCCGAGGCGCGAGACGCGGAAAAGCGAGTTGACGGCGGCTACCTGAATGATGGCTATAAAACGATGGAGATCGACCTTTCAAGCTACAAGGGGCAGGAGGACTATGCCCGCCTCGTGGCGGCACTCGTTGGCAGAACGGTGGGCGACTATTCGACGGACGAAATAGTTTTCACCCTGAACGGCGACGGCTTGCTTTTGGACTTCGGAAGCAAGGATAAGCTTTCCTACGAATACACGATAGTGGCGATAGAGTCCGTGATAACGGACGAGGGCGAGGTCTCCGTGGCTGGTACCCCCGTCGGTGACGCGGAGCTCGTGAAGCTCACGTATCGCTTAAAGGTGGACGAGGCGGCCGTTGGCGACGGGGCACTGTTCCACGCGGTCTTAGACCTCGGGGAGGAAAAGCTTCCCGCCACCTTCGCCGAAGAGATCCGCGCGGCGCGGATAGGCTCGGTGACCGAGAAGGCTCCGATCGTTTTCAAGGTGGAATACGACAAGGAAAACTCCGTGGCGCGCAATTTTAAATACGTGGTGACGGAGATTGTTTCGATATTTGACAGCGCGGGGAAGGAGATCGACGCGGTCACCGACGACTGCATAGTGTGCTATCGCTATCGCTTTATGATAGACGGCAAATATACCGACGCGGAGTACATTTCGACGCTCGACCTCTCCGCCGACGATTCGGAGTCGGGAGAGAGACTTCGCGCGGCGCTTCGCGGCAAAAAGGTCTCCAAAAATCTGGCGCTCACCGTCGAAGAATACACGGAGTACTGTGAATTTTTCTCCGACTTCATCACCTACAAGGTGGCGCGGATAGATTATTTCGTTACGAAGACGCTGGTCAGCGCCTTCCGCTTCCAGAACAGATCGGATAGGGATCCGTATTACGGCGACTCCTTCTATGAAAACACGATGGACAACAAGTACGGGATCTACGGGCTCAATCATTCCGTCTGCCAAACGGTGGTCAACCTTCTGGCGGGGCAAACGGATGCGACGAGCACCCCCGAGGGCTTGCGTGGCACGGAGACCGTCGCCGTCGGCTTGACGCCCGAAACGATGAAGAAGTTCGGGCTCTACGCGAACACGGTGTATTTTGAGCTCCCGCGTGGGCTTTGGGCGGTGGACAGCGGTGACGAGAACACCGTGGACGACTACGCCTGGTACGAAACGCTCAACTTCACGCTCTATATCAGCGACGAGCAGAGCGACGGGACGCGATACGTCGGCTCGGATCTCTACGACATAGTCGCCAAGGTGGACGCCTCGAAGCTCGTTTTCCTGAATTACGATTTCATCAACTTCTGGGCGCGGCGCGACCTTATGCTCGTTGATACGGAATATATAGATAATGCCACGGTGGAGCTCTATATGGATGACTTGAAGGGCATATACGACATAAAGCTCAATCACAAGGAGATCTATATAGGCACGGACGGCAAAACGTACACCTCGCTCGATAATCTCCCCGAGAACACGAAGCTTCAAGCCTCGTTCGACTATATAACCACGGTGGTTACTCCCGACGGGGAATGTACGACGAACAAGCTGCTTGAATATATAGAAAAGATGGGCTACGAGAAGGTGAGCCTATCCGAGTTTTACAACGAGGAGATAGGCGGTGGCACGGCGCAGTACACGAGATACGACACCTTGGGCACGTCGAATTTCAAGAGATTTTTGGAAACGCTCTACTTTACGACGTATTCGGGCGTCGTTGAAGCGGAGGAGCAGGCGGAGATAATAGAAAACGCGCCGATGGTCATGCGCCTTTCCTTTAAGCTCTCATCGTCTGCTTGGAGATACGTGTACGAATTTTATCGCTACGACGATCGCCGCGTCCTGGTGCGGCTGTATCAGGCGACCTACGATGAGCAAACTCACGAATACGTTCAGAAGACGACACCCGTGTCGGATTTCTACGTATCGACCTTCGCCTTCAAGAAGCTGGCGGACAAATATACCCAGCTGATGAACGCGGAGATAATAGAAAAGGAAGAGGCCTACGAGCGCTGAATATCTCGCGGGTTTTCGTGTGAAACAAAAATATTTATTAAAAATATTTAAATTTTCCCAAAAACGTTTGCATTTTTCAAAATAATATGGTATAATTGTTTCTGCTCAATTTGCGAGAGCGAAAAACGGTTAAAAAATAATATATAGAGGAATGAAAAATGAAAAAGAGAATTATCAGTTTGATTCTTGTGCTCGTCATTTTCTCGCTGTCACTCGTAAGCTGCGGTTACAGCATGGCGAAGGATGACCTGTCCCCCTATGCAACGTTCTCTGCCGAGGCGAAGGCGGCGTTTGAAAAGGCGCTCCTCGAGCTCGAGATCGAGGACGGGGACTTCACCGCGGATGAAGAGACGAGAAATAAGAAGGTTGTCGACGCTATCTACGAGGCGCTGGCCTCCGCCGCAAAGAACGACGGGGATAAGGTGGCGACGGGAACGATAGGCGCGCACGACCTTGTTAATTATTGCTACTATACGACCGTTACCATTGACGGCGTTGAATACGTGTTCAATACCGCGAAGATGAGCACGAGCAGCACGACGAGCATACAGCTCGGCCTCCTTGCTCCCGAAGGCTTGGATGCCGCTATCTCGGAGAAGCTGGCGGGCATCGAGCTTGACGGAAAGTCGTATTCCACCACCACCTCGGGAACCGTGTCGAAGGGCGATGTCGTTTTCATCTCCTACACGTCGAGCGAGCAGGTCGAGGTCATAGACAAGGCGACGGGTGAGGTCGAGAAGGATGCGGACGGCAACCCCGTTACCGAGGAGAAGAAGGTCACTGTCACCAAGGAGAGGCTCGTTCTCACCGAGGGTGCCTCCGATTTCGTCGACTTCCTCATCGAGAAAAAGGCGAGCATCGGTAGCACGATAGATTTCACCGACTATAAGGGCAGCGACGGCAAGACGTATACGAGCGTCAAGATAGAATGGGTAGCAAACGGAAACGAGCTCGCGGTAGTCGATGACGTTACCTACGACGAGTCGAAGACGGACCTCAAAGACGTTTACGGCAATGCGATACCCGATCTTAAAGACAAAACGATAAGCTATCACATCTATCCCGTTAACTATATCGCGGTCTCCGAATTTACGGCGACGACGCTGGTAGACTTGATACTCGGCGACGATATCACCGTTGATTCTCTCGCGTCCATACTCATAAAGGGCTACGACGATATGGAGGATGCGGATAAGGAGACGGCGCTCAAAGCCTACGACAAGACGACGGGCGATAAGACCGTGACGCTCAAAGAGATGGCGGAGGCGATCGCCAATGCGCAGGCAACTCTTGCCGATAAGGAAGAGGCGCTTGAAACCCCTGAAAAGAACTATGACAGCACGCTTGAAGATTTCGAGAAGGTGGCGAGCGATAAGGTGAAGGCCGCCAAAGACGAGCTTGACGCAAAGCAGGCGGAGTACGACGCGGCGAAGACGATAGTTGACGCGGCGGGCGATGCGGCGACCGACGAACAGAAGGCGGCACTTGAAGCGGCAAAGACGGCGCTTGACGCGGCGGACAAGGCGCTTGACGATGCTATTGAGGCGGATATAAGCGAAGCGACCGCGAACAAGACGACGAAGCAGAACGAGTACGACGCGGCAAACAAAGTAGTTACCGACGCGGGAGACGCGGCGACCGACGAGCAGAAGAAGGCTCTCACGGAAGCGGAGAAGGCGCTTGAAAGCGCAACGACGGCGCTCAAAAACGCGAACAGCGCGAAGAGCACGCTGGCACTTCTTGAAGCGGCTGAAAAGACGTACAACACGGCGCAGAGCGAATATAACGACGCCTTGGCAACCAAGAACGCGAAAGTGAAAGAGCTTTTGACGTGGAAGGACGGAATGGAGAGCGAGCTCGTTGAGGGCTACAAGAGGCTCACCAAGGAATCGCTTATCAAGGAGTACAACGAGGAGCTTAGAATGAATCTCGCGAAGGCGGTGTACGAGCTTCTTGAAGAGTCGATAGAGGTGACGGGTGCTCCGCAGAAGGCGCTGGATCTGGCTTACGATCAGCTCATTCAGAATTATCAGTACGATTTCTATAACGGCACGGCGGATAGCGACGCGGGCGTTTCCAACTATAAGCAGTACAAGACGTTTAAGAATTTCCTTATTGCACAGACGAAGGTGGATCTCAAATCGTCCGTTTCGACCTATGAGGACGCATGCTCCGCGGTAGGCGAGAAGTCGATGGAGATAGTTAAGCCGCTTGTCAGGATATACGTTGCGGCACAGGCATACGATCTCATCGTGACCGACAAGGAATTTAAGGAGTACAAGAAGGACGTGGAGAACGGATATTCGCAGAACGAGTACTACTACGGTGAGAACAGCGTTCGCCACGCGTACCAGTTCGACAAGCTGATGAACTATATCCTGGAATACGAGGAGCAGGAGGACGGCTCGTACAAGTACGTGAGAGTCGATTCCGAGCTCGTGGCAGGACCCACCGACACGGCGTCGTGATGGACCGAAAAATTCGGCTACCTTAGTTTTATCTCATTAAGAATGCGGCGAAAAATATTTCTCGCCGCATTTTTTAACAAAACGGAGTTTACTTAGCGAAAACGCAATTTTAATGAATGGAACAGGGAAGAGATGAAGGAAGTTTCACTTTATACCGACGGAGCTTGCCGCGGCAACCCAGGGCGCGGCGGTTGGGGCGCAATCCTCGTTTTCGGTAAATACGAAAAGGAGCTTTCGGGCGGCGAGCGGCTGACGACGAATAACAGAATGGAGCTTTTGGCGGCTATCTCGGGGCTCGAAGCCTTGAAGGAGCCGTGCTCGGTGACTCTTTATTCCGATTCAAAATACTTAGTTGACGCATTTTTGCTCGGCTGGGTGGAGGGCTGGCGCGCCCACGGCTGGCGGCGCGGCAAGGACGAGCTGAAAAATCCCGACCTTTGGCAAAGGCTCTACGAGCTGACGATGACGCACGCGGTGCGCTTCGTCTGGGTCAAGGGGCACAACGGGCACGACTACAACGAGCGCTGTGATAAGCTCGCCACGAGCTATGCCGACTCTTTTGCGTGAGCCGCGAAGGTCAGCGAAGGCGGCAAAGAGAAAGCTCTTACCTCTGTGGCTTCCTTGCGCGAGCCATTCTCACGGAAGGCAAATACCGAAAGGCTTGTGCCGCTTTGCGGCGGAAGGAGATATATGAAAAAAATCATAAGAAAAGCTTGCGCCACGGTGGCGCTCCTCGCAACGTGCGCGGCGGCGACGCTCACCCTCTCATCCTGTGGCGGCGACTTCGATTATCTGACCTCGGAGCTCGGCGGCTACGTCTATATCGCCGAGAGCGACTATAAAAATTATACGGTGGACATTCCCTTCGTCGAGGTTGGGGACGGCGACATTGCGCGCGCGATAAACAAGCTTCTCGTTGCCAACAAGAGCGAGGAGGCAAAGTATAACGGCGGAAGCATTGTTAGCTTGCCCTTGACCCTCGGCGACGTTGCGAGCATAAGATACCGCGGCTACACTGTTGATGAGAACGGCTTACAGGTGGAGCTTGAAAACGCTTCCAATCTGGACGAGGACACCGAGAGCACCCTTGAAATAGGCTCGGGGGCCTTCATCTCGGGCTTCGAGGAGGGCTTGCTCGGCGTTGTTCCAAAAAACGTTGCCAAATTTGAAAAAATAACGACGGGCAACGTCAAGGAGGGCGACGTTATCTATGTGAGCTACGACGTTTTCAAGTCTGACGGCACCGTGAGGAGCGCCGAGGCGGAGCGCGTCGACCTTGCAAACCCTGCCACGGACAAGGTGTACGGGAATGGCTTTTCAGCCTTTTTTGCTGGGCGCGAGATAGGGAAGAAGATTTCGGAGCAGGCGATACTTCGCGTGGAAGGCGACAGCATAGACACCACCTATTATAATATAAAGGTGGAGGCGGTCACGCGGTGTGAGAGCGGCGCCGTCAAGGTGCAGGCGTACTTCCCCGCGGATTATTCGACGGAGGAGCTACGCGGCTTGGAAGTTACCTTCGACGTTTACGTTGCCTCGGCGGTCATATACGATACCCCCGAATGGAACGATGAGTTCATAACGGAAACGCTTAAAGTGACGGCGGAGGAGCTTGCGGACTATGATGGAGAAACGCTTACCGAGAAATATGAGGCTAAGCTTAGAAATGAGCTTATCGAGGAAGCGGAAGAGACTAACAACGACCTTATCGAAGAGAAAATGTGGGAGATATACCACGAGAAGGCGGAGATAAAAAAGTTGCCCGAAAAACGAGTTGACGAGGTGTACGACGAATATTACACCGAGCTTTTGAATCAATATTCCGTGTACGGCGCTTATTACAGCGAGCTTGACGATTTCGCCGCCGCCTATTTTGGGCTCTCCTCGGGTGCGGACTGGAAGGCGTACATGCGTTCGCGCGCGGAAAACGTCGTTTCCGAGCAGCTGATATTCTACTATATAATAAGAACGGAAGGGCTCATTCCGAGCGACGAAGAATTTAAAAAGATATACGACGAAAATATTGACGACTATATGGAGTATTACGAGGAGCTTTATAAGGATGAGCTCGACGCTTGCGAGAGCGACGAGGAGCGCGATGCGAAGCTCGCCGAGATAAAAAGCGATATGCTGGAATACTACGGCGAAGCGTACTTTACGGAAAACGTGTACTATCAATTCGCCATTAAAACGCTTGTTGGCTATGCCGACGTGAAGAAGGATTGACCATAGAAGCAAAGCTTAAAACGCGCGGGTGCTGTCAGCCTTTGTCGTTTCGCTACAAAGCTCGTCATAAAGTATGTCAATGAAAGGCTTGCCCTCGAAGCAAAAGCTTTAATAAGCTTCCGCGTTTGAGCGTGCTCCCGAGGTGCGAGGCTTTCGTTGCGAGCCGAAAATTTATTTAGGAAATCTGTTTTATGAAAGGGAAGATGAGACAATGGAAGCTATTTTCAAAAGAAGATCCGTTCGCGCCTACACGGGCGAGCAGATTGGCGACGAGGAGTTGAATTTAATTCTCAAAGCGGCAAATGCCGCCCCCGTTGGAATGGGGCGATACGATGACGTTCATCTGACGGTCATCACGAGGGCGGAATTGCTCGGCAAAATAGACGCGGCGGGCGCGGCGATGTTTGGAAATCCCGACATACACCCGCTTTACGGTGCTCCGACGCTCATCGTGGTCTCCGCGAAGATGCCGACCGACGAGGGAATGAAAAACGTTACCTATTCCAATGCCGCGATAATTGCGCAAAATATAGCGCTCGCCGCGACCGAGCTCGGCGTCGGCTCCTGTCATATCTGGGGCGCCACCATGGCGCTCGCGCGCAACGCGGAGCTTTTGACGGAGCTGGGGCTTCCCGCGGGCTTTGTGCCCTGCTGTGCCGTCGCCCTCGGCAGGACCGAAGGCGCCTTCGCGGAGCGGGAAATACCTCTTGACCGCATTGCGACGGACAGGCTCTAAAAAGCAGACCCCCACGTAGCTATCCCAACGATTTAGGCATAATCAAATTAAAAAACGGTAGAAGCAAGAAAGATCTCTGCTTCTACCGTTCTTTCATTAAAAATTCGCTTTTTATTGAGTTTACCGTGGCTTTGTCCTCAAAACCTTGTTTTAATCAGCTCCCCTGATTAGCAATCAGTTATTGCCATTATTCAGGTCTGCGTCAAACTTCATAGAGTTGTTAAGCATACGGTCGGGAACGGCGACGGTTATAAACCAGCCCGCCATATCATCGGTGAGCGGTCCTTCGCCGTTGGTCTGTTCTATATGGATACAGAACGAATTCTCATCACAGGACACGCTATTCACGCCGAATCTGTAAGTGCCGCTGTTGGCGCTGACGTAGATTAACAGCAAGGTGTTTTCCTTAAAGAAAGCTTTGTCATAATCGGCGGTGGCAACGTTGAAGGAAGGGGCTTCATCGTATCCGCGATCGAAAGAAAACACTTTTCCGAAAGAAAGCTTGAACTGCTTGAAATCCTCCAAGGTGTCGAACTTGTAGATTGGAAGGTGCAGAACGCTGTCGATTGACAATTTATCGTTGTTCAAGGCTCCGAGATAAAATTCGCTGTTATCGGAATAATCTGTATAAGAGACGGCGATATCAAGGTCATCGACGGAGATGTTGCCGAGTGTGGCGTCGTCTGTATTACAGCCGACGAGCCAGATGAGGCATACCAACGTCAAAAACAGTGCTATGAATTTTTTCATACGAATCATCCTCCTTAATTGTTTACATTATTCCGCAGAGCGTGAAGCAAAAATGTGTGCCTGCTCAAGGCTTCTTTGCGAGACCGTCAAGAAACGTGCCAAGGCGTTAGCGTGCGCACGCGAAGCAAGCGCGCTTGTTTAGGACTTCCTTGCGAGCTTTTCAAGAAGCGTGGGTGCAATGGTGCACGGAGCGAAGGCAGAGGTCTGCTTTGCAAGGCGGTACACGTATATTTTATCACAAAAAATCGAACAAGTCCAGCATATCGTAAAATTTTATCAATTTTTGTTAAAAGTAATTTATTCGGTGGTGGGAGACGGTCTGCGTCACTTAAAGCAGAGTTCGAGCTTCGCTTATCGCTTTTTCGGACTTGCGTTGCTCAAAGCGTGGTTTGAGCTTCGTTTATTGTTTTGCGGACTTGCGCCGCGCAAAGCGGAGTTTGAGCTTCGCTTATCGCTTTTTCGGACTTGCGCTGCTCAAAGCGGAGTTTGAGCTTTGAGTTTTACTGTTTTGGGGCTGGCGTCATTCAAAGTGTAGCTTATCGACGTTCAGCGCCATACCGAGGGGAAGCGAGTATATGCGAATGCTCGTCGGCGCTTTGCCGAAAATGCGCTCTATCGCGAGTGCGTAATAATTTAATTGAAGCGCGTGCTTTTCATTAAGGGTGCGGCGCGCGAGCTCGGGATTCGCAAGCTCGCTTCGCGAGAGTCTGTCCGTTTTGTAATCGACGAGGTGAAGCTCGCCGCTCGTATCCTCTACGATACAGTCTATAACGCCTTGAACGAGTATTTCCTCGTCGGCCAACTCCCGCGCTTTGAGCGGGTCCCGTGTGAAAAATCTCGCGGGCAGGCGCGTGTTGAAGCGGAGCTCGCGATAAAGCTTGCGTGCACCCTGCATTTCAGCGAGGAGCTTGCTTTTTCCGAAGAGCTCTATCTCGTCGAGGCGCACGCGCGCCGCGGTCTCCTCGGAGAGGAACTTCTTTTCGGTGAGGCGGCGAAGCTCCGCCGCGGCACCGTTTTTCGCGAAGGCTTCAATGTCGAAGAATTGAAGGAAATTATGCGTTGCAATACCGCGCTTGGCGCTTTCGTCGGCACTCGTGCCAACGAAGAACTCGGGCAGACGCCCGCGCCGCTCGGCGCGCTCTCGGGTGCGTTCGAGAATGAGCCGTGGCTTTTCATCCTCGTCTTGCGCGTCGAGGGCTTGCGGCGTGAGGACGGAGACCGAAAGCTTTTCGGGAAGCCTTGTCAAATAGCTTTTTGGGTATGTGAACTCAAAGCGGCTTTTTAAAAGCTCCGTGCTCGGTATCTCGTTCGCCGCGTCGTCATTCGCCGCCTCGCGAGGCACGTCGCTCCTCGGGGCGTCTGTCGCTTCCGCCTTTTCGCCCGTCTCCGCCACGCTGATACGTGCTGACCTTTGCGTCGCGGTCATAACGTCGAGGGCACTTTTCGCCGAGTATATGCTATGCCCGTCGAGAACGGAGCGCCTGAGCTCCGCCTCTTCGAGATATTCGTTGGCATCCTTGGCGAGGCATCCGTACACATATAGGCGCTCTCTTGCGCGCGTCAAGGCGACATAGATCACGCGGAGCTCTTCTTCAAAGGCGCGGCGCTCCGTGTAATCGAGAATTGCGCAGCGCACGGGGTTTTCGACGAGGGCTAAGCCGCCAGGGGAGCGAAGGTAGAGCCCGAGCCCGCATTTCTCCGAAAAGATGACGCGCTCCTTCGATTCCTTGCCTTTCAGCTTCGCCTCCGTGTCAACGTAAAAAACTATCGGGTATTCGAGCCCCTTCGAGGCGTGCACCGTGAGGAGGCTTACCGCGTCGTCACCGCCGCCGCGCTCCCCCGTGTCAAATTCTGCGTGGCGATCTATCACATTGTTGATGAACTTCAAGAAGTTGTAGAGACCCTTGTAGCTTGAAGCGGTGAAGCGCTTTGCGTAGTCGTAGAGCAGGAGCAGATTCTCCTTTCCGCCGTTCTTTTCCGCGAGCGCCAAAAGCCCCGTCTCATTGTAGAGGCGCAGGATGAGGGCGTCCACGTTTAGCCCCTCCGCGAGCGTGCGATAGCGGTCAAGCGTTTCTATGAGCACGCGCCCCGCCTCAAAGCTCGGGTGGCTTTCACAATAGCTACGAACGCTGTCGATGAGAGCGCCGCGCTTTCCGCGCCGCAGCGCGAGGAGCGTTTCCTCGGTGAAGCCGAAGAGGGGCGAAAGCATGAGCCCCGCAAGATAGATGTCGCGCCGCGGGTTATCCACCGCGTTTAAGAGGCAGAGCGCCAAAAGCACGTCGGAGTTTAAGAAGAAGCTCCTTTCGCCGCGGCTCTCGGCGGGAATGCCGCGTTTGGCGAGGGCGGCGGCGTAGTCCTCCATTCGCGCCCTTCCGCCGCGAAGTATTATTGCCACGTCGCGCGGGCGAACGGGCTCTCCGCCGTTCAGAGTGGCGTTGTCGATGAGCTCGCGCACCTTGTCGGCAACGAGCTCACATTCCGCGGCACGGTCGCCCGAAAGGCGGAGGCTATCCTCGGAGCGCGTCGGCGGAACGAGGGTGAGGCTCGGGCTATGATAGGGGGGCTCCACGTCGTAGAGCTTCGCATATTCGAGGCGATCCTTCGGCGTGTAGCCGATGCTTTCGCGCGTCAGCCCGAAAGCCGTGTCAAATATCTCGTTGACGAAATCGACGATGGCGCGGTCACAGCGGAAGTTCTTCGACATGAACAGCGTGGCGCACGGTGAGCCCGCGTCCTCGTCGAGCGGGGGATAGCTTTTTTTCATTGCGGCGAAAATGTCGGGGTCGGCGCTACGGAAGCCGTAAATGCTCTGCTTGATATCGCCCACCATGAAGCGGTTGTTATCGCGGGAGACCGCGGCGAAGATGGCGTTTTGTAGGGCGTTGACGTCCTGATATTCATCGACGTAGACGGAGCTGTATTCCTCGCGGAGGGCGAGCGCCGCGTCGCTCGGCGTCCCGTCCTCGTTGTAGAGCACGAGGTAGGTGTAGCGCTCCACGTCTGAAAATTCCAACATCGCGCGCCGCCTTTTTTCCGCGTTGTAGGCGCGGTCAAATTCTTCGAGCACCGACGCGAGGAGCAGGAGCTTTGAGTTGAGCCCGCGATAGAGCTCGCGCCACTCGTCGTCGGAGTATAAAAACAGCTTGGAGCGTAGGTCGGCGAGCTCCGCCTTCATATCGGCGTGAAAGGCGATGTAGTGGCGCTCCCCGAGCGATTTTTCTCCTTTCAGCGTGGGCAGATTCTTAATTTTCAAGCTTTCAAGCAGCTCGCGGCCGCGCGCGTAGTCCGCGCTCCGCATTTCCGCGATGGCGGCGGCGTCACTTTGCGCGGCTTCCAGATATCTTTGTCGGCGCTCGGGGGTCGAGTCGTCATCATCGAAAAAAATTCCGCTCGTCAGGTGCTCGAAGTAGTGCTTCGCGGTCTCGTTGAGAAGCCGTGCCGCGTAGCTTCGATATTTGTTGTCCAAGGCGCTTTCGGGGGAGTACTCCTCCGCGAGGCGGCGGAATATGGTGACGCCCTCCACGGTGCTCTTCGACTTTTCGTAGAGCTTCAAAAGCACCTCTTCGAGGTCGGCATTCCTTTTGGACGAGGTGAGCAGCTCGCCGAGCTCGGCAAACTCCGCGGCGGAGCTTACGCTTGGAAGCTCGTCGTCATAGATCGCGTCGATGAGAGCGCCGAGAAGCGAGAAGGAAAGTATTTGCGCCTCCGCCGTCTCCGCGATACGATAATTGGGGGGAATGCCCACCTTGTCCGAATTGCGCCGCAGGACCTCGTTGCAAAAAGAGTCGATGGTGGAGATGTGCGCCAAAGGCAGGAGCGTTAGCTGGCGCTCCAAGCGTTTGTTTTCGGGAGAATCGGCGAGAGCCTTCGTGATGGCGGCGGAGATCTTTTTTTTCAGATCGCCGACTGCCGCTTTCGTGAAGGTGACGATGAGCAGCTGGCTCACATCCTCGGGCGCTTCCTCGTCCGTCAGCGAGCGTATTATCCGCTCCGTGAGCGTTGCCGTTTTTCCCGAGCCCGCCGCCGCGGAAACGAGGAGCGTTTTATCCCGCGTTTTTATCGCGGTCAGCTGTTCGTCGGTAAATCTTACTGCCATATACTATCCTTTCGAGCCCGCCGCCTTCGGTCGGGGCTTGCATTTCGGCTTGCACGAAGCTCGGCTTCAAATTGAGAGGCACGGGAGCACTTGCATAAGCCTTATAATTTGGCACGAGGCTCGGAGGCGTGTCGCCTTAAAGCCGTATTTAAACCAGATGGAGCGTTAGGCTCACGCGGCTTAGAGCTTGATTTAATTCGAGGTGTGAGCTTCTTCAAACGTCGAATTGCCTTATGGGCTTTATTGCTGCTTCACCGCCAAAGCTTTGGACTTCGCCGAGGGCGAAAAAGCCCGCTTTGTCGAATAATGCTACACGCTCCCCGAGAGGAAGCGCGGCTCCTATCTTTTTAAGATATATTTCGAGCCCATTTCGCGCCAGCCGAGCGAAGAAATCTTGTAAATATATCTTTATGTAGCTCGCGAATATCTCTTCCGTGGGGCGCACGAGCGGCGCACGCTCCTCGGGGCTCAAAGCTTCAAGAACGGAAAGCTCCACCGCGTCTGTTAAGCCGTAGCCCGCCGCCTCGGTGCGGCAGAGCGCAGCCATTGCCGCACCGCACCCGAGCTTCTTTCCCACGTCGGCGCACAGGGTGCGTATGTACGTCCCCTTGGAGCAGACGACGTCGAGCTCGTATTCGCGCGGCGAGATGCGTGCGGCGCTTATCTCGTGCACCGTGATCTCGCGCGGCTCTCGCTCCACCGTTATCCCTTCGCGCGCAAGCTCGTAGAGCTTTTTTCCTTTCAGCTTTATTGCGGAATACATGGGCGGCGTTTGTAGGCTTCTCCCACGCATTGCGGCAACCGCGGCGAGGACTGCGCTCTCATCGGGGATCTCGTCGGAGGTGGCGAGGGTCGCCCCCGTCGTGTCCTCCGTGTCGGTCTCAATGCCGAGCAAGAGGCGCGCGCGGTAGTGCTTGTCCCGCGTGAGCATAAATTCGCTCGCCTTGACCCCGCGCCCCACGAGCACGGGCAAAACGCCGCTCGCCATCGGGTCAAGCGTTCCCGTATGCCCCGCCTTATCCGCACCGAGCGCGCGTCGCACTCGGCTGACGACGGCTTGCGACGAAAGCCCCGTCGGCTTGTTGATTATGATAAACCCGTTCACGGCGTTTTTTTCGTTTTTAGCGGTGTTCATAAGCTCTCCGTTCCGCCGCGCGCCGAGGCACCACGATGCGCGGCCTTTTCATCGCGAGAAGCCCGAAGAGGAGCCTCACGCTTATGTTCACTTCTATTTTAGCATAAAATCTCGTTTTTTTCAACTAAACTATAAAAAAGCGTAGACAAAAGCGTAAATTTATGATAAAATAGCGTCGTCACAGTAAAACCAATAACTGAATGAAAGGGAAACGCTATGAAGGCAGTTGTTACCGTAACGGGAAAGGATAAGGTGGGTATCATCGCAATGGCGAGCGCGGAGTGCTCCAAGTTCGGCGTCAATATCGAGGATATAAGCCAGACCGTTCTCGACGAATACTTTGCGATGATAATGCTCGTGTCCATAGACGATTTGAAGGTGGATTTCTCCAAGTTCTCCGCCGAGATGAAGGAAAAGGGGAAGGAGAGCGGCGTTGATATTCGCGTGATGCACGAGGACATATTCAACACCATGCACAGGATTTGAAATGCTCAATATACAGGACGTACTTGAAACGGTCAAAATGATAAAAGAGGAAAACCTCGATATACGCACCGTGACGATGGGAATATCGCTTTTCGACTGTATCTCGGACGACCCCGCGCGCTTGGAGCGCAAGGTCTACGACAAGATAACGCGCTCCGCGGAGCGCCTTGTTTCCGTTTGCGAGGAGTTGGAACGCACCTACGGCATTCCCATAGTCAACAAGCGTATCTCCGTCACGCCGCTGTCCTACGTCGGCGCGGGGCTCTCCTCCGAGGGCTTCGTTCGCTTAGCGCACGTTTTAGAGCGGGCGGCGCGTGAGCTCGGCGTCAATTTCATCGGCGGCTATTCGGCGCTCGTGCAAAAGGGTGCGATACTCGGCGCGGAGCGGCTTATAGAGTCCATCCCCGAGGCGCTGGCGACGACGGAGCGCGTTTGCTCCTCGGTCAACGTGGCGAGCACCAAGGCGGGAATAAATATGGACATGGTGCGCCGCATGGGCGAGATAATCAAGGAGACCGCGTATCTGACACGGGAAAACGGCTCCATCGGCTGTGCGAAGCTCGTCGTCTTTGCCAATATGCCCGAGGATAATCCGTTTATGGCGGGCGCCGTGCACGGAATGGGCGAGGCGGACAGCGTCATCAACGTCGGCGTCAGCGGGCCTGGCGTCGTGGCGGCGGCGATAAAGGAGGCGGGCGATTGCGATTTTTCCGCGCTCGCCGACACCGTGAAGAAGATAGCCTTCAAAATAACGCGCGTCGGTCAGCTCATTGCCGCCGAGGCTTCGCGGCGCCTCGGCGTCCCCTACGGCATCGTCGACCTCTCCCTCGCTCCGACGCCCGCGGCGGGAGACTCCGTTGCCGAGATACTTGAAAATATGGGGCTTGAAAGAACGGGCACCCACGGGACGACGGCGGCGCTCGCCCTCCTCAACGACGCGGTTAAAAAAGGCGGCGTTATGGCGTCGAGCCACGTCGGCGGGCTTTCGGGCGCCTTTATCCCCGTCTCCGAGGATCGCGGCATGATAGACGCGGTGAAGGCGGGAACGCTTTCGATAGAGAAGCTGGAAGCGATGACCGCGGTCTGCTCCGTCGGGCTCGATATGATTGCCGTCCCTGGCGACGTTTCCGCGAGCACGATATCGGGAATGATAGCGGACGAGATCTCCATCGGCGTCGTGAATACGAAGACGACCGCGGTGCGTGTGATTCCCGTCTATGGCAAGGGCGTCGGCGAGCGCGTCGAATTTGGCGGGCTTCTCGGCTATGCGCCCATAATGCCGCTCCGCTCCGAATCCTGTGAGCGCTTCATCGCGCGCGGCGGAAGGATACCCGCCCCCATTCATTCGCTGAAAAACTGACGCGCGGGGAATGCCCACGAAAACGGAGGCGCCCGTTCGCTTAGATTTTAGCAGAATATGCACTTCACACTGCGAATATTACGATAAGATATCGCAAGGCTTTTCAAAAAAGGCGAAAACGCGAGCGCCGACGGCGCGCTTCGACGCTTTCGCCTTTTTTTCGTTATTGAAGCGCAAGCCCCTCCTACGCGAAGCGACGTTTTTCTCGCGCGGCAGGAGTTAAAATGTTGCAAAAAGGCGTTGCGCTCAGGCTTCGCCGAGAAAGGGGCAGAGATGGAGAAAAATATCACGGAGACCGAGCTTGACCCGTCGCCGCGCGGCGGCGTGGCGGAGGCTTTGAGGCGCGGCATAGAGAGGCGACGCTCCGAGCCGCTTGCCGTTTTATCGGACGTTCTGCTGTTTACGCTCAATTTCCTTTTTGCACGCTATCACTTTTTGTGGGGGAGCTATCCATTGGCGGTCTCCTTTATCGCCGCCGCGCCCGTCGGCGTCTGGGTGGCGCTCTTCGGTGCGCTCGTCGGCGCGCTTTCCCTCGGGCGAGACGGGATAGTGCACGCTCTCATCGCCCTCATCGTTGTATTTTTGCGCCTCGTCATCTCGGGGGGAATACGAGCTTCGGAGAAGGCGGGCTTTTCGGAGCCGCTTCTTTTGCGCGTTTCCGCCTCCGTCATCGGCGGCTTTATCGGCACGGTTTATGAGCTCCTGCTTTCGGGACTTTCGCGCTCGACGCTTTTGTATGGGCTCGCCGCGTGCCTCTTCGGCGCCGCCTTCACCGCTCTCTTTTCGGGGCTCTTTCGTGTCGGCTTGACCTTTGGCGACGTTTTCTTCGGCTCGTCCCCCGTTTTCGAGGTCAAGCGCGTCGGTAAGGCGCGATACGAGCTTCTGCTTTTTCAGCTTTCGGCGCTCGCCCTCGTCTTTTTTATATCGCTCTCCTTGAAGGAATACGTTCTGCTCGGGATAGACCTCGCCTTCGTTTTCGCGGCGCTTGCCACCCTCTTTGCCGCCAAACGCTTCGGCGCCGTGCGCGCCGTCGCCGTCGGCTTCGTTTCGAGCTTCGGGCTCTCCCCGCTCTACTCGGTCGGCTTCGCCCTGCTCGGGCTCGGCTCGGGGCTCCTCTTTCCGCTCGGCTACGCCTACGCCCTCCTTGGCGGCGGCGTGCTCCTTTCCGCTTGGAGTGCCTACGGCGGCTCTCTTTCGGGCTTCCTCTCCACCTTTCCCGAGTATGCCACCGCCGCCGCTCTCTTCTTCCCCTTCTTGAAATTTCTTTCGCGCGAGAGGAGCGAGGAGGTGCGCGAGGACGGGCTCCGCGTTTCCCGCGACATGGTTGGCGCCATGGCGCTTTCTCATAGGAGCGAGCGCGGCGATGTCGATCGCCTCTCCGTCGCCCTCGCGGGGCTCGGCACCGCCTTGGAGCGGCTTGGGCGCGTCGGCGAAGCCCCGACTCGCGAGGAGATCGAGGAGCGGCTTGCGCTGTGCGCCAAGGACTCGTGCCGCCTCTGTTCCCGCTTCGCGGAGTGCACGAGCGTCACCCCCGCCCCGTGCATCGAAAGCGTCGCCGAGCTTGCGGAACGCTTCCAGAGGCACGGCAAGCTTTCGGCGGACGACGCCTCTCTTTTGCCCGACTACTGCGCGAGTGGCGAATACCTGATGGCTCGCCTTTCCGTCGAGCTCGCGCACCTCGCCGAGGCGCGATACAGGGGCAGAAAGCTTTCGGAGCTTTCCGAGATATACGAGCTCACCGCGAAGATGATAAACGAGGCGCGGCAAGCCGAGGAACGCGAGCAGCGAGCCGACAGCGCCCTTTCCGAAAAGCTTGCGCCGTTGCTTCGCGAGGTCGGGCTCACGGACGGGGTTATACGCGTTTTCGGCGAGCGGCGTAAGCGCTTCATTGCGGCGGGCGAGGACGCGACGGGCGACGTTATCAGCGGCGAAGCACTTCGCGAGGGGATAGAAAAAATATCGGGCTTGAAGCTTGGCGCTGCCGAATTTTTCAGGAAGGGGCGCTTCGCCCTCTTGGATTGCCGCGCCGCCCCCGCCTACACCGTCGAGTTCGCCGAGCGCTCCGCCGTTGCCCCCGATTCGGAGAGGAGCGGCGACACCGTCACCTCCGCCATCGGTGACGACGGGTGTTTCTTCGCCATTTTGTCCGACGGAATGGGGAGCGGCGAGGAGGCGGGCGAGACCTCGCGCTTCGTCGGCGACCTGCTTTCGGGAATGCTTACTGCCTCCGTTTCGGAGACCACGGCGCTCTACGCGATAAATCAGCTGTTGAGGAGCCGAAGCGGCGAATGTTCGGCGACGGCGGACATTTTTAAATTCAATATGCTGAGCGGCGAGGCGAGCTTCATCAAGAGCGGCGCCGCCGCCTCCTACGTCAAGCGCGAGAGCTCGCTTTTCCGCATTCGCTCCGATACCGTGCCGCTCGGGCTCATGCGGAGCATTGACTCGGAGCGGATACGCGTCGAGGTGAAGAGCGGGGACACGGTGGTGATGCTATCGGACGGGGTGAGTCAATCGCAGGAGGACGCGGTATGGCTCTCCGAGCTCCTTGCCCGCCCGTTTACGGGGAGCGCCGAGGAATATGCCGCCACCATTCTTGCGGCGGCACGGAAAAGCTCGCGCACGCGCGACGATATGAGCGTTGCCGTTATGCGGATAGTGAAAATATAGCGAGGCATAGCGGGGCGAGCACCGTGTTGGAGCTCGCTCCGCTATGCACGAATTGGAAGTAAATGAAAAAATGCACAAGAAATTGTGAATTTTTTTGTGTAAATCGCAACTTTTTTCAAAAAAACTATTGAAAATTAGCAAAAAATGAGGTAAAATATAGTACAGTATTTACAAAACTCGATTTTAATCATAGATTGACCGCGTGGACTTCTATAAGCTTATAGAACTTCACGCATAATTTCAGCCTTGCGGGGCTTCCCAGCGGGCGCGTCGATCTTGGTCGCCGAAGGCGCGGAATGGAGAATTTATGTCAAACAGGCTTTATCAAAACATAATCGATCAAATGAAGGAAGTTGTCGGACGGGAGCTGGGCATCATCGATGAGAACGGTATCATCAGCACGTGTAGCGAGCCTTCGATGGTCGGCGAATCGCGTCAGAGGATACGCGAGGAGCTTGCCTTCGGCTCGGAGTTCATTGTTTATGACGGATATACCTATCGCGCGGTCGGCAACGAGGAGCAGGGCGATATGACGGCTTTCGTCGAGGGCGACGATGTTCAGGCACAGCGCACGCTTCAAATGCTTTGCATAACGCTTGATAATCTTAAAACGCTCTACGACGAGAAGTACGATAAGGGCTCCTTCATCAAGAGCATAATTCTCGACAACATCCTGCCGAGCGACATCTACGTGAAGTCGAACGAGCTCCATTTCAGCAACGACGAGACGCGCGCCGTCATGGTGATAAAATTCCAGGGCATACCGCAAACGCCGCCCTACGAGATAGTTCAAGCCTTCGCCTCGGAGCGCGGCCGCGACTACGTTATCAGCATAAGCGAGCAGGATATCGTCATCGTTAAGAACGTTTTGGCGGAGGAAACGGCGGACGATCTCGTCGCCTACGCCAAGGAGCTCTTGACCTTTGTTAATACGGAGCACGCGACGAAGATACTGATAGGCATTTCATCCGTTGTCGGCAATTTGAAGGACCTCGCCCGCGCCTACAAGCAAGCGCTCATGTCGCTTGAAGTCGGCAAGGTGTTCGACACCGAAAAGCCCATCATGTCGTATGAAAACCTCGGCATCGGCCGCCTCGTCTACCAGCTTCCGACGACGCTTTGCGAGATCTTCCTCCAAGAGGTGTTCAACAAGGGCTCGCTCGAATCGCTCGATCGCGAAACGCTGATGACGGTGCAGAGCTTTTTTGAAAACAACCTCAACGTTTCGGAGACCTCGCGCAAGCTCTTCGTACATAGAAACACCCTGGTCTACCGCCTTGAAAAGATACGCAAGCTCACGGGGCTTGACCTTCGCGAGTTTGATCACGCGGTTACATTCAAGGTGGCGCTCATGGTCAAGAGGTATCTGACGAGCAAGCCGACGAAGTTTTAAGCGCGCTACGCTTTTGAGGTCAGCTCTTGATAATAGACATACGGCTTGCTCGGCGCTCCGCCGAGCAGGCACTGTTATTTAATGGAGTAAAAAACGAGAGTGCGTGCCGCCACGGCTCGCGCTCGAAAATCTCGCTTAAAGCTCTTTGAGCGAGAGGGAAGAGGGGAACAACGGAATGAAAACGACGCTACGAAGAGCCACCGCTCTGCTGGTGCTCGTCGCGTGCCTTGCGGCGTGCGTCCTTTCTTTTTCTTCGTGTGCCGACAGCTTCGGCGGAAGCTCCGCGATACTCACAAAGGAGGAGCTTGCCTCCAACGCGGAGCGCGAGCAAAACGAGAGCTTAGAATTTGCCTCCGACTATTTTGATAAATGGGATTTGCCGCGTTTTTCGCTTTCAAAGCTGCACGGGCTTGAAAATATCTACGTCAACAAGTTCGTCGATGACGTTGGAGCGCCCATCGAAAAGGCGCGCGCGGTGCTCGCGGTCTTTCTTAGCGACTACTACGACGAGATAGATCTCACCGACACCACCGCGGTCACCGACGCGCTCATATATTCCTACGTTGAGACCACGGGAGACAAATATTCGATATACAGAACTGCCGCCGAATATAAAGATTATACAACGGGAATGAGCGGAAGCTTCGTCGGCATCGGCGTTACCGTTCATCACTACGCGGATAGCGACATCATCGAGGTCTATTCGGTGAGCGAGGGCTCGGGCGCCGAAGATGCGGGCATTCTCGCTGGCGATATAATAACGAAGGTGGACGGGATAAGCGTCGCGGAGCGCGGATATACCGACTCCGTCGCCGCCATTAAGGGCGACGCGGGAACGAGCGTCGATATCACCGTTCAGCGCGGTGACGAGGAGCTTACCTTCTCCGTCGTGCGGCGCAAGATAGTCGACAAGAGCGTCACCTACGTCATAGAGGGCGATGTCGCCTACATCACGATGACGGGCTTTAAATCGAACACCTTTCAGCAGTTCAAGGACGCCATCGACGCCGCCGAGGCGGCAGGAGTCAAGGGCATCGTCTACGATCTGCGCGATAACCCTGGGGGCTATCTTTCCGCCGTCACCGACTGCCTCGACTATATCGCTCCCAAGGGAACAACGCTCGTCAGCTTCACGAACGGCTACGACGATGCAACAACGGCGACAAAGTCGCACTCGCTGAGCCTGCCCTCCGTCGTTGTATGCAACGAAAACACCGCCTCGGCGGGAGAGCTTTTCACGGCGGGAATAAGGGACTTTTCCGATATGGGCTTCTTCGCCGCCACCCTCGTCGGCACCACGACGTTCGGCAAGGGCATAATGCAGAACACCTATACCTTTTCGGATCGCTCCGCGATAACGCTGACGGTCGCCTACTATAACCCGCCGTGCGGCGTGAACTATCACGGCGTCGGCATAGAGCCCGACGTTCTCGTTACCGCCGCTGGGGATGGCGACGCCCAGCTCGACGCGGCGCGAGAGGCGATAAAAGCTCTCATAAACGCACAAGAATAAAAATAAAATAAATAAATAACATAGCGGGAGAAATAAAAATGTCAGAAACAAAGACGTACACCCCTGCGGGCTTCAAGGCGTTGCAGGATGAGCTCGACTACCTCGTCAACGTGAAGGTCGAGGAAAACAAGAAGGAGATATCCACCGCACGTGCTTTCGGCGATCTTTCCGAAAACAGCGAGTACGACGAGGCAAAGGCGGAGCAGGGCAAGATACACGCTCGCATCGCGGAGCTTCGCGAGATGATATCGAATGCCAAGGTCGTAGACGAGAGCCAGATCGACGAAAGCGTCGTTAGCGTCGGCTCCGTCGTCAAGATATTCAACGTTGAAAGAAACAGGGAATTTACCTACCACATTGTGGGCTCCTACGAAACCGATCCGCAAAACGGAAAAATCTCCGACGCCTCCCCCATCGGGGCAAGGCTTCTCGGCGCTCGCGAGGGAGACGAGGTCGTCGTTGACGGAGTTAAGCTCCAACATATCAGAGTTCTCAGTGTGACGAGAGCCAAAGAGCAGTAAGCCGAAGGGCTACGGATAAGGGCTTTTGAGCCTGCCGCGCGCGGCAACGGAAGCGTGACTTCCGAAAAATAAAGGATAGCGTGAGGTTTTTTTCGATAGGAAATCAACTGTTCACGACAGCGAGCCGCCGCCATGGCGGCGGAAGGGATATTAAAATGGCAAATAATCAACAGGGTAATTCGGAATTCAGCACCACGAACGAGCTCCTTGTCCGCCGCGAAAAGCTGGCGGCGCTCGTCGAGGCGGGAAAGAATCCGTTCGAGATAACGAAATACGAGGTAACGAGCGGAAGCGCGGAGGCGATAGCTAATTTCACCGCAAACGAGGCGGCTCTCGCGGAGAGCGGCGAGGAATTGACTGTGCGCATCGCGGGAAGGCTCGTTGCGCGCCGCATAATGGGCAGAGCCTCCTTTGCACACCTGCTTGACGGCGAGGGGAGAATACAGCTCTACGTCTCGCGTGACGACCTCGGCGACGAGAGCTACGCTGCCTTCAAGAAGTGGGACGTGGGAGACGTTGTCGGCGTTGAGGGCTCGCTTTTCCGCACTAAAACGGGCGAGGTCTCCGTTCATACCAAGAGCATTACGCTGCTTGCGAAATCCTTGCTTCCGCTTCCCGAGAAATTTCACGGGTTGACGAACGTTGAGCAAAGATACAGGCAGAGATACGTCGATCTCATAGTGAATCCCGAGGTCAAGGATACCTTCGTGAAGCGCTCCAAGATATTGAAGCTCATAAGAGAGTTCCTTGACGCGCGCGGCTATCTTGAAGTGGACACCCCGATATTGACGCCGCTTGAAATAGGAGCCTCGGCGCGCCCCTTCGTAACGCATCATAACACGCTCGATATGGATATGTATTTGCGCATAGAGACCGAACTCTATCTTAAACGCCTTATCGTCGGTGGAATGAACAAGGTCTACGAGGTGGGAAGAATATTCAGAAACGAGGGCATGGACCCGAAGCATAATCCCGAGTTCACGTCGATAGAGCTCTACGAGGCGTTCACGGACTACTACGGCATGATGGATCTCGTCGAGGAGCTTTACAAAATGCTCGCGAAGGAGATATGTGGCGGCACCAAGATAACGTATCAGGGCATCGAGATAGATCTCGGGCACTGGGAGCGCCTTACGATGGTCGAAGCCGTTAAAAAATATTCGGGCGCGGACTATCACGAGTGGAAAACGGACGAGGAAGCGAGAGCCGCCGCCGCCGCCCTCCACGTCGAGGTGCCCGCCGACGCAACGCGCGGCACCGTTTTGGTGGAGCTTTTCGACGCCTACGTCGAGGACAAGCTCATTCAGCCCACGTTTATTTACGACTATCCCGTGGAGAACAGCCCGCTGGCAAAAAGAAAGCCGCAGGATCCCGCGTTCACGGAGCGCTTCGAGTATTTCATCAATTGCACGGAGTACGGCAATGCATTCTCGGAGCTCAACGATCCCATCGATCAAAAGGAGCGCTTTGAGCGCCAGGTCGAAGCCAGAAGACGCGAGGAGCCGAATTGCCGCGCCGAGGTGGACATGGATTTCGTTACGGCGCTTGAATACGGCATGCCCCCGACGGGTGGCCTCGGCTTCGGCTTCGATAGGCTCGTTATGCTGCTCACTGACTCCGCTTCAATAAGAGACGTTCTCTTGTTCCCCACGATGAAGCCCGAGCTTTAATGAGGCTTGAAGCGGCTTCACACACTAAACGTTGCTATTACGGGCTTCGCTTCGATATGAGGCGTTCTTTGGCTTCCGCGGTGAAGCTCGAGCAAAATTTACGGAAATTCTCAAAGTAAATGCAGCTGTAAAACTCTTCCGAGGCAAAAATCAACTCTAAATTGCACGGTTGCATTTACTTTGATAAAATTTACGCTAAATTCGCGCCAAATCCCGATAAAGGTATTGACAAATGCGAAAAAACACGCTATAATATTAACGTTAATCTTTGGAGGCATAGCTCAGTTGGTTAGAGTACTTGCTTGACATGCAAGGGGTCAGTGGTTCGAGTCCACTTGTCTCCACCACAAGGGAATAAAACGAACTTTGAGAAATCAAAGTTCGTTTTATTTTTTACAAGGAATTTTCGGCTACTCGTTAAACCGAAATGTCTAAAATCAAGGATAAAAGGCGAGATTTTGTTCTCGCCTTTTATCCTAATTTTTTAATCTACCCATTATAATATGACATGTGCGTTTAAGAAAATCTTCATAGTTGTTTTTTCAATCGGAATTAAGCGCTTACAGCGGAAGGTCCTTCTTCGTAAAGCGCAAGGAGCCCATAGCGTATCCGACGGCGCCCGCCGCCGCAAGAATGGCAAACTTCCAGAGGAAGGCCTTCGTTCCGTCTATGATGGAGATGACGTCGAAGAGCGAGATGACGGTGACGTAATTGAAGTAGTTCAAGGATTCGAGCCTCACGACGGAGGGAATGACGGGGCTTCCGAAGAGCCCGAGCATTGCCGCGACGAGGGCGAATATACTGAGCCCGCCGCCAATCGCCATGGAGCGCTTGCTCCTGTCGAAGACGCAAGAGGTGAAGAAGCAGAGCCCCGAGAGGGCGAAGAGGACGAGGAAGGCGCCGAGATTCAGAAGAAGGAGATTACCATAGCCGAGGGTGATGTCCTCCGAGACGTTGGCAAGGCAGATACAGCTCGTAGCGCTCGTTAGGCAGAACATCGCGAGGAGCGATCCTATCAGGTAGACGGCTTGCGTGAAGGCGACGGTGCTACGCTTCGTCGAGGTGGAAAGCACGTATGCCATGGAGCCGCTGTCCACCTGCCCCGCGATGAGGTTGTTTGAAGCCATTATCATATAGATGATGGGGAGCAGAAGTCCTGCGAGCTTATAAAATATGGAGCCGACGACGAGGGTGTAGAGATCCATTTGCCCTATCTCCTCCAAGGCCTCCGAGACGGCGGTGGGCAGGGTGGATAAAAAGCTTTGCGAGACGGCGGCGCGGAGCTCCTGCGCTTTCGCCGCCACGGCGGCGCGGTATTCGCTCTCGCTCGCAAGCTCTCCGCTTTGGAAGCTTTCCTCTAAGAGCTCCATTTCGTAGTCGTATCTTCCGCGATAGGTGACGACGGCAGTCTTGGCGAGGTGCTTTATCGAGTCGTAGGTATAGCCGAAGGCGTCGTATTTTTCCTTATCGACGCCGTAGGATGAGAGGGCTTCTATCATGGCGCCGACGTTTTCCGCCTTGACCATGTTGCCCGCTAAGAAAATGCTTGCGCCGTTTTCGGCTCTTTGGGCGCGGTATGCCTCGCGCTCCGCCGAGGAGAGATATTCCGAAGCGTCTCCGCTCGCGACGTGAAGGAGAAGCGCCGCAACGTCGTAGTCTTCGGGGGCGCTTTCTCCGTTGTCGGTGTAGAAATCGTTAAACATACCGTTGGGGTTTATGGTATACATAACGCTGCCGAGCATTTCCGCGGCTTCGGTCGAATCGGCGGCATAGCCCGCTTGCCGCGCCTTTTCGTTTACGTAGGCTTGCAGCTCCTCGCAGGTGGCGGTGTACGCCGCCGTTATCGCGCCTCCTTGCGTGGCGGGCGAGGCGCTTTCCCACGCCTCCATTGCCGCGGCGTACTCGCCGTCGCTCGCGAAGCTTTCACGCACGGGCATGGCGCTTTGCCATTCGGAAACGAGGGCGACGTAGCTCTCTCCCGCGGCGGTCTGCATTTCGGGTGCGGCGCTCTGCCAGGCGCTCATGGCGGCGGGATCGTAGCTCTCACTTTGCGGCGGCATTTGAGCGAGCCAAGCGAGGTAGGAGAGAGTGTCGCTCGCGTTCGCCGCGAAGAGGGCGTCGAATTTTTTTGTTCCATCCTTGGCGTTTTCGTAATATGAAAGCGCACGCTGTTGCATTTGCGAGTCGATCTCCTTGGAGATTATCGTGTCTTGAATTGAATTTTTGACCTCGCCGATATTTCCGTTGCCCGAGATGAGCATAACGCAAGCGAGCATAAAGCAGGTGGCTAAGCTGATGATGGTCCACATGGTGCCGTTTGCCTTGCAGGACTGCTTGAATAAAGCCTTGCTGAACATAAATGTAAAATTTCCTTTCTTTTAGATTAAGCTTTGGATGAACCCTTTGTGTGGGTTTTGTACTTTGAATTTTGCTTTGTATCGGGTGCGCGCGGCGCTAAGGCGAGCTATTCTTCTCCTCGCTCGCCCGCTCTTGAAAACAGAATACTTTTGAAATGCATTTCGAGCGTGTATGGCAATTCCGAGATAAAGCGCACGTCGTAATCGTGCAAAACGCGGAGCAGCCCCGCCGTTTCTTGCGCGGGTATACGTATTGTAACCTGGTTGTACTGCTCCTGCAAGCGCAGCTTTTCGTAGCCTTCCTTTAAAAACCTCTTGTAATCCTTCGCCGAGTGAAATTCTATCTTGAAGTCTTTGATGGGGCGATTTTTAATCGTGCCGATATCGCATATATCGACGATGCGCCCCTCGTTGATGAGGGCAACGCGGTCACAGGTCTTTTCAAGCTCATCAAAACTGTGGCTGCTCATAAGTATCGTTTTCCCCTTTTTGTGCTCCTCCTCAATGATGCTCAGAAATTCGGCTCGCATCAGGGGGTCGAGCCCCGTGGTCGGCTCGTCAAGAATTATTATCGGTGCGTCGTTCATCAGGGCGGCGACAAGCGCCGTCTTTTGCTTCATCCCCTTGCTCATTCGTTTTAAATTCGCGGCAGGGTCAAGCTGCAAACGCTCTATGAGCTTGCTCGCGTAGCTCATATCCCGTAAACCATGGAAGTCGGCTTGCGAGCGCAGGAAGTCCGTGCCCGTTTTAAAGTCGGGGAAGGCGATCTCCCCAGGAACGTAGCCGATGCTCTTAACTATCTCGCTCGAATGTTCCCAGGACGAAAGCCCCGAGACGAGGGCTTCGCCCGCCGTCGGCTTCAAGAAGCCCATCAGATGTCTTATGGTCGTCGTTTTTCCGCTCCCGTTCGTGCCGACGTAGCCCATCATTTCCCCCGCACCGACGGCGAGGTCAAGCTCGAAAACGCCGCGCCCGTTTCCGTAGTCCTTCGTCAATTTTCTCGTTTCGATAACGTTCATTGAAGCGCGCCTCCAAAATCCTTGTCTTCTTTATAAAACTTCATAAAGTAGTCCTCCAAGCTTTCGCGCCTGTTGCTGAACGACGATACGGGGAGCTCCGAGAGGAGAGCGATGAGCGCGTTGAGGTCTCGGTCCTCCACCGCAACGTAGAGCTCATCGCCTCTGTCCGCGACGAGGGAGAAGGAGTCCATCGCCATAGCTCTTTTCAAGAACTCGCTTTGTGCGTCACCGCGGAAGCCTATCGTGTAGTATTTTCGCGACGCGTGTTTCAGGTCGTCTGCTATGAACTCGGAGACTATGCGCCCGTCCTTGATTATGGCTATCCTATCACAGGTGGAGTCTATCTCCGAAAAAATGTGGCTGGAAAGCAGTATCGTTTTCCCGCGCCGCTTTTCCTCGTGAATAAAGCGGATAAAGGTCTCCTGCATAACGGGGTCAAGCCCGCTCGTCGGCTCGTCGAGAATAAGAACGGCGGGATCCGACATAAACGCCGCCACGACGGCGAGCTTGCGCTTAACGCCGAGGCTCATGCGCTTCGTTTCTCCGCTCAAAGCATTGTCATTAAGTTCAAAGAGCTCGAGCATTTCGCGTAGGCGCCCATCGTTATGAACGTTTTGCATATCCTGTATCATTTTGATAAATTCTTTGCCCGTTAGTCCCTGCGGCAGGGCTATTTCGCCTGGAATATAGCCGACGCGACTCAGCACGCGGTCGTAGCCCTCAAAGCTTTCTTCGCCGAGAAGCTTCGCGCTTCCCGAGTCGGGCTTCGAGAAGCCCATCAGGTGCCTTATGGTCGTCGATTTCCCCGCTCCGTTCGGACCCAGAAAGCCGAAGACCTCGCCCTCGTCCACGTGGATATTGACGTTGAAAACGCCACGCCCGAAGCCGTAGTCCTTGGTTAGCTCGTTCGTTTCTATCACGTGTCCCGTTGTTGCCATTTTGCCCACTTCGTTATCCTCCTTGTAAACAGTGTTGACATTTTGACTGTGTTGTAGTATAATGGATTGACGGCGAAAATGCAAGCACAAAAATATTGTCGTTGAAAAAATATAAACGAAATCCAAAAAAACGTTTATATATGCGGCTTCAAAAACATTTGTGCCGCCGCTATGCGCGGAGGGAGCTATTATGAAAGCGAAAAATATTAACAATTCTTCGAGAAAGACGAGGCGCCTCATCAAGCGGGTGTTCGCCGAAATGCTTTCGGAAAAAAAGAATCTTTCAAATATCACCGTTAGCGAGCTATGTATTCGCGCGGAGATAAGCAGGGGAACGTTCTATTCGCACTACGACGATATTTACGGGGTGGCGGAGGAATACGAAAACGAGCTGATAGACGCTTTCTTCGATAAAACGCGCCACGCCACATCGCAAAACATTATGGAGGTCATGGATTCCATTTTTGAGTTTATAAAGCAGAACGACGAGACATATCGTTTGATTTGCAAATCGAACGAGATCGTTTTTACCGCGAAGAAGCTGACCGCGATAGCTTCCAAAAAGCTCATCGAGATATGCCAAAGCGACAGTCGCATAAAATTATGTGAATACATCGAGCTTGAAATACAGATCTTTTTGGAGGGGCTTTTTTGCGAATATATGCGCTATTGCCGTGAGTATTCCACGGTGACGCTGGACGAGCTGTACGAATACACGAAGTTCTGGGTGGAGAATTTCGTTAAGCGTCGCTCGCTTTAATGCGAAAGCCATAAAAAGCTCTTGCAATGCTCGCGCGCGTGTGCTACAATAGAAATGAAAAGGCTTCGCGCGTATCTCGGGGAATTTCCCAATTTTGGCGACCGCGCCTCGGCGCCGTGAATCGGCTTTATGCCCGATGGCGCGAGCCAAATAAAACTGCCGCCCTTTCGGCGGAATGAGACTTACGTGAAGGCTTGCTTTGCTGATAGGTGAAGTAGCAGTTGTTCACGCAACGAAATTCAAATTAAAGCTGGGCACCCTTTTTGTTCGCAAAGCGAACGGATTTGAATTTTAAATGCCGCTCTTGCGGCGGAGGAATGGAGATTATTATGAACGATATTGATTTCGGCTATCACGCGGGGCGCATTACCAAGGCGTTCGAGCAGGAGGGCTACTACGTGTGGGACTGCTCCGTCATCAAGGCGGACGGGGAATACCACATGTTTTCTTCGCATTGGAAGCGGGAGCTCGGCTTCAACGAGAGCTGGCTCTTTTACAGCGAGATAATACATTCGGTTTCCAAGAGCCCCGAGGGCCCCTACGTTTTTCGCAACGTGGTGCTTCCGCCGCGCGGCCCGCAGTATTTCGACGGAAGAAACACGCACAACACCTGCATCAAGGAATTTAACGGCAAATTCTACCTTTATTATATGGGAGCGACGTATGGCGGCGACATTGCTTACAGCAGGAGCCAAAATTCGCAAATGACGTACGAGACCGTGTGGAACAAAAAAAGGATAGGCGTTGCCGTAGCCGACGATATAAACGGCGAATTTGTTCGCCGCGATAAGCCGCTCTTGGAGCCGCGCGACTGCTCGCACTGGGACTGCACCATAACGACCAACCCCTCCGTCGCGATACTTCCAAGCGGCAAAACGTATATGATATACAAGTCGAGGACCGCCTTCGGCTACCCCGTTCAGCTCGGCATCGCCGTGGCAGACGCGCCCGACGGTGAATTTCGCCGCCTGACGGAGAATCCCATTCTGGACTTCGGCGACAAGGGCTGTGGCATGGAGGACCCCTTCCTCTGGTACGACGCGAAGAAGCAGCGCCTCTGCATGATAGCCAAGGACGATCCGCACAACGGCTCTCGTGGCTTTACGGGAGAATGGGGAAGCGGCTTTTACGCGGAGAGCGAAAACGGGGTGGACTTCGTGCTCGGAGCTCATCCCAAGGTCTATTCCAAGAACACCGAGTGGAGCGACGGGAGAAAGGTCGCCCTTGCAAATATGGAGCGCCCCTCCGTTCTCTTCGATGAAAACGGAAAGCCGACGCACATCTTTTTCGCGGGTGGCGATGGCAAGATCCCGTACATCTTCGACGGGGGCACGTATATTATGTGTGCACCCCTTATCCCGAACGACTGACGCGCGTAGGCAATATCGGCGGCGCGCATATACTATAATAGCGGGCTTCGGGCACCGAGAGAGTGGGCTTTCCGCGGTGCTTCGCAAGGTGCGGAGATATTTTTTTCAATCGTAGCTTGCGTATTGACAAAATGCGTCACGATATGATATACTCTAAGAGACAGAGGCGCGCCGTCAATCTCTGTCAGGCAAGCGGACGGCGGAACGGAGAAGCTATGATACTTTACGATGAGATTTATTTTGAGATAAGCGCGAGGGGGCAGAAGCACGACGTTAAAAAGCTCGTCGAATTTTTGCGCTCTGGCGAGCTCGACGATTTTTTGGATATCTCGGGCGACTACGTGCATTTGGATGACAACTACTCCGCCGTCGGTGACGGCGAAGCGACGGCGCTCGTTTTCACCAACGACGATCTCGGCATCGAGGTCGATGAATTCGACGTCGACGAGTTCCTCGACGTTTTTTGCAAGGCGGCGAAGGCGCTCGACGTTGCGGGGAGCATATACGATGCCGACGAGAGCGAATTTTGCTTTGAGAGCCCCGTCGGAAGTGCCGATTTTTTTGACACGCGGCGCACCGTTGAATTTAACGATGAGCTCGATGAGGCGGCTCGCGAGGAAGAACGGGACGACGAAGGCGAGGAGTAACCTCGCACCCACGGTAGCACAGAAGCGCGAGCTTAAAGGCGCTCGCGCGTTCTTCCAACGTCGGCTGCCCGACAGGGGGCACGGCGGAGGGACAGGTGCGCCGCCAGCGGGCGGCGAAAGGAATTTGAAATGCTTGAAAAAATAAAAAACTACAAATGGGGCTACGCGCTGATAGCAACGGTGCTCGCGGTGCTCGGAATATGTTTCATCGCCTTTCACGAGGCGCTTAAAATACTCGCGATAACGATAGGCGTTATACTTTGCGTTTTCTCGCTCGTTTTCGCCGTTCTAACCGTGGCGGACAAGCGGCGCGGCTTCGCCTTCGGTTTTCGTATATTTTTCTGTGTAATCTGCCTGATAGGCGGCATTGTGACCGCAATCTTCAACGAGGGCACCGTCGATATAATGATCTCCGTGTTCTCGCTTCTGATAGTGGTGGACGGAGCCTTCAAGCTGCACACGAGCGCCATGTCGCGTCGGTATCGCGTCGTCGGCTGGTGGCTCATCATGGTGCTCGCGGCGCTGGGCATTGTCGGCGGCTTCCTGCTCATCAAGTTTACCCCCGAGGAGACGGACACCGCCTCCGTTCTGATAGGGCTCCTCTTCGTCGTTGACGCGATAGCGAATTTCCTTTCCTCGTTCTACGTGGCGGGCTTCGAGCACCGCATGGAAAGCGAGATACGCGCCGAGGTCACGGCGGATAAAGGCGAAGCTCGTGAGCTCATCGAGGGCGACGAGAGCCGAAAAGAATAACACGGGTGCCATAGAGCGAAGCTTAGATCAATTTTGAGATAGAACTGTAAAGCGACCAAAAATGGCGTCTCATTAAAAATTCAATAAAAGATTTTCTAAAAAAATTACGGTAGAAGCAGAGATATTTCTTTACTTCTACCGTTTTTCGTTCGGCTTTGCTTAAATGCGACAGCCTCTTTTTGTAGATAAACCGCTCACCATTGGTTAATTCCGCGAGACGGCCTTTTCTTTTTAGGACTTCATTTTGAAATTTGCGCTTCTCCTACGGCAACAATTCGTTTGAGCCGTGGGGCGGAGCTCACGTGCTCCGCGAACGCAGAAAGCCGCACTTACGCATACATGCCGTTCTTCGACATATAGCTATAAAGCTGCTCGCCGTGATTTTGCTCTTCTTTTTGAATGTGGTTGAGCGTGTCGCGTAAAACGGGGCTTATAAATTCAAATATCGAAACGTCGTAGAGCGAGGAAACGTGCTTCTCCGTTGCGAGCATATCGCGGCAAAAGAAAGCGTCCTGCTTCTTCTGCTCCTCGGAGCAAGTCGAAGGTGCACATTCCAGCCGTTGAGCCTTCGCCGAGGGCGGTGCCGCCGCAATTTCCACCTCCTCGCCGTTCAGAATCCTATTCACCGTTGCCAAGTGCTCCTCCTCGGTGCTTTTAATGCTCGCGAAAAGGTTTTTGAGGCACGGGTCATTGGCGGCGGCAGAATACTTGGAATACTTTTCAATGCACAGCTGCTCCTGCGTCCTCATATCCGTTAGCAAGCCGTGCTCTTTTTGCGTAAGCGTCATAAGCTTCTCCTTTCTTGTTCTGTTGCAAGTATTCCCACTTTCTCTTCAAATATTCTCTCGGACAACAATTATTTACATTCACACAAGCACGAACGATTTCGCGGCACGGGGCGCATCCAAGGGGCGGCGCGCCGCCCCTTGCCGCCTCCAAATTGTGAATTTTTCAAAAAGGTATTTATTTTTGTAGAATATTGTGCTATAATACTTATATTAAAATATTCGCGCCCACGCGAGAATTGAAAGCAGGACACCACTCATTCGCGCACTTGGCGACGTAAAAACCATTGTGAAAGTACGTTTTACGCCTTGTAGCCGCGCTTTTCCGCGCGCCGCAATGCCTGTGCGCCATCGCGTTAGAGCGAATTTTCAAAATATCTTGCCGCGTATGGCGGCGGAACGGAGATTCTATGAAGAAAAAAGTCGCCGCTAAAAAGCTCCCCGAGCGGCTGAACAAGGTCGGCGGGCAGGCGGTGCTCGAAGGCGTTATGATGAAGGCGGGAACGAGGACGGTGACCTCCTGCCGCAAGGACGACGGCAGTATCGTCGTTTACGACGACGAGTTTCTCTCCGTCAGAAAAAAACACAAGCTTCTCAATCTGCCCATTTTGCGCGGCGTTGTCAATTTCGTCGAGATGATGATATTGAGCGTCAAGACCTTGGGCAATTCCGCCGAAGCGCTCGGGATCGAGGAGGAGGACGGCAAAGCCGAACAGTGGATGAAGAAGCACCTCGGCATTAGCCTGACGAGCTTCATCATGGTCATCTCCGTGATACTCGGTTTGGCGCTCTCCGTCTTTCTTTTCATCTTTCTCCCCACCTGGACGGCGAACGGCATCAATTGGCTCTGGACGCGCTTCGTTTCCGACGCGCCCATCGCGGAGACGGTGCTGGCGGTCGTCGAGGGGCTGATGAAGATTGCGATATTCGTCCTCTATCTCGCGCTCGTGGCGCTTATGCCCGACATAAAGCGCACCTTTATGTATCACGGCGCGGAGCATAAGTCGATAGCCTGCTTTGAGGCGGGCGACGAGCTGACTCCCGAGCGGGCGAAGCTCTACACGCGCTTCCATCCCCGTTGCGGCACGAGCTTCATGTTCCTCATGATACTCATCGGCATTTTCGTTGGCATGTTCGTGCGCAACGTGCTGCCCGACAAGAGCGCCTTTGGTGATAGCGAATTTCTCTATTCCCTCGTCATCGCCGCAACGAAGCTTCTCCTTTTGCCCCTGACGATGGGTATCGGCTACGAGATACTTATGCTGGCGGGTAAGCACGACAACGTTTTGACGCGCATCGTCTCCGCCCCTGGGCTCTGGGTCCAGCGCATAACGACGAAGGAGCCCGACGAGGCAATGCTCGAGGTGGCAATCGTTTCGATAAAATGCGCCCTGCGTGACGAATTCCCCGATTTTCGCGAGTTCTACGACGCGCGCGGCTGGGAGAAGACTCCCGAAGCGGAATCTGCCCCCACCGATGAAGCACCCGCCGACTTGGGCACCGACGCGGCGGAGCCCGCACCCACCGATGCCAGGTGCGACGCGGCGAGCGAGGGCGACTCGCAAGCAGATGACGCTCGCTGAGGCGGTGCGCCGCCTAAGAGACGGCGGCGTTCAGGAGCCCGAGCACGACGCGCGCGAGCTCTTTCATCACTTCGGCGGCATACCGCGGCACGAGCTCGTTTTAAAAAACACCGAGGTGGACTCCGCAGCACTTTCCGCCGCCGTGGCGCGGCGCTCCCGCGGTGAGCCTCTTCAATACATTATAGGTGAAACGGGCTTTTATCGCGAGACCTACGAGGTGAACGCGGACTGCCTGATACCGCGCGAGGATACGGAGATCTTGGTCGACTACGCCGTCAAGGCGCTCCCCGCGGGAGAAAACTTCGTCGATCTATGCACGGGCAGCGGCTGTGTCGCCGTTTCGGTGCTGGCGAACACCACGGGAACGCGCGCCGAGGCTGTCGATATTTCTCCCGCGGCGCTTGTCGTGGCAAAACGGAACGCGGAGCGCAACCGCGTCGCGGAGCGCATCGACATCGTGTGTGGCGACGCGATGAGCTATCGCCCGAAAACTGAGGTCTACGCCGTGCTCGCCAATCCCCCCTACGTCACGGAGGCGGAGTACTCGGAGCTTGAACGCGAGCTCTACCACGAGCCGCGCTTAGCCCTCGTCGGCGGGGATGACGGGCTTGATTTTTACAGGGCCATCACTCCGAACTGCGCGCCCCGCATAAAGAGCGGGGGCTTCATCGCCTTCGAGATAGGCGCGACGCAAGCCGCCGCCGTCAGCATGATAGCGCGAAGCGCGGGCATGAGCTGTGAGATTATTAAGGACCTTTCGGGGCACGATCGCGTCGCCGTCCTTCGGCGCGAAGGAGAAAAAACAAAGGATAAATAACCAATAAAGCTCACAAACAGCCGATAGTAAGTGATAAATAAACCACTAATAAACAGCCGATAAGTAACCAATAAATAACCGAAACGCCGCCCCCGTCATAAGCTGTGACGAGGTGATGAAATGGCAAAGACCGTAATGCTTATCTTCGGCGGCGAGGGTGCGGAGCGAAAGATCTCCGACGCGAGTGCCGCCGCGGTCGTTAAAAGATTTTCCGCGAGCCGCCGCGAGGGAACGGAGCTCATCTGCGTCGGCATAACGGAGACGGGCGCCTGGTATCGCGTCCACTCCTCCGCCGAAGATATCGAAAGCGGAAAATGGCGAGCCGCCGTGGAGCCTGATAGCGCCGTTTTCCCCGCCAAGCTCGGCGAGCGGAGCGGCATTTTCGAGGGCGGCGAGCTTCGCGAGATCGATATCGCGCTCCCTCTTCTCCACGGCGACTTCGGCGAGGACGGCATAATTCAGGGCGCGCTCAAATGCGCGCATATCCCCTATGTGGGCTCCTCCTGTATCGCCTCCGCGCTGACCGCGGATAAGGCGTACACCAAGATAATCGCGGAATATCTCGGGGCGAGGACCGTCCCCTGGTTCGTTCCCGCGTGCGCCGATATGCGCCGCGCCAGGAGCGAGGCCGAGGCGCGGCTCGGATATCCCCTCTTTATAAAGCCGCGGCGCCTCGGTAGCTCGATAGGCGCCGCCCCCGTGCGGTGCAGGCGTGAATTTGCCGCCGCCTACGCGGAGGCGGAGGAGCGCTCGGGCTCTTGCCTCATGATAGAAGCCCTCTGCGACGTTGCCGTGGAGCTCGAATTTGCCCTGACGGACGGAAGTGCGCGCCTCATCTCGCGGGCGGGCGCCATTCGCACGGGCGGCACATTCTACGACTACGCCGCAAAATACGAGGGGCGCAACGCCCCCGCCGTGGAGCCCGCACCGAAGCTTGACGCCAAGCTTTCGCGGCGTGCGAGAAGCCTCGCACGAAGGCTCGCAGACTTTTTCGGGCTGGGCGCTCTTGCCCGCATCGACTTTTTCCTGACGCGCTCGGGCGAGCTCTTTTTTAACGAGATAAATTCAATCCCAGGAATGACGGACGGTAGCCTCTATCCGCGGCTCGCCGACAGCACCGTCGGCGGCTCCTTCCTCGACGAGCTCATCTACGAGGCACGCCCCATACTATGATAGGCGTTTTCGACAGCGGAATAGGCGGGCTCACCGCTCTCGCGGAATTGCGGCGACTCCTGCCGCACGCCGATATATGCTACCTCGCCGACCGCGAGCACGCACCCTACGGTACGAAGAGCGAGCGCGAGCTGCTTCGCTTTGTTCGGAGCGACGTTGCGCGCCTCGCCGCCGAGGGGGCGGAGGCGATACTTATGGCGTGCTGTACCGCGAGCACGGTCTACCCTCTTCTTGGCGAAGGGGAAAGGGCGCTGTGCCTCCCGATAATAGCGCCCGCCATCGGTGCGGCGCTACGCGCAACGGAGAGCGGAAGCATTGCGGTCATAGCAACGGAGCGGACGGTGGCGGCGCACGCCTTTCGCCGCGAGGCGGAGCGGCGAAACGAGGGTGTCAGCGTTTCCGAATACGCGGTGCAGGGGCTCGTGGCGCTCGTTGAGAGCGGAGCGAGAGATGGGCACGTCGGTGCCTCGGAGCGCCGAAGGCTTGCGGAGCTTTTGAGCCCCGCCAAGAGAGGGAGCTTCGACACGCTGATACTCGGGTGCACCCACTTCCCCCATTTAAAGAACGAGATAGCGCGGGTCTTTCCCGCAGTCAAGATAATAGACACGTCCGTCGAGGGCGCGCGCGAGCTTGCGCGGCGCGCGGGGGCGGGCGGCACTGGAAGAACAATATATTTGTAGCCGAAGGGCGGAAAGGAAAATATGGCAAAGTACAGGAGAGGAAGGATCAACGACGCGGTCGCCGAGGAGCTTGCACTTGCGCTCACCGAGGTGCGCGAGCCCCTGATCGTCAACAATTTCGTAAGTATAACGCGCGCCGACGTCGCGCCCGATTTAAAATATGCGAGCGTATATTTTTCTTGCATAGGAGACTCCGAGGAGGCGGCGCTCGGCTTGAAGAAATGCACGGGCATTTTGCGGCACCATCTCGCCGCAACGCTGAATTTGAGGATAACGCCCGAGCTTCGCTTCGTCAAGGACGGCTCGATAGAGCACGGAGCCAAGATAGCACGCCTGCTCGACGAGGTGATGGGTGACGGCGCGAGCGAGGAGCACGGCAAATGAGCGAGTTCAAGGCGCTATCGGCGCGCGAGTGCGCGGAGCGCATTTTAAAGGTGGAGCGCCCCCTCGTTCTCATGCACGTTCGCCCCGACGGCGACACCGTGGGAGCGGGGATCGCGCTTTGCGAGATTTTCAAGGCTCTCGGAAGAAGCCCGCGCTTCATTTGCGAGGATCCGATACCAGAGCGCCTGTCGTTTCTTATCCGTGCGGCACGGTGCGCCGAGCCGAGCGAGGCGGGTGAATACGAGGTGATCGCGGTGGACGTGGCGTCACCGAAGCAGGCGGGGAGCCTACTTGAACGCCTACCCGCACCGTCACTTATGATAGACCATCACGGGGCGGGCGAGCCCTTCGCCGATCATTACACGCTTCCCGAGCTTTCAAGCGCGGGCGAGGCGGTGTACAACGTTTTCGAGGAGCTGGAAGATATCGCGGGGCTTCGGCTGACGAAGGAGATAGCTTATCCCCTCTACGCCGCGATAAGCTCCGATACCGCCTGTATGCGGTATTCCTCCGCCACGGAGGCGACGTATCGCAAGGCGGCGCGCCTCATCGCCACGGGAATCGACTATTCCGACATAAATCACCGCCTCTTTGAAAGCAAGAGCCACGAGCAGATAAAAGCCGAGGGCTTCGTCGCCTCAAAGCTACGGACGGCTTGCCGCGGCAGAGTAGCTTACGCCGCGATAGCGCGCCGCGAGCGCGAGGCTATCGGGGTATCCCTTGAAAGCCTTGAAACGGCGATCGACGTGGTGCGCTCGCTCGCGGGAGTCGAGGTCTCCTTCATCGTCAAGGAGGACGACGCGGGAGAGCTCCGCGCTTCTCTGCGTTCGACGGGGCAGAACGTTGCGGCACTTGCGCGTCGGCTTGGCGGCGGAGGTCACGTTCGCGCCGCGGGCTGTTCCGTGAAGGCGAAGGACGCGGCGACGGCGGCGGAGCTCTTGTCAGCTCTTGTGGCAGAAGAGTTCTTCCGCGAGGAGCCCGAGACTCGCGCGTGAGGAATAAAGCTTTTGCAATATGGCGAAGCTCGTCCTTATCAGCGACTTATCGCGCTTCTTTCGCCACTATGAGGCGGAGCACGGCGCGTTAAGATGATTTACCATAAGCAATACCCCTTATATTATCACATTAAACTATTTTTTAGTCGCCACGGCGACGGAAAGGAAATCAGATGAAAACCGTAAGAAAAGCCATTATCCCTGCCGCGGGGCTGGGAACGAGGATGCTCCCCATATCGCACGCGGTGCCGAAGGAGATGCTTCCCATCGTTGATCTTCCCGCCGTATATCACCTCGTCGAGGAGGCGGCGAAGAGCGGCATCGAGGAAATACTCATCATAACGAATCGCGACAAGGACGCGATGGAGGATTTCTTCGACCTCTCTCCCGAATATATGAACGCCCTGCGTGCCAAGGGAAAGAACGCCGAGGCGGACAAGCTGTACGCGATAGCGAATATGGCAAACGTCTACTTTTTGCGCCAAAAAGAAACGCGCGGACTCGGGCACGCGGTCGGGCGCGCGCGCGCCTTCGTGGGTGACGAGCCCTTCGCCGTCCTCTATGGCGACGATATCATATTCTCGCAAACGCCCGTTTGCCGCCAGATGATAGACGCGTATGAAAAATACGGGCGCCCCGTGGTGGGCGTTAAGCCCGTTCCGTGGGAGGACTTGAAGAAGTATTGCTCGTTGAAGGTCTCTCCGATAGAGGGAGAAACGCGGGTGACGCATTGCATGGATATGATAGAGAAGCCGAAGGCGGGCGAGGAATTTTCCAACCTTTCGATACTTGGAAGAGTGCTTCTCACGCCCGACGTTTTCGATATAATCGACGCGCTCCCCGAGGGGGCGGGCGGCGAGATACAGCTCACCGACGCGATGGCGATCCTCGCGCGCGAGGGCGGAGTTACCGCTCTTGAATTTGAGGGCGAGCGCTACGATATGGGCTCAAAGCTCGGTTTCCTCAAAGCCAACGTCGTTCGCGGGCTTGAACACCCCGAGACGGCGGAGGAGTTCGCCAAATTCATAAAAGAGACAGCGGCGCGGCTCCAATGATATTGCGGCGCGCTACGGCGGATGACGCGGCGGCGATAGCGGAAGCCGAGGAGAGGGTATTCCCCGACGCGTGGAGCTATTCCGACGTTATGGGAACGATAGTGGCGAGCGGGGCGCTCTGCTTCGTTGCGCGAGGCGACGAGGGAAGCTTGCTCGCTTACATCCTCGGCAGAAGCGTCGCCCCCGAGGGGGAGATATATCGCTTGGCAACGCTCCCCGAATACAGGCGAAGAAATATCGCGTATCGCCTTCTCGACTACGCGGTAAAAACGGAGCGCGGCGGCGGGCTTGAAACATTTTTTCTCGAAGTTCGCGCACAAAACTTGCCCGCGCGAAGGCTCTACGCGTCTTACGGCTTCAAGGAGCTCGGGCGGCGGAAAAATTATTACCTCGACCCGACGGACGACGCGGTTTTAATGATGAAAACTGACAGCCTTAAAATCTAACGGAGCTCGGGCGGCGGCGCCACGCAACGTTTGAAATTAATGCGAAGGCAAAACTCTTAGAAAAGAATAGGCAAACGATGAACATACTCGCTTTTGAAAGCTCGTGCGACGAAACGAGCGCCGCCGTCGTTACGGCGGATGACGGCGGCTTCACCGTCAGGTCAAACATAGTGGCATCGCAAATAGAAACGCACCGCCTCTACGGCGGCGTCGTTCCCGAGATAGCGAGCCGTGCGCACGCCGAGGTCATATCGCGCATTTGCGATGAGGCGCTTAGCGCCGCCTCCGTCATGTTAAACAACGTGGATCTGATAGCGGTGACGGCTAACCCAGGGCTCATCGGAGCTCTGCTCGTCGGCGTTAATTTTGCGAAGGGGCTCGCGATATCGCGCGGCATACCCCTCGTCGCCGTCGATCACATAAAGGGGCACATCGCCGCCACCTATCTCGCGGCGGAGCGCCCGCACCCGCCCTTCATCGCCCTTGCGGCGTCGGGAGGGCACACCGCGATATACCTCGTTAAGAGCGAGACGGAGACGGAGCTTATAGGAACGACGCGCGACGACGCGGTGGGTGAGTCCTTCGATAAGATAGGAAGAATGATAGGCATTCCGTACCCCGCGGGGCGCGGCTTTGACGAGCTCGCGGAGCGCGGCTTCAAGCTGGCGACGGGGCTCGACGAGGGATTTTATGCGGCGTACAAAAAAAGCGCCGCCTACCGTGACCGCGATATGGCACTCCCATCTCCCGCCTTGAATGACGGAACGCTCGATCTCTCGTTTTCGGGCTTAAAGACTGCCGCCATAAATCTACTTCATCGCCATGAGCAGGCGGGGCGCGAGCTCGGGCGCGAGCTCTTCGCCGCCCGATATACCTACGAGGCGGTGGAGGCGATAGCGAAAAAGATATCGCGAGCGCTTGAAATGTACCCGAGGCACGAGCTCGCGGTGGCGGGCGGAGTTGCCGCAAATTCGCACCTTAGGCGCAGGCTCGCCGAGGTGGCGCGCCGAAACGGGGTACGGATCTATATACCGCCGATGGAGCTTTGCGGCGATAATGCGGCAATGATAGCGGCGGCGGGATACTACGAATATAAGAGGGGGCGGCTCGCGGATGCGTCACTCAATGCGAGCGCGCTCGATTCATAACATATAACACGGTGGAAAGATGGAAAGCATAGAAAAAATACACGGAACTTTTGAAAAACGCTCGGGCGAAGCGAAGCCGCAGGTGTCCGCCGCCGTCATAAAGCGATTGCCGCGCTATCATAGATATCTCGGCGACCTTTTGCGAGAGGGAAAGCTGAGGATATCTTCGGCGGCGCTCTCGCGGATAATGAACGTGACGGCGTCGCAGATACGGCAGGACCTCAATTGCTTCGGCGGCTTTGGTCAGCAGGGCTACGGCTACAACGTTAAATATCTCTACGGAAAGATAAGCGAGCTTCTCGGGGTGGAGGAGGGGTATCGCGCCGTCATCGTCGGCGCGGGTAATCTCGGAAGAGCCCTTGCGGCGACGCACATGTTTGAGAGGCGCGGCGTTGAGCGCGTGGCGATGTTCGATATTGACACCGCTCTCGTGGGCGGAAGAATATGCGGCATTCCCGTATATCACGTGGGTGAGCTGGAAGCCTTTTGTAAAAAGGAGCATATCAATATCGGGGTCCTCACCGTTCCGAAGGAGGCCGCCTACGAGGTCTCGGAACTGATGATAAACGGCGGCGTTCGCGGGATCTGGAATTTCGCCAATATGGAATTGAAGCTTGACAACGACGAGGTTACGGTTGAAAACATACACCTTGGAGACTCGCTGATGAAGCTTTGCTACGAGCTGAAAACTAAGCTTGCGGAGAGTGGCGACGATGAATAATAACAGAGCTATTGCTCGTGTGAGCGAGCTCGGCGAGTTCCTTGAAGCCTCGCGCGAGGAGCTACGAGTCCTGATAGCCGTCACGGAGGACGGCACAAGAGGCGTTGCCGAGCTTGCCGAGCTGTGCGGCATATCGCGGGCGCGCGCAAGCGCGGCGCTCAGCTTTTGGCGCGAGGCGGGAGCCATTGCCGCCGCCTCGGAGGCGCAAAGCGTCACGGAGGAGTTCGAGGAGCGGCTGGGGCGCGGCGAGATAGCCGAAGAGCCCGCCGCCAAGGTGGCGCGCGATATACGCGACAACAGCTTAGCGGAACTTCTTGCTGAGTGCGCGCGCCTGATGAAGAAGACGGCGCTCTCGTCGAGCGACGCAAAAAAGCTCACCGCGCTGTTTACGCAGTATTCGTTGAGCCAGGAATACATTGTCACCCTCGCCGCCTATCTCGCGGAAAAGGGGAAGCTCACCGTGACGCGCCTTGTGGACGAGGCGTTGAAGCTCGTGTATAAAGAGATAGACACGGCGGAGGCACTTGAAGAGTACGTCAGGGAGCGCGAGAGCGAAAGCGCCATCGACAAGGAGTTTCGCCGCCTTCTCGGCATCTACAACAGGGCTCTTACTGACAAGGAGAGGGAATACTTTAAAAAGTGGAGCACGGAGTACGGATATTTTACAGAGATAGTTGGCGAGGCTTATGATATATGCGTCAACGCCACGTCGAAGCTCTCGCTCCCCTATATGGACAAGATACTAACTGCGTGGTTTGAAGCCTCGTGTCGGACGCTCTCGGAGTGCAGAGCTAAAACGGAGGCGGACAGAGCCGCGAAGAATGAGGCGCGCAAGGAAAAGGCGCGGGCGCGGCAGGCGGAAAAGAAAGAGGCGGCAAAGCCGAGATTTGGAGATTTTGACGTTAACGACGCTTTCAAAAAAGCGCTTGAAAGAAGCTATGGAAATGGCGAAAAAAGCTGATTTTGCAAATATAACTTTACAATAAGGAGCTTTTGCTATGTATTCGAGAGAAATCTTTATGAGAGCAAAAGATGAGCTTGACGCGCGCCACGAGGCGGCGGGGCGTGAAGCGGCGGAGCGCGAGGCGGCGCTCCACGCGAAGTCTCCCGAGCTTTCGCGGCTTGACGCGGAGCTCGCGGGAACGGGGCTCAAAATATTTCGCGCCGCCGTGGCGGGGCGTGACATTGCGCCGATACGCGAGGAGAACGCGCGCCTTATGCGCGAGCGCGCCACCCTGCTTCGCTCGCTCGGCTATGCGGATGACTACACCGACCCGCACTACACGTGCCAGAAATGCTCCGACAGCGGCTACACGACGGAGGGCAAAATGTGCTCGTGTCTACGCGAGCTGATATTCGTCGAAAGCGTCAAAGCGTCGGGCATCGGGCGCCTCATAGAGCGCCAAAGCTTCGATAATTTCGATTTAGGCTGGTACGCCGCGGGCGAGGAGCGCGCGCGCATGGAGCGAAATCTCGGCGTCGCCAAAAGCTTTGCCGAGGGCTTCTCGGAGGCGAACGGGGCAAATCTGCTCTTCGTCGGCAAAACGGGGACGGGAAAGACGCACCTTTCGACTGCGATCGCCAAGGTGGTCATAGAGCGCGGCTTCTCGGTGCTCTACGATAGCGCACAAAATATAATCTCCGCCTTTGAAAAGGATAAATTCAGAAGCGGCTACGCTCGCTTTGAAGCTGAGAGCGAGAAATATCTCGAAGCCGATCTCTTGATCCTCGACGATCTCGGAGCGGAGTTCTCAAATCAGTTCACCGTCTCCTGCCTCTACAACCTTTTGAACACGCGGCAAAACAAGTGCCTTTCAACGATAGTTTCAACGAATCTTTCGCCCGAGGAGCTTTCCGCAAAATACGAGGACAGGATATTTTCCCGCCTCGTCGGCGCGGAGACCTCCATATTGCTTTTCGCGGGCAAGGATCATCGCTTGGGCTGATCCCCCGCGACGCGTGCTACTTTAACGCACGCCGCGAGACTTCGCAAAGCGCGAAGCGGAGAGCACGGTTGCTTTGACGAGCGCCGCGCCGCGTGGAATGTGTTCGCCATAACGCACGCCGCAATGCTTCGCAACATGTGAATCGAAAATCGCGGCTAAACACGCAAGCATAGATATTAAGCTGAATATAAATGCGCGATACAAGAATAAGAAATAAATACAAAAGGAGAAATTCATGCAAGCCTACACCCTGCTACAAAAGAATGACCCCGAGATCTTCGCCGCGGTCATGGACGAGACGAATCGCCAGCGCAATAAGATAGAGCTTATCGCGTCCGAAAACTTCGTTTCCGAGACCGTTATGGAGGCAAATCGCACGACGCTGACGAATAAGTATGCCGAGGGCTATCCCGCAAAGCGCTATTACGGCGGCTGTGAGTACGTCGACGTGGTGGAAAACATCGCTCGTGAGAGAGCAAAGAAGCTGTTCGGCGCCAATTTTGCCAACGTTCAGCCCCATTCGGGAGCACAGGCGAATATGGCGGTGTTCTATGCGCTCCTGACCCCTGGAGACACCGTTCTTTCCATGAATCTTGCGCACGGCGGACACCTTAGCCACGGCTCCCCTGTCAATATGTCGGGCAAGTATTGGAACATCGTTCCTTACGGCGTTTCCGAAAAGGACAACCGCATAGACTACGACGAGGTCAGAAGGCTGGCGCTTGAAAATCGCCCCAAGCTCATTCTCGCGGGAGCCTCGGCTTATCCGCGCGTCATTGATTTTGAAAGGTTTTCCGCCATCGCCAAAGAGGTGGGCGCATACCTGATGGTCGATATGGCGCATATCGCGGGGCTTGTTGCCGCGGGGCTCCACCCCTCTCCCGTCCCTTATGCCGACGTGGTGACGACGACGACGCATAAAACGCTTCGCGGACCGCGCGGCGGCCTCATTTTGACGAACGACGAGGAGATAGCAAAGCGCATAGACAAGGCGATATTCCCTGGAACGCAGGGCGGCCCCCTTATGCATACGATATGTGCGAAGGCGGTTTGCTTCGGCGAGGCGTTAAAGCCCGAGTTCCGCGACTATGCGGCGCAAATTCTCAAAAACTGCCGCGCCATGGCGGAGCAGCTTCTTGAAGAGGGTTTCAAATTGGTTTCGGGCGGAACGGACAATCACCTGATGCTCGTGGATCTCACGGGAATGAAGGTTGATACGGGCAAGGAGGCGGAGCACCTTTTGGATAGCGTCGGAATAACCGTCAACAAGAATGCCGTCCCCTTCGATACGCAAAAGCCCTTCGTGACGAGCGGCATACGCATCGGCACCGCCGCCATAACCACGCGCGGTTTCGATGAGGACGACGCGGTCGAGGTCGCCAAGCTCATCGCCCTCACCTTGAAGAGCTACGACGAAAAGGCGGACGAAGTGCGCGAGCGCGTCGCGGCGCTCTGCAAAAAGCACCCGCTCTACGAGGACTGAGAGCCACTTTTCGTGAGCCAATTTTGAGGCTTAGAGTCCACAGCGGCGCGTAGATTTTTGGTTACGCGCACAAGCTCGGATTTCATAAAACTAAAACTTTAAAATCAAAAAACGCCTGAAAATGAAACGTTTAGCTTACATATTCGGGCGTTTTTATATTGCAAGACTCGTTTTTTGTTAGTCGAACGTTTCAGATTTGTGAAATCTCGTTAGCTATCACATTCGCACTGCTTCATCATCGTACCGTGCGGCTGCTTGTGGAAAATATTTTTCACCTTCGTTGAAACGCAATTCGCTATCTCTTTCCCCTTGCATTTGACGGTCATAGCGCCGATGACCGCCAGCGCGCCTATTCCGAGAGCTATGCAGGTGGGGAATTTTTTCTTTTCGTGCCTTTTAAAAAACATCGTTATCCCTTTCTCCGCGCGACGCGCGGTGGCGCGCGAGTCGCGCCTTCCGTTTTAGCTTGCCCGCTTGCGATAAAAATATTTGCCGAGGTTGACAAAATATTTTATATGTTGTAAAATATATTATATTTTAAATGTTGGAGTCGGTATGATAGTCTGTAAAAATTGCGGATACGAGATGCGCGGCGCGAACGACGTTTGCCCGCGTTGCAAAAAGAGGACGGAGCTTTCGGCGGCGGAGCAGGAGGAGCTTTCCCGCTCCTTTACGGAGGCTATGCGCTCGCGCGACTACGAGCGCGCGGTGAGTTACTGCAAGCTTCTCGCGAACAGCGGGCGCGTCGATTTCGAGCGCGAATACGCCGTCATGCTGGAAAAGGGCGAGCTCGTCCCGAGGAGCTACGACGAGGCGATGAGCTACTTTTTGCGCGCCGCCAAGAAGCACGACGCATATTCCGCCTACCGATACTCGCGCCTCGTTTCCCGAATGAACGCGGAGGCGGGGAGCTTCTGGCTTCTCTATTCCGCCGTGATAGGCTGCCCCGAGGCGTATCCCGCCGCCGCCAAGCAGCTATCCGCCGAGGGCGCGGAGCGCGAGGCGACGCATTTTTACGTCCTCTCCGCAAAGCACGACGATGTTGACTCCATCATTGAGCTCGCCTCGCGCTACTACAAGGGAATAGGCGTTGCGCAGTCGTCGGAGCACGCCAAATGGTACATGGATATGCTCTCCATTCCTCCGCTCTACGCGATAAAGCTCAGCTATCGCTTGCGCGGCTTGCGCGGCGTGGAGCCGCCGAACGACGACGTTTCGATAGAGTCCCTCGTGCGCCGCCTCTCCCTCGAAGCGCGGCGGCGCGGCTATTTGGAGCCCTACTATAAGCTGACCGCGATGCTCGCGGGGTACGGCGACGTCAACGCGATGACCGTTCTCGGCACCCTTTTGGCGGACGGCGAGGGCTGCACCGCGAGCCTCCCCGAGGCGCTTCGCGTTCTGACCGAGGCGGCGACGCTCGGCTCCGCGGATGCCTACATGTGCCTTGCGGGGATATTTTTGACGGGCGCCTACACCGAAAAGGATACGCCCCTCGCCGCGCGCTATCTCGAAGCGGCGGGCAAGCTCGGAATCCCAGAGGGCTACGCCAAGCTCGCCTCCCTCTACGAGGGCGGCGACGTTACGGGGGAGCGCGACTACAAGAAGGCGGAGGAATACTATCGAAGAGCCGCCGACGGTGGGCTCGGCTCCGCCGCCGACAAGGTCAACGAGATACGGGCGGAGCGCGAGCGCTTTTTCGCAAGCGGCTTGACAAACGAGGGGGCGGCGCCCAAGAAGGCCTTTCGCTCCTACGCCATCGCCGCCGCAATGGGACACGCGGCGGCGCCCATGAAGCTCGCGGAATGCTATCTTAAAGGAGTCGGCACCGAGGTTGACCGCCGCGCCGCCTTCTTCTGGTATAAGAGCGCCGCGGAAGGGGGAGACGACAACGCTCTCTATCCCCTCGGGCTGTGCTATTTTCACGGCATTGGAACGGCGCGCAATATGAAGGCGGCACGCGGCACGCTCACGAAGGCGGCACGCCTCGGCTCATCGGGGGCGCGGGTAGCGCTTCGCCAATTGAACGAGGCGCGGCTCCGCTCCTTCGCCGCCTCGCTCTATTCGCGCGGAATGCGTCTGCTCTTCAAAAAGAAGTTCTTCGAGGCAAAGCGCGCCTTGGAGCTCTCCGCCGAGCTTCGCCACGCAAAGGCGTGCTACACCCTCGGCTGCTTCCACGAGTTTGGGCTTGGAACGGCGAGCGACCGTGCGAAGGCTTCCGCCTTTTACGATGAGAGCTTCCGCCTCGGCTTCCGCGACGATGGGAGTCGCTACAAGAAAACGATACTCAGAATGATAAAGCAGTGAGCGGCGGAAGCGCCGCCGACCGCTAAAAGGAGAAATATGCGAAGGAAGGAACGACTACCCGAGCTCCTTGCGCCCGCGGGGAGCTTTGAGGCGCTTGTCGCCGCCGTCTCGGCGGGGGCGGACGCGGTCTACGTCGGCGGGAAGAGCTTCGGCGCGCGCGCATACGCGAAAAACTTCGACGAGGAAGAATTGCGCCGTGCCGCCGTCTATTGCCGCCTACACGCGGTCAAGCTCTACGTGACGGTCAACGTTCTCGTTTACGACCGAGAGCTTCCCGCCCTTTGCGACTACGCGCGCCTTTTGCGCGATATCGGGGTGGACGCGGTCATTATGACGGACCTCGGCGCCATCGCGGCTTTTCGCGACGTAGCGCCCGAACTTGAAATCCACGCTTCGACGCAAATGGGCATTCACAACGCACTCGGCGCGGAAGCGGCATTTCGCCTCGGTTGCAAGCGCGCCGTTTTGGCGCGCGAGCTCCCACTTTGCGATATCAACGCGATAACGGACGTGGCGCCGCTTGAAACGGAGATATTTCTTCACGGCGCGCTCTGTGTTTCTCATTCGGGGCAGTGCCTCATGTCCGCCCTCGTCGGCGGGCGAAGCGGGAACCGCGGCGAATGTGCTCAGCCCTGCCGCCTGCCATACAACGGCAAATATCCTCTCTCTCTTTCAGACCTTTCGTTGGCAAGCCACGTGGTGGAGCTCATCGCGAGCGGCGTCGCCTCGTTGAAGATAGAGGGCAGAATGAAATCGCCCGACTACGTTTATTCCGTGACGCGCATATACAGGCGCCTGCTCGACGAGGGGCGAAACGCTCTCCCCGAGGAGGCCGCCGAGCTCGCTCGCGTTTTTTCGCGCGGCGGCTTCACGGACGGATATTTTACGGGACGTATCGCCGAAAAAATGACGGGGGTGCGCTCCGAGAGCGATAAAAAGGATACCGAGAGCTCCGAGAGGCACAGCTTCGCGCCCGAGAAGATGAAGCTCACGGCGCAGGCGGAGCTCGCCCTCGGGAAACCGTCGCGCCTCACCCTGACCCTCGCGAGGCGCTCCGTTACCGCTTTTGGCGACGTGCCGAGCCCCGCGTTGAGCGTTCCGCTCACGGAGCCCGAGGTGCGCTCGCGCCTTGCGAAGATGGGCAATACGTTTTTCTCGCTCGATGAGGCGGACGTGGAGCTCTCGCTCGACGAGGGGATAAACTTAGCGCCGAGCGCGATAAACCTTTTGAGACGCAAAGCCGTTGCAATGCTTGAAGGCGGCGGTGAGGGCGCGCGAGAGGAGGGGAGTGTGGCGGAGCTTCCTCGGCGACCGACGCGGCGCCAGAGGAGACTTTCGACGGCGCTCTTCTTCGATCCCGCCGCGATACCCGAGGAGGCGGAGAAGTATTTTTCCGTGATCTTCGTTCCGCTCGATAAATTTCTCGCGGTGCCGCGCTTCGCCAAGGGGGTCTATATGCCGCCCGTCATCACGGAGCGTGAGCTTCCCGAGGTGCGCGCTATGCTCTCCGAGGCGCGGCGGCGCGGCGCCACCTATGCGCTCGTTGGCAACATAGCGCACCCCACTCTCGCCCGAGAGGCGGGGCTCATTCCGATGGGAGACTATCGCCTCAACGTGAGCAATTCCTATGCGCTCGCGGAATACGAGGCGATGGGCGTGGAGGAGGCGATACTTTCGGCGGAGCTCGGCTTGCCGATGGTGCGCGACGTTGGCGGCGGAACGATAGTCTACGGGCGCATACCGCTTATGCTGACGGAGCGCTGCTTCGCGAAGGAGAGCTTCGGGTGCTCGAATTGCGGCAAAGCTGCCTTTACCGATAGGACGGGGGCGCGCTTCCCCGTGATACGCGAGTACGGGCACAGAAATATAATACTAAATTCCGCCGTCACCTATATGGGCGACAGGCGCCGCGAGCTCGACGAGATGAACGTCGGCATTCGCCATTTCATTTTCACCACGGAGACGCGCGCCGAGGCGCGGCGCGTCATAGAGGCGTTCCGCAGTGGAACGGCGCTTGGCACCGCGGCGGTGCGGCGCGTGGGTCGCCGAAGATAAGCCCGTGAAAAGCTCTCGGGTGTGTCTCATTAAAAATTCGCTTTTATTATTTCAATGTGGTTTTGCCTTGAAAGCCCTGTTTTTATTGAAATTTTAATGAGATACCCTTTCAAGTGAAATTGCCGCGGAATTTTGTTTTATAGTGAGCCTTGCTATCCTTGCACGCGTCTTTGCACGTGGCAAAATTAAATATATATCAAAACGTGTGAAGAAGGCTTCGGTCGGACTTCACACGTTTTTAAATTCGGTGTGCTTCACAAAACATCTAAAATAATTCAATCACTTTTTCCTCACAACATTGTAACGATACGATGGCGCATATCGGCGCTTTAAATGTACATTTGTCAATGATGTGAGACCAAAAAGATAAAAAAAGAATGGATCACATCTCACATCGGCGCTTTAAAAAGTTCTTGACATTCCGTTTTGCATATAGTATAATAGGAGCGCATATATTGTATACAAGAATACAATTTGCGAGACGGTTTAAGTGCGCTTGACGGGACTCGACAGAAAAGAAGGGAGCTACCTATGATACTAAAAAATCCTCACAGCAATTTGATTGAGCAATCACAGTACAAATACTCCTTGCAGGATGTGGACGAGGCGAATCTTTATCGCGAGATATACCCCTACGATGAGATACCGAAGGTGGCGTTCAACCATCGGCACGTGCCGCTCGATATGCCCGAAAATATATGGATAACGGACACGACGTTTCGCGACGGGCAACAGTCACGCGCGCCGTACACGGTGAAGCAGGTCGTCGATATATACAAGCTCATAGCGCGGCTCGGCGGCAAAAACGGCGTGATACGGCAGAGCGAGTTTTTCGTTTACAGTAAAAAGGACAGGGAAGCGCTCGAAAAATGCATGGAGCTCGGCTACGAGTTCCCCGAGATAACGACGTGGATAAGGGCGAAAAAGGAGGACTTTGCGCTCGTCCACGATATCGGGATAAAAGAAACGGGCATTCTCGTCTCTTGCTCCGATTACCACATATTCAAAAAGCTGGGGCTTTCGCGCCGTGAGGCGGTGGACCACTATCTCGGTGTCGTTAAGAATGCCTTCGACGCGGGCATTACGCCGCGCTGCCACTTGGAGGACATAACCCGTGCCGATTTTTACGGCTTCGTCGTCCCCTTCGTGAACGAGCTGAACGAGCTTTCCAAGGAGGCGGGCATTCCCGTCAAGATAAGAATGTGCGACACGATGGGCTACGGCGTTTCATACCCTGGTGTCGCTTTGCCGCGAAGCGTCCCAGGCATCGTATACGGTCTGCACCACTATGCGGACGTTCCCTCCGAGCTTCTTGAATGGCACGGCCACAACGATTTTTATCACGGCGTTACCAACGCGGTCTCCGCCTGGCTCTACGGTGCCTCAGGCGTCAACTGCTCCATGCTCGGGATAGGCGAAAGAACGGGCAACATACCCCTTGAAGCCATGGTGATAGAATATGCCGCGCTACGCGGCACGCTCGACGGAATGGACACCACCGCGATAACGGAGCTCGCGGAGTATTTCCAGCGCGAGCTGGGCTACGATATACCGCCCATGACCCCCTTCGTCGGCGACAATTTCAACGTGACGCGCGCTGGGATCCACGCGGACGGACTGATGAAGGACACGGAGATATACAACATATTCAACACGGAAAAGATACTCAATCGCCCATCCGAGGTCGCCATATCAAATACCTCGGGGGCGGCGGGCATCGCCTACTGGATAAACAAGCACTTCCGCCTCACGGAGGGCGAGCGGCTTTCAAAGCAGGACGACGTTGTGGTACGTGTGAAGGCGGAGGTCGATAAGGCGTATTCCGACGGAAGAACGACGCTCATGGGCGACGATGAGCTTCGCCTCATAATATCGGCGGCGGCTCCCGAATTCTACGAGAAGCACGGCGGTGAGCCGAGATGAAGGAGACAAAGGCTTCATCGCTCGAAGAGCGCGTGTTCTTGACGCTCGAAGAGGAGATACTTTCTGGCGCCCTGCCTAAGGGGGCGGCGCTCACCGAGCTGGCGCTCTCCGAACGCCTCGGCGCGAGTAGAACGCCGATACGGAGCGCGATTCACCGCTTGGCGGAGGATGGGCTCGTCGATATAACACCCAACAGGGGCGCAGTCGTCATCGGGATCGATGAAAAGGACCTCGTCGATATCTACGAGATACGCCGCCGCCTCGAAGGGCTCGCTTCCGCCGCCGCCGCGAAAAGCATATCGAAGGAAGGGCTGGCGGAGCTTCGGGCTTGCGTCGAACTTTCGGAGTTTTACATAAGGCGGGGCGACGCGGAGCACGTGAAGGAGCTCGACACCGAGTTTCACCATATAATCTATCGCGCGGCGGGGAACAGACAGCTTGAAGCTATCTTGACGGAGCTACACCGCAAGATAAAGGCTTATCGCAAGCTTTCCCTTTCCGTGGCGGGGCGCTTGGAGCGCTCCGCGGAGGAGCACGCGGAAATACTTGCCGCCATTGAAAGCGGCAACGCGGCGCTCTCCGACGAGCTGACCTCGCGCCACGTGGAAAGGGCGCTCGAAAACGTTGTAGCGGCACTTGGCGCGCGCACGAAGAACATTTAAATTTAAGAAAAGGAAACACACAATGGGATATACGATAGCGGAGAAAATAATCAAGAGCCATCTCGTGTCGGGCGAAATGCGAGTCGGCACGGAGATCGGCTTAAAGATAGACCAGACCTTGACGCAGGACGCGACGGGGACGATGGCGTACCTTCAATTTGAGGCGATGGGGACGGAGCGGGTGAAGACGGAGCTCTCGGTCGCCTACGTGGATCACAACACCCTGCAAGCGGGCTTTGAAAATGCGGACGATCATCGCTACATACAGACGGTGGCAAAGAAGCACGGAATACGCTTTTCGCGCCCTGGGAACGGCATTTGCCACCAGGTGCACCTCGAACGCTTCGGCGCCCCTGGCAAAACGCTCATCGGCTCTGACAGCCACACCCCCACCGCGGGCGGGCTCGGCATGCTCGGCATGGGTGCGGGCGGGCTCGACGTGGCGGTCGCCATGGGGGGCGGCACCTACTACATCGCGATGCCGAAAATAATAAAAATGGAGCTCGTCGGAAAGCTCTCGGACTACGTGGGAGCCAAAGACGTTATACTCGAAGTCTTGCGCCTTCTCGGCGTCAAGGGCGGCGTCGGCGCGATAATAGAATACACGGGGGCTGGGGTTTCCACTTTGAGTGTGCCGCAAAGAGCCACGATAACGAACATGGGCGCGGAGCTCGGGGCAACGAGCTCCATCTTCCCATCCGACAACGTGACGCGCGAATTTCTCGAAGCCGAGGGGCGCGGCGAGTGTTTCACGGAGCTCACCGCCGACGATGACGCGGAATACGCGGAGCAATACACGATAGACCTTTCGGCACTCGTGCCGCTCGCGGCGTGCCCACATAGCCCCGACAACGTTAAACCCGTGTCAAGTCTTGCGGGTATGAAGATAGATCAGGTGTGCATTGGATCCTGCACCAACTCCTCCATGCTCGATATGCTCACGGTGGCGGCAATGCTCCGCGGCAAGACCGTGCACCCCGACGTTAGCCTCTCGATATCCCCAGGCTCGAAGCAGGTCTACACGATGCTCGCCGAGTGCGGCGCCTTAAAGGACCTTATCGACGCGGGTGCGCGCATTCTTGAATGTGCCTGCGGCCCCTGTATCGGTATGGGCTTTTCACCAAGCTCGCGCGGCGTCAGTCTGAGGACCTTCAATCGCAACTTCCTCGGGCGAAGCGGCACGGCGGACGCCGAGGTCTATCTCGTTTCCCCCGAGGTTGCCGCCGCTTCCGCCGTCGCGGGTGTTCTCGTTGATCCGCGAACGCTGGGTGTGGCACCCCGTGTTGAAATTCCGAAGCATTTTTCGATAAATGACAATCTCATAGAGCTGCCCGCCGATCCCGAGAGCGCCAAGAGCCTCACGGTCGTGCGCGGACCCAACATCAAGCCCATTCCGTCGGGCAAGGCACCGCAAGCGCGGCTCGAAGCGCGAGTCGCTTTAAAGGTGGGCGACAATATCACGACCGATCACATAATGCCAGCGGGCACCAAGGTGCTCCCCTATCGCTCCAACGTTCCTAAGCTCTCCGAGTTCTGCTTCACGGTTTGCGATAAAGGCTTCCCCGAGCGTGCAAAGGCGCTGGGGGGCGGGGTCATTCTCGGCGGGCAGAATTACGGGCAGGGCTCGTCGCGCGAGCACGCGGCGCTCGTTCCGCTCTATCTCGGAATTAAAGCGGTCGTCGCGAAGAGCTTCGCGCGCATACACGTCGCCAACCTTATCAACTTCGGCATAGTTCCATTGACGCTTGCCAATCCCGATGACTACGAGGGCATCGAGGAGGGCGACGAGCTTTGCATCGAGGGCTTCGCCGAGGCGGTCTCGGGGGCGACGAGCGTGCTGCTCAAAGACGTGACGCGCGGCGCGGAAATAGAGCTTGCCCTGAATATCACGGAGCGCGGGCGCAAAATACTTCTCGCGGGCGGCTTGCTCAACTACACGAGGGCGGAAGCCGAAAAGAATGAAAAGGCATAAATACAGGTCAAACCCATAGATAGTATAATGTAAAGGAAGGTTTACTATGAATACCGATTATGAAAAGCGCCTCGACGAGGCATGCGAAAAATTCAGAGCCATTCTCAAAGGTCAGCTGGCGCGCGTTGAGGCAATGAAGGCGCAAGGCGATTTCGTCGATTACGAGGCGCTTGAAACCATCAGAATAGGCGTTTGCGGTGGCGACGGTATCGGCCCGACGATAACGGCGGAGGCACGGCGCGTGCTCGAAGCCATGCTTGCGGACGAGGTGAAGCGCGGCAAGATAGAGTTTATCGACATCGAGGGATTGACTCTGGAAAACCGCATAGTGCACAACAAGGGCATTCCTGACGACGTGATGGAAAAGCTGAAAGCTTGCGAGATAATTTTGAAGGGACCGACGACGACGCCGCAGAAGGGAAGCGGCATGCCGAACATCGAATCGGCGAACGTGGCGATGAGAAAGGCGCTCGATCTCTTCGCCAATATCAGACCCGTCAAGGTGCCCGAGGAGGGGATAGACTGGTGCATATTCCGCGAGAACACCGAGGGCGGCTACGCGGTCGGCTCCTCGGGCTTCAACGTGACGGACGACGTTGCCGTTGATTTCACCGTGACGACGAAGCAGGGCTCAGAGAGGATAGCGCGCCTCGCCTACGAATATGCGCGCAAGAACGGATATCGCCGCGTTTCCCTGGTGACGAAGGCGAACGTTATCAAGACGACGGACGGCAATTTCCTCGAAGACTGCCACCGCGTGGCGGAGCTTTATCCAGAGATAGTGACCGACGAGTGGTACGCGGATATCATGACGGCGAAGCTGGTGGACAAGAAGCGCCGCCGCGACTTCCAGATACTTCTGCTCCCTAACCTGTACGGCGATATAATATCCGACGAGGCGGCGGAGTTCCAAGGGGGAGTGGGCACGGCTGGCTGTGCCAATATCGGCAAGAGGTACGCCATGTTTGAGGCGATACACGGCTCGGCGCCGCGCATGGTCAACGAGGGGCGCGCACAGTATGCCGACCCCTCATCGATGCTTCGCGCTTGCGTTATGCTCCTCTCCCATATCGGGTATCAGGAGAGGGCGGATCGCCTTGAACGCGCCCTCGATATATGCACCTTTGAGGAGAAGCGCCTCCGCGTTACGGGGCGCCCCGACGGCGCAACGTGCCGCGCTTTTGGCGACTACGTGATGGAGACCTTGTCGAAAATATGACGAGAATACGAGCGCGAAGCGCCTTTGAAGCTCGCTTAGTTTAGAGCAGAACTCGGAGATGGAAAAGAGCATAAATTGAAATAAATTCAAAGAATTTCAAGCTCGCATCTAAAAAGTTAGGGGGTGTCTCATTAAAAATTCAATAAAACAAGTTTTGTGGATAAAACCACGGTAAAATCAGTAAAAAGCGAATTTTTAATGAGACACCTACGCGGAGGCTTGACGGATTTAGAGCAGAAATCGACGGCTGACGAGCGATAGACG